>PLSZ01000460.1 GCA_003164305.1 Acetobacteraceae bacterium
CTCCGATCACCGCGATCATCTGCCGCATCCCCGCCTCCGTGCAGATATCGATCAGCGCCACCACCAGCGCCTTCCCGACGCCCTGCCCGCGCACATTCTCCCGCACGTAGATACTGTCCTCGACGCAGAACCGGTACGCCGTGCGGTCGCGGAATTGCGAGTAGTACCCATATCCCAGGACCCCTGTCGCATCCGTCGCCACCAGCCAACGCCAGCCGTGATCGACGATGCGGCGGTACCGCGCCAGCATGTCCTCGACCGAGGGCGGCTCCTCCTCGAACGTGCCGGTGCCGGTCAGCACGTGGTGGGCATAGATCGACTGGATCTCGGGAATGTCGGCCTCGGTCGCGTCGCGGATGTCCATGGTCTTGTCCTGTCGCGCCTTTCCTGGTTGAGGCGATTTCGTCTCGGTCCCGCGCTATCGTGCCGCCTTCCGGGCCGCGACGGAAGCCATGCGGGCGGGCGTCGGAAGTGGATTTGAAGGATTCGTTGATTTTTTTGGTCATTGCGTGGCAAAGAGGGTCCGACGAACGACGGGCCGGGATTTCCGGGCATGGCCGAACGCCGTCATGCCAAATCGCGTCATGTCAGTGTATTCGCGATGGCATGCCATTCGCGGTCACCATGGGCGCGATGGCACCATGGGCGGTTGGTGGTTTGGGGATGTGTTCGCAGGGATCGTGCAACCCGGGATCCTTTACGTTGGGGGTTCGGGTCTTGTTGTTGCTTTTTGGATCAATCGGGTCGCCTCCCGCCTGAGGTTGGGTTTCTTAAAGGGTTCGCTCGTGGATATTTCTGAAGGACACACGCCTGGCCAATCCTGGCTCGGGCGCCAGGCTCCTGCTCCTGTTCCGGACCCCGCCGAAGGCATGACGCGCGAAGGCGACGGCGGGGATGGCGGCACCGCCGGTTCCGCGGAGGGAGCGCCGCGGGGCGCGCCCATTCATCCGCGCTTGCTGGCGATGATGATGGCCGCCCGCTATTTCGGGCTGGAGCTGGATCCGGCCGAATTCCGCAACGCCCCCGGGGAGACGGTTCCCGGAGCGGCGGCTTTGTCCGATTGGGCCAAGAACGCGGGCATGTGGTCGCGGGCGCTGCGGCTCAAGTGGCGGCATTTGATGCATCTGGGTTCCACCGGTCCGGTGGTGCTGCTGTTCAACGACGGCACGGCCGGGCTGCTGACCGGGGCCAATCCAGAGTCCAAGATCGTCGGCCTCAAGGACCCGCGGGCGCCGGAAGCCGACCCCGCGATCATGGTCGATGAACTGCGGCTGGCCGAGGTCTGGAACGGTGAGACCATCCTGCTGCGCACCGAGCGTGGCCAGGCCGAAGCCGATCCGCCGTTCAGCCTGAGCTGGCTGTTCCGCATGATGATGGGAGAGAAGAAGTCGCTTGGCGACCTCTTCATCGCCTCGCTGGCACTGAGTTTCCTGACCATCGTGCCGCCGCTGATCGTGATGTCCATCGTCGACAAGGTCATCACGCATCACAGCTTCTCCACGCTGTTTCTCATGAGCGTGATCCTGGGGATCATGGTGCTGTATGAGACGCTGCTCGGCTTCGCCCGGCGGCTGATCATCGCCGTGGTCGGCGTCCGCACCGACGCCAAGCTGAACCTGCACATTTTCTCCCGTTTGATCCGCCTGCCGCTGGATTACTTCGAACGCCACCCGGCCGGCGAGACGATGTATAAAGTCAGCCAGATCCATCAGGTGCGGCAGTTCATCACCGGCAAGCTGATGACCACGCTGCTCGATCTGATCACGCTCGGGGTGCTGCTGCCGTTCCTGTTCTGGCTCAATCCGACGCTCGCCTGGATCGTGCTGGTCTGCTCGACCATGGTGCTGCTGATCATCCTGGCCTACCTGCGGCCGATGCGCGTGGTCTTCGGCCGGGTCATCGCGGCCGAAACCGACAAGCAGTCGGCGCTGGGTGAGACGGTGTTCGGCATCAAGACCGTGAAGTCGCTGGCGCTGGAGCCGCAACGCAAGGCGCTGTGGGACGAGCGCGTCGCCGAGGCCGGCAAATGGCGTCTGGCGTTCAGCAAGCTGGCCAACTGGCCGCAGACCCTGGTGACGCCGATCGAGCGGTTCATGTGGATGGGCATCATCCTGGTCGGCGCCTATCTGGCGCTGGTCGATGAAACCGGCTTCCAGGTCGGCAGCCTGTTCGCGTTCATGATGCTCTCGCAGCGCGTCAGTCAGCCGCTGGTTGGGTTGGCGCGGCTGATCGAGGAATGGGAAGAGGTCGGCGGCGCCATGGCGCAGGCCGCCGACGTGCTGAACCGGCCGCTGGAAGTGGACGCGGCGTCGGGCGGATTACGGCCGAAATTCGCCGGCGCGATCAGCTTCGAGGACGTCACCTTCACCTATTCGGGCACCAAGACCCCGGCGCTGGAGAAGGTCAGCTTCTCGGTTCCGGCGGGCACCATGCTCGGGCTGGTCGGGCGGTCGGGCTCCGGCAAATCCACCATCACGCGGCTGCTGCAAGGCATCAACCGGGAATACACCGGGTTCGTGAAGATCGACAGCGCCGACCTGCGGGAGATCAACCTGCGGCATCTGCGGTCCAGTTTCGGTGTCGTTCTGCAGGATAACTTCCTGTTCCGCGGCTCGATCCGCGACAACATCCTGGCCGGCCGGCCCGGTCTGACGCTGGAGGACGCGATCCGCGCCGCCCGTCTCGCCGGCGCCGAGGAATTCATCGAGCGGATGCCGAACGGCTACGAAACCTACATCGAAGAAGGCTCGCCGAACCTGTCCGGCGGTCAAAAACAGCGGCTGGCGATCGCGCGGGCCTTGATTACCGACCCGCGCATCCTGATCCTGGATGAGGCGACCAGCGCGCTGGATCCGGAAAGCGAGGCGCTGGTCAACGCCAACCTGCTACGCATCGCGCGCGGCCGGACGATGGTCATCGTCACGCACCGTCTTTCGTCACTGGTCGATTGCGACCAGATCATGGTGCTGGACAAAGGGAAGGTGATGGATATCGCACCGCACGCCACGCTGTTGGAGCGTTGCACGGTGTATCGCCAGCTCTGGGCTCAGCAGAATCGTCATATGGATAAACAAGGTCCCCGTCATGCCGCGCTTGCCCCAAACCTCGTCCACGGCGATTAGCACGACGGTCGCCGACCGCGGCGACCCGACTCTGCCGATTATCCTGGAGTATCAGTCGCCTTCGACGGCGATCGTCAACGCGCCGGTGCCGCGCATCGCGCGTGGCGTCAGTTGGACGGTCGGCAGCATGGTCATCCTGTGCTTCCTCGCGATGACCGTGATCAAGGTCGATAAGGTGGTGACGGCGCAGGGTAAGGTCGTCGGCCGCGCGGCGACCATCGTCGTGCAGCCGCTGGAAACCGCGATCGTCCGCTCGATCGAAGTACACGAAGGCGACACGGTGCACGCCGGCCAGATCCTGGCGCGGCTGGATCCGACCTTCGCCGCCGCCGACCTGGAGGCGTTGAAGAGCCAGGTCGCGGCGTATTCCGCGACCGTGCAGCGTCTGCAGGCGGAGATGGATAACCGGCCATTCACCTATGCTGGCTCCGATCCGCATCTGGCGTTGGAAGCAGCGATCTACGCGCAGCGGATGTCGGAATATAACTTCAAGCTGGAGAATTACCGGCAGAAATCGGACAGTCTGTCGGCGCAGGTGGCGAAATCAAGCTCCGACGTCGTCGGCTACAAAGACCGGCTCGGGGTCGCCGTGAACCTGGAAAAGATGCGTAACGAGTTGGACAAACTCGGTGTCGGCAGCAAGATCAATACCTTGTCGGCGCAGGATACGCGGGCGGAAATGCAGCGTAACCTGGACTCGGTGCTGCAGGCCGGGAATGGCGCGCAACGCGACCTGGCGGCGATGATCGCCGAACGCAATGGCTACATCCAAAGCTGGCACGCCGACGCGGCGGAAAAACTGGCGGAATCGGCGGCCAAGCTGTCGGACGCGCGCGAGTCCTTCAACAAGGCGCAGTTGAAGCGGCAGTTGGTGGAACTTCGGGCCGACCAGGACGCGACGGTGTTAACCGTTGGCCGCGGCATCTCCCCCGGCACGGTCCTCACCGCTGGGCAGCAATTCATCACCCTGGTGCCGTCGAACGCGCCGCTGGAGGTTGAAGCGAACATCGCCGGCAGCGAGGATGGCTATGTTCACGTCGGCGATACGGTGGCGATCAAGTTCGATACCTTCCCGTACACGCAGTATGGCATGGCGCATGGCGTGGTGCGGACCATCAGTCCGGACAGCTTCAACGCGCAGGATGAACAACGGAACCCGTCCGGCGCGGTGCCGATCCCGCAAGGCCAGACCTCGGGTCAGGTCAGCAGCGCGGTTTGGTACCGGGCGCGGGTGACGCTGGACCAGATTGGTCTGCACGACACGCCGGCGGGCTTCCATCTGAGCCCGGGAATGCCGGTAACGGCGGATGTGCTGGTCGGGAAGCGGACGGTGATGGCGTATTTCCTCGGCCGGGCGATGCCGTTGGTGCACGAGGGTTTGCGGGAACCGTGAGTAAGGCGACGTCCAACGATATACGAGTCGAGAGGCGCGCGAATCTCCACGTCATCACAGGGCTCGACCCCATACCCGTCATCCTCGGGCTCGGTCCCTTACCCGTCATCCTCGGGCTTGACCCGAGGATCTCTCGACACGCCAAGGTCTTCAAAAGTCGGGCAATGTGCCGGAGCGGGCCGATCCTCGGGTCGAGCCCGAGGATGACGATTGGGGGGAGGCTCTCGCTTCGACGGCTTGACCCTGGTGATCGCGGGAGACCGCGTGGAGAGTCATCGCGGGGCGCGCGGCGGGTTGGGCAATCGGGCGATCTTCGCGATGGGACGTTGGTCTTGAGGGCTGAATGGGCTTGTTCGACGCATTTCTGACGCCATTCTCCGCCTCCGCCGCGTTGCGGCGGGCGGTGCGATTGACCGATAAGGGGGAGCGCCGCAGGGCGTTTCCCCTCCTCAGCCGTGCGGCGCGAGCCGGTGTCGCCGAGGCCGAGTTCCGCATCGGCCGGTGTTACCTGGAAGGTTCCGGCGTACCGCCCAGTCGTGGGAATGGGGTGCGGTGGCTGGAGAAGGCGGCGACGCAGGGATACGTCGAGGCGCAGGCGCTGCTCGCCACGCTCTGCCTGAACGGCATGGGTCCCGAGCAGAGCGGCGGCTCGGGTCCTGGATCGGGGCCAGGGGCCGCCGTGCTGTTCGGCGCGCAAACCACCGCCGGCCCCGACTACCAGACCGCGCTCCATTGGGCGCGCCGCGCCGCGGAAGGCGGTTCCGCCGAGGCGCAGGCCGTGCTCGGTTTCATCCTGAATTCCGGACCCGAGGAAACCCGCGATCAGGCGGCCTCCGACGAGTGGTACAAACGCTCGGCCGAGTCCGGATGTCCGCAAGGGCAACTCGGCTATTCGCTGGTGCTGGCGCGCTCCGCCGACGATCCGGCCGTGCAGGCCGAACTGGTGAAGCACTTGCGCGGGGCGGCGGAAAAGGGCCTCGCGACGGCGCTGTTCCTTTACGGAATGATGCACGATCGCGGCGTTGGCGTGGAGCAGGATCACCCGGCGGCGGCGAAATATTACGCGCAGGCGGCGGCCAAGGGGCACGTGTCCGCGATGGCGCGCTGGGGGTTCGCCGAACTCAAGGGGATCGGCGTCGAGGCCAATCCGACCGACGGCGAGTCCTGGCTGCGCCGCGCCGCTCTGGCCGGCGATCCCGAGGCGGCGGCCGTGGTCGGAGACATTTACGCCAAGGGCGGCCCGTTGCCGCCGAATTACGCCGAAGCCGCGATGTGGTTCCGCCGCGCGGTGGAGGGCCGCCACAAAGGCGCGGCCCGCGCGCTGGCCATGCTGCATCTGACCGGCGCCGGGATGCCGCGCGACCAGGATGAGGCGGCGCGTTTGTTCAAGGTCGCGGCGCAGGCTGGCGATCCCGCGTCGCATGCCGATCTGGGCAATCTGCTACTCAAGGGCCACGGCGACATGCAGGATTCCGTGCAGACCCGCGAATGGTTCGAGCAAGCGGCGGAGTCCGGCGACCTGATCGCCGCGTTCAACTTTGGCGTGTGCCTGGCGGAGGGCGTCGGCATCGACCGCGACGACGTGAAAGCCGCGCAGTGGCTGCGGCGGGCCGCCGACGGCGTGGTCAACGCCCAGTACTGGTATGGCCGCATGCTGGTCGAAGGCCGCGGCGTGGAAAAGAACGCCGAAGAGGGCCGCGCCTGGGTCACCCGCGCCGCCGACGTGGGCATGATCGAGGCGCAGGTGATGCTCGCCGACATGCTGCTGAACGGCACCGGCGGAGCAAAGGATCATCCCGCGGCGCTGGCTTTGTTCAACAAGGCGGCCGAGGCCGGCCATGTCGGCGCGATGTTCGCGAACGGCGCCATGTTGGGAGGCGGGCACGACGTGCCGGTGGACCGCGCGAAAGCCCAGACCTGGTATCGGGCCGCCGCCGAGCGCGGCCATCCTTACGCGCAAATGATGCTGGGCCGCTTCCTGCTGCGCAACGTCGCCGGGGAGCACAATCCCGCCGCGGCGCGCGTCTGGCTGGAGCGCGCGGTGGCGCAAGGCCTGCAGGATGCCAAGGCCGACCTCGCCGCGTTGCCGCCGGCGCCGAATGAGGCGGTGGCGGAGGAGGTCTGACTCCTCCCCCCCCGCTGGCCCCCATGGCGCGCCCCTCGAAGGACGAATCCCCCGAACATCAGCGGCTGACGCGGCAGGTCGAGCAAGCGTTCGCGCGCGGCCAGGCGGCGTTCGCCCAGGCGGGATTGGCCCGTTCGGGATCAGCCCGTGGGGGATTAGCCTCGGGTGACCGGAAGGAGGCGCTGCGCTGGTTGGACCGCGCGCACCGGCTGGCGCCCGCCGATGGCACGATCGCCCTGGTTCTGGCCTCGGCGACGCTAGGCCACGACAATCCGGCGGCGGCGGCATTATTCCGTGAGGTGCTGGAGCACGCCGATGTGCGGGACGCGTTTCTGGGCCTCGCGACCGCCGGGTTTCTGACCGGGGACTGGCTGGCCGCGCGGAACGCTCTGGCGGATATGCTGTCGCGGCATGCGTTGCGGCCCGATGTGCATGCGCTGGCTGAGCGGATCGCGCGGGAGACAGGCGCGCCGGGTTGGTGCGGCATGACGGGCGCGAGCGAAATGGTGGTACGGCCGGTGGGCGCGGGCCCGGTATCGGTGTCGATCGACGGGACGGCGCTCGCCTGTGGGCCATCCGGAGATTTCCCGCTGCCCGCTGCGTGGCCGCGGTCCCGGTCGGTCACGGCGATGATCGGCGATCGGCATTTGATCGGGAGTCCGATTTCGCTCCGCGCCATCGGCCGGGTCGAGGGTGAGGTCGAGGCCTGGGAGGGCGGACTTCGCGGTTGGGCATGGTGTCCGGCCGACCCTGATGCCGATCCGGGGTTAGTCGTTTCCGTCCGCCGCGCGCGAACCAACATCGCGATGGCGGAACCGGCCATGGGCATACCGAGCCTCGCGCCGTTGGCCCAACCGCGTGCGTTCGCCATTTCTTGGAAGGACCTGCCGGCGGGCGCCCGAGCGGGGCGGGTGCGAGGCCGTGATGGGCGAGAGTTGTCCGCGAGGCCGGCCGGCGAGGCCGTCGTTGATCGTCCTGCCGGGCGTCAGCCCCAGTTCGTTAACCGTCATCCTCGGGGGGTTGAACGTCAGCCCCTGGTCGTTGAACGTCGTCCTCGGGCTCGACCCGAGGATCACTCGACNNGGAATTCAAAAGTCGGACAAGGTGTCTGGACTGGCCGATCCTCGGGTCGAGCCCGAGGATGACGGTGTTGGATCGACGGCCGACCTCGCGAGAGCCCCCTCCTCCGCGGTCATCCTGATCACGCACGATGACGGCGGCGGCGTGGAACGGCGCATCCAAACGGCGATCGCGTCGCACACCGCGGTCATCCTGATCACGCACGACGACGGCGGTGGCGTGGAACGGCGCATCCAAACGGCGATCGCCTCGCACACCGCGTCCGGCCGTCGAGTCATCGTTCTGCGGCCCACGAAAGCGGGCGACGGTCCCATCGGCGTCATCGCCGAAGCCCAGGGCCAACCCAGCACCCGGTTCGAACTGCCGCGGCAGCATGCCGCCTTGCTGCGCCTCCTTCGCGTCGCCAATCCGGGCGAAATCGAGCTGCATCATTTCCTCAACCACGACCCCTCGGTGTTCGGCATCCTCCAGGCGCCTGGCGTGCCGTACGACGTGCACACGCACGATTACGCCTGGTTTTGCCCGCGGATCGCCCTGGTCGGACGCGCCAACCGTTACTGTGGCGAACCCGCCGTCTCCGTGTGCGAGACCTGCGTCGCCAAAGCCGGCACCTACCTGCACGAGCCCATCAGCGTCGCCGATCTGCTGCAACGGTCCCACGCCATCCTGCGCGGGGCGCGGCGGGTCGTTTCGCCCTCGCATGACGCCGCGGCGCGCATGGCGCGGCATTTCCCCGGGCTCTCGCCCATCGTCATCCCGCATGAGGACGACGCGGCGATCGAAGACCCCCCGCCGATCCCTGTCGTGAGCGGAACGGTTCGCATCTGTATCGCCGGCGCGATCGGCCTGCACAAAGGCTACGACGTGCTGCTCGCCTGCGCGCGGGACGCCAGGAAGCGCAAGCTGGAGCTGGAATTCGTCGTCGCCGGCACCACGACCAACGATGAACGTTTGATGGACACCGGCCGGGTTTTCGTCACCGGCCCCTATCGGCCGGACGAGGCGATCGCGCTGATCCGGGCGCAGGACGCCGCGTTGGCGTTGCTGCCTTCGATCTGGCCGGAAACCTGGTGCCTCGGGCTGACCGAGTTGTGGCGCGCCGGCCTGCGTGTCGCCGCCTTCGATACCGGGGCGCCCGCCGAGCGCATCCGCCGCACCGGCCGCGGCTTCCTGCTGCCGCTCGGCCTGCCGGCTGGCGCGATCAACGATACGCTATTGAATGCGGCCAGAGGACGATCTTTTCTTCCGATCCGGCGTTCTTCGGCTTACAAGCCTTCCACATTGATGCAACCATAAGTAAGTGAGACCTCCGCATGCCTCCTGCCGACGCGGTTCAAACCACGGCCGATGAGAAAGCAGCGCCAGACGCCGCTCAGACCTCGGCATCCGCCGCCGGACGCATCACCGAGCTTCGCGTCTCCGCGAACCTGATGACGCTGGAGACGGGAGTGTATTGCGTATTCCCGGCTCCTGGCAGCAAGGCGCCCGATCCCGCGACCGGTTTGCCGGGCGTGCGCATCACGCGCTGTCCCGGCATCGCCGGGCGGCCGGATAGCGTCTCCATCAGCACGTTTCGCGAAGACGGCTGGCTGGACAACACCGCCGCTCTGGTGCGGGTGACCGACGGCCCGGCGCAGGTGCTGGTGACGATTTACCAGATGGCGGGCCAACCGGGCGAACACGCGCCGCGCCTACAGGTGCTGCGTCTGGCCGGCGATCCGGCGGTCGCGGGGCCGGAAGCGGCGGCGCCCGCCCAGCCCATGCGGGAACCGGATGTCATGGCGCATATCCAGGGTTCCGGCGATGTGCCCGGGCAGTTCGGCGAATGGCTCGGCAAGCGCGGCAGCCGCGCCTGGATCGAAGGGTTCGGCATTTCCGACAAAAGCCTGGTCGCACCCGGTGACATCGAGTACCAGGGCGTACTGGGCCGCGGCTGGCTGTCGCCCTGGGTTGATAACGGCAAGTTCTGCGGCAGCCGCGGCATGGCATTGCCGCTCTTGGGCCTGAATGTGCGGCTGAAGGGCGCGGCGGCGAAGGAATACACCGCGCGCTACTCCGCGACGTTCGTCGATGGCAGCGCGGTCGGCCCGGTCGAGGAAGGCAATGCATGCGAAGCGCCCGGTCTCGCCGCGCTGGAATCCTTCCTGATCGAGTTGGTGCCGAAAGCAGATCCTTCCGCCGCCGATGCCGCCGCCCGGTCAGGCACGGGCCGCGTTTCGACGCCGAAATCGCCCGCCCGCTCGGGCCGCCGTTAACCGGGCGGCCGACCCGCCGCCGGGCTGACGGTCGCCCCCATTTGGGATCGCGCGTTGAAATTTCTGTTCGTCCACCAGAATTTTCCTGGTCAGTTCCTCCACATCGTACGCCATCTGGTGGAGATGAACGCGCACGAAATCGTGTTCATCACCGAAGCCAACGCCAATGTGATCAACGGCGTGCGCAAGGTGCCGTACATGAAGCCGCGCCCGAGTTCCGCGGAAACGCATGTCGCGGCGCGGGAACTGGACGGCGGCACACGGCGGGCCGAAATCGTCGCGCACACCGCGAATTCGTTGAAGCAACTAGGTTTTATCCCCGACATCATCATCGGCCATCAGGGTTGGGGAGAAATGCTCAATCTGGGCGATGTGTTTCCCGGTGTGCCGATGATCGGCTACATGGAATTTTATTATCAGACCGACGGCGCGGATGTAATTTTCGACCCCGAATTCCCCATCGATCCGGCGGATTATCCGCGCATCCGGGCGAAGAACGCGATCAACCACATCGCGTTGAACCTCGACGCGCGCGGCGTCACGCCAACCCGTTGGCAGTTATCGACCTACCCGGATTGGGCCCAGTCGCGGATCGATCTGCTGTGGGAAGGAGTTTCCCTCGACGTTTGCGCGCCGGACGAGAAAGCGCGTCACGCGACGCTGAAAATCGGCGACATGACGATCCGCCGCAACGATGCCCTGGTGACCTACGTGTCGCGCGATCTGGAGCCGTATCGCGGCGTACACTCGATGATCCGGGCGCTGCCGCATCTGTTGCGAGCTCGAAAGAACCTCAAAGTCGTCATGTTGGGCGGCGATGGCGTCAGTTACGGCGTGCCGGCGCCTCAGGGCACCACCTGGCGCGAGACTTTCATGCGTGAGGTCGCCGATCAGATCGACCCATCGCGGATTTCATTTCCGGGCCGGATCGATTACTCGCTCTATCTGTCGTTGCTGCGCCGGTCGGACGCGCATGTGTATCTGACCTATCCATTCGTCGCGTCGTGGTCGTTGCGCGAGGCGCTGGCGACCGGCTGCGCGATCGTCGGAAGCGATACTGAGCCGGTGCGGGAGTTTATCTCGCATGGACGCACCGGACTGCTGACGTCGTTCTTCGATCCGCGCGGCATCGCCGATTCCGTGATGTCGGTCCTGGAAGACAAGAAGCTGGACGAGAAATTGCGCACCGGCGCGCGGAAATACGCCGAACGGCATTTGTCGATGGACGATTATCTGGCGGCATACATGGCGAAGATCGAGTTGCTGACGGGCATGTCGCCGCGCCCGGCGCCGAAGAAGCGCGCCGGGCGGCCCGCGCATCGGGCGGTTCGCCGGCCCGCGGAGGCGTTGTAGGGAGCTTCTACCGGTGGGTCGAAAGTCTGCGTTCGTCGTCATCACCGGGCCCCGCGTCGTCCTCCCCGGGCTCAACCCCATGAGCGCTAAAATAGCGTCGCGGATTGAACGACATCGTTCATTGATCGTCATGGTCCGGCTCGACCGGACCATCGGTGTGCCCAAAATCGCTCTCTCCCGGTGTGTTCGTGCCGATGGTCC
>PLSZ01000654.1:0-3813 GCA_003164305.1 Acetobacteraceae bacterium
AGCTTCGCCTCGTCGCGGTAGAAGGCATGAGACGCCAACAGGTTTGCCTCGTCATGCTCGCGGAAGAAGGCGACGCCGCGGGCGGCTGCTTCCTCGGAAATGCCCAACCCGATCAGAGTCATTTCGGCCAGACGCAGACTGGAATAAAACGTGTCGCGCACCAGGCCGTCGACATCCCGGTCCATCAGCAAGTGCGACTGGTAGCGGTTGCGCGCGCGAGCCAGCACGGTCAGGTTCGGATGGTTGCGTTTGGCGGTTTCGACGGTGCGCAACGTGCGCTCCGCATCGTCGAGCGCGACAACCAGCAGTTTCGCGTGGTCCGCTCCGGCGGCGCGCAGCACATCGGGCCGCGCCGCGTCGCCGTAATAAACTTTGTTGCCGAAGCGGCGCACCACATCGATCTGGCCGGGGTCCTGGTCCAACGCGGTGAAGGCGATGCCGTGCAGCCGCAAAATGCGTCCGACGATCTGACCCATGCGGCCGAAACCGGCGATGATGACCGGCGCCTCGGATGGTTCGATGGTGTCGAAGACCGGCTCGGGCACGCGGCGCAGACGTGGAATCAGAAAGCGTTCGGACAGCGCGAACAGGATCGGCGTGGCCAGCATCGACGCGGCGCAAATCAACGTGGCCAACGCGGCGAGATCGGGCGACAACGCACCGACCGCGACCGCCGCGCCGAGCAGCACGAAGCTGAACTCGCTGGCCTGCGGCAGCGCCAGGCTGAAACGGATGGCGTTGGACAGGTCGCACCTCGCCACGCGAGCCAGCGCGAAGGCGATCGCGGCTTTGATCAGCAGCAGCACAAGGGTGGTCTCGGCCAGGATCGCGGGACGCGCCACGGCGGCGTGCAAATCGGCGGACATTCCGACGGAGATGAAGAAGAAGCCGAGCAAGGTGTTCTCGAACGGCGCGATGTCGGCTTGCAGTTCGTGGCGGTATTCCGAGTCCGACAGCATCACGCCGGCCAGGAACGCGCCCAGTGAAGGGGACAGACCGGCGGCGGAGGCGAGCAGGGCGGTGCCGGTGACGATCAGCAAGGCCGTGGTGGTGAACAACTCGGGCGAACTGGCGCCGCCGATGGCGCGGAACAGCGGCTTCATCAGGAAGCGGCCGCCCGCCAGGATCAGCAGGATCGCGGCGACGCCTTCGCCGACCTGGAGCCACGGCAGAGCGCCGGTCATCGGGTGGCCGCCGGCCAGCAACGGGACCAGCGCCACCAGCGGAATGAACGCCAGATCCTGAAACAGCAGCACGGCGAAGGCATCGCGGCCGGCGGCGGTGGTCAGCAGGTCTCGCTCCCCCAGCAACGGCAACACGATGGCGGTGGAGGACAAAGCGAGGCCGACGCCAAGGACGGTGGCTCCGGGCAGCGGCACGCCCGCCGCCAACGCGCAGCCGGCCAACGCCGCGCCGGTCACCACCACCTGGGCGGACCCTAAACCGAAGACCGAACGGCGCATGATCCAAAGGCGGCGCGGGCGCAGTTCCAGCCCGATCAGGAATAGCAACATCACGACGCCCAGGGATGCGACGTTGGAGATTTGCTCGACGTCGGTGACAAGGCGGAGGCCGGAGGGACCGATGACCAGGCCGGCGATCAAATAGCCGAGAACGCTTCCCAGTCCGGAACGGCGAGTCAACGGCACGGCGATGGTGGCGGCGGCGAGCAAGGCGACCAACGTGACGAGCATGCATCCATTCCCCTGGGCGTGGTCAGACAGCCTGACATCGCGGATGATGGGGCGATAGCGGAGGGACGATCGCGATGAAAACCCACACTTTTGGACCTTTGGCCCCTGTCTCCATCCTGACGTTGGGCGGCGGCGGTCTGGGCCAGCTCTGGGGCGCCACGACGCGGGAGGAATGCGTTGCCACGGTCAAGGCCGCGGTGGATGCCGGGATCACGCTGATCGACCTCGCGCCGCGCTATGGCGACGGGAAGGCGGAGCAGGTGGTGGGGGAGGCGTTCGGCGGCCGGTTGCCCTCGGGCATTCGCGTCACCAGCAAGTGCAATCTGGGCAACCCGGCACCGGACCGGATCGAGCGCATTCTGCGGCAATCGATCGAGGCCAGTCTGCGGCTGACGCAACTGGACCGGCTGGATGTGTTCTTCCTGCACTCCAACATCGTGCCGCGTGGCAATCCGATGTGGCGGCGGGTCGATACCACGCGGTTCGTGCCGCTGGAGGTGTTTCAGGACACGATCCGGCCGTTGTTCGAGAAATTCGTGACGGAGGGGCTGATCGGCGCCTGGGGGGTGACCGGGATCGGCCATCCCGACGCGATTCTGACGGTGTTGGCGGAGGCGCCGAAGCCCTCGGCGGTGCAGGTGATCGCCAATTTGCTGGATTCGCCGGGCGGTCTGAAGTTTTTCGATGGGCCGGCGAAACCGCGGGAAATCATGGCGGCGGCGCGGGCGAATGGGGTCGCGGTGATGGGGATCCGCGCGGTGCAGGCCGGCGCGTTGACCGACATGATCGACCGGGCGCTGCCGGTGGATCATCCGGAGATGCTGGATTACGCGCGCGCCACCGGGTTCCGCGCGCTGTGCGGCGAACTGGGGGAGAACCCGGCGATCCTGGCGCACCGGTACGCTTTGTCGCTGCCGATCGATACGCTGGTGTTGGGCGTCAAGAACCGTCAGGAACTCGCCGAATGTGTCACGGCGGCCGAGGCGGGGCCGCCCTCGCCCGAGGTGATCGCGCGGATCGACGCTTCGGTGGCCTGACCGGTTCCCGGCAGGGACGCGAGCACTTCGCGGCGCAGGCGCGTCAGCCACCCGCCGCGCCAGGCGAGATCGGTACGGTACAGGTAGTCTCGCGCGACCGGCGGCAGCGGCGTATGCGTCACACCCTGGGCCATTCGCACCGCGGCCCAGAGCGCCCGCGGTGTCTCCCGCAGGCAGCCGTTGCGGGCGGCTTTCAGGCAGTATCCCAGCATGCGTGGAGCGAGTTCGAACCACGATTGGCCGCTTTTGCGCCCGATGTAGATACGGTTGCGCACGTAATGAAACCAGCGGTCGCCGGTCCAACTGACGCGGCGTTCCGGGGAGACCTTGTGGCGGATCACCAGATCGCCGCGGTAGCGGACGCGCCAGAAATGGGCGATGGCGCGCAGGCAGAAGTCGTATTCCTCCCAGCAGAAGAACAGGTCGGGGTCGTAACCGCCGGCATCGTCCCAGGCTTCGCGCCGGATGGCATGACCGGCACCGACGAAGGTCGCGGATTCGAAGGTCTCGGCGGCGCGGGGGATCAACGCGGCCGGATATCCCCAGGACAACACATCGTCGCGGCCGGTCTGATCGATCACGATACGGCAACCGAGCGCGCCCAGATCCGGGTCGGCGTCGAACGCTGCTTTCATGCGGGCCAGCGTCTCGGGCCGATCGAACGCGGCGTCGTTGTCCAGGCCGACGATAATGCGCCCAAAGCCGATGCTGGTTCCCACGTTGCGCCCGCCGGGCACGCCGTAATTGTAATCCAGCGCGACCAGAGTGGCATCGTCGCGGTCGCGGATCGTTTCGGCCAGCAGCGCCAGCGCCTCGGGCCGCGATCCCTGATCGACGACGACGACATGGCGGGACACGCCGGTCTGTGCCAGGGCGGAGCGGATCGCGGCGGCGGTTTCCTCGGCGCGGTCGAGGGCGAGGATCACCACGTCAACATCGTAATCCGGCGACGGCGGCTGTTCCGCGCCGGCGATGTGGCGCATGCCAGGAGGACGTATGGTGTGGTTGGTCATTGCTTAACCGTCACGGTCTGGTTCGCTCCCCTCTTCGTCATCGCCGGGCTCGACCCCATAGGCATCAAG
>PLSZ01000654.1:3911-8243 GCA_003164305.1 Acetobacteraceae bacterium
CACATCGCGCGGCGACAGGTGGCCGAATCGGGGCCCGGCCATGACGGGGAGCGGGCGTGCCATGATGGTTGGATCAGGGCTGTGTTCTCCGCTGCAACCCGATCGGAGTCCGCCACGGGAAGACGCATCGCTCAGGGACCCGGCGGTGCTGGGATCGACAAATAATGCAGCCGCTTCAGTTCCTTGCGGCCGCGGGCGACGGAGTCCAGGATCAGGCCGCAGCCCAGTGAGAGCGACGCGAGCAGCACCATGCTGGCTGAGAGCACGGCGGTGGGCAGCCGCTCGACCAGGCCGGTGTGCAGGAATGTGACGATCACCGGCAACCCGAGTACCAGCGCGGCGGTCAACCAGAACACCATGACGAGGGAGAAGAACGGCAGCGGCCGCTCATGCTCGATCAGGGTCACGATCTCTCGCAGGATGCGAAATCCGTCGGCGATCGTATTGAGTTTGGAGTGCGAGCCTGGCGCCCGCCCGCGGTAGGGCGCGCGCAACTCGGCCACCGGCATGTGCAGCGCCAAAGCGTGCACGGTGAATTCCGTTTCGGTCTCGAAGCCGCTGGACAAAGCGGGAAACGACTTGACGAAGCGGCGGCTGAACACGCGGTAGCCGGAGAGCATGTCGTCGATGCCGCCGCCGAACGCGTGCCGCACCATGCCGCTGAGGATCGCGTTGCCGACCTGATGGCCGAGACGGTAAGCATCGGCCTCGGGCGTGTCGCGGGCGGCGCTGACCATGTCGAGCCGGCGATCCAGCAGCACATCGGCCATCACCGGCGCGACGCTTGCGTCATAGGTGTCGTCACCATCGACCAGAACATAAACATCGGCCTCGATATCCGCGAACATGCGGCGGATCACGTGGCCTTTGCCTTGCAGAGTCTCCGACCGCACCACCGCCCCCGCGGCGCGCGCGCATGACACCGTTCGATCGGTGGAGTTGTTGTCATAGACGTAGATCGTCGCATCCGGCAGCGCCGCGCGAAAATCGCCGACGACGTGGCCGATCGAGGATGCCTCATTGAAGCAGGGGATCAGCACGGCAATGGCGGGTCGGGGCCGCGCGAATTTGGTCAGGCGCGGCGGTGGGCTCAGCGCGATGAGCGGGCTGAGCGCGACGAGCGGGCGTTCGATTGTTTCGGGCATGACGGATTGGCACCCTTAATACGCGTTACCCATGCGCGATACCGAGCAGGCGGTGCGCCAGATGATCGCGAGGTCGAGGCCGATCGACCAATGGGCGATGTACTCGAAATCGCAGTCGATGCGGTTATAAAACTTGTCTTCGGTATCGGTTTCGCCGCGCCAGCCGCGCACCTGCGCGAGACCGGTCAGGCCGGGTTTGACGGAGTGACGATTGGCGTAGCTTTCGGTGATTTCTTCGAACAAATGGCCGCCCGCTCGGGTGCCGGGCGCATGCGGCCGCGGTCCGACGATCGACATGTCCCCGCGCAGAACATTGATGAACTGCGGGAACTCGTCCACCGAATAACGCCGCAACCAATGGCCCAATCGCGTGACCCGCGGGTCGTCGCGGGTTGCCTGGGTGACGATGCCGCCCTCGTCGGCGTGCGCGACCATCGTGCGAAATTTCAGGGTGGTGAACTGGCGCCCCAGCAGGCCGATGCGTTGCTGCCGAAACAAAACCGGGCCGCGGCTTTCCAGCCGGATCGCCAGCATCAGTAGCAACGCGGGGAACGCGAAGACGATCAGCACGCCGAGGGAGAGACCGACATCGACCGCCCGTTTCATCGTGCGGCCCTTGAAGTCCATCTGCCGGACCGGCAGCAGCATCAATCGCGGGTGCCAGGCGAATTCGTAGAGTGGTTCTTCGCCCTTGGGCAGACCGAGGCCGTCGAAGGTGCGTTCTTTGTTGGCGAAAGGCAGATCAAGCATGGGACCACCGGGGATTCTGTTGTCCGTGCGGTCATTTGCGTCTGAAATGATGAAGAAACCATAAATGTTAAACGCGGGTGTACGCGGGCCGTTATTTTTTCATGAACGCGGCCGGGGCCCGCGCGAGCTCACAACGAAGCGGCCTTAGCGAAAGACCATCTTGCGGGACAGGTTAAAGTTCAATGTCATGCCGGCCAGCGCTCCCGCGAACACCGCGATGACGGGTTGGCGCGCGGCCAGATCGACGAAGGTGACGAGCAGCGCGTAGACGCCTCGGTTGATCACGAACCCGGTCAGATTGGCGGCGAGAAACCGGCGCCATTGCACGTGCCAGGAGTCAGTGCTGACGATGTGGCGGAAGGTCCACAGCCGGTTGAAGAACCAGGTGCCGGTGGCGGCGGTGAAATACGCGGCGATTCCCGCGACATACAAGCCCACGGCGTGGCGCAGGCCGTAGACTGTCGCGGTGTCGATGACGAAGCCGATCAGTCCGACCAGACCGAACATACCGAATTGGACGAGCAGGCGGATCCGCGCCTCCGAGGCGTGGGTACGCAGCGGGCCCGGCAACCAGTCCGAGAGTCGCAGCAGGAAGGCGGTCACCGGCATCGCTTAGTCCTCATGATCCTGGTTCGCAATCAAAGTGTCCGCGTCCGGCGGAGCGGCGCCCCAGGTCCGCCCTTGCGGACGGGAGGCCGAAGCGTCTACACGCCGCGCCAGCAACCATTCCCCTCGCGCCCGGTTCTCCGGCGCGGCGTGCCTCAAGGAGCGACCATGGCGATCGAGCGTACCCTGTCCATCATCAAGCCGGATGCGACACGGCGGAACCTGACCGGCAAGGTCAATGCCGTGCTGGAGGCGGCCGGGCTGCGCATCGTCGCGCAGAAGCNNTCATGACCTCCGGTCCGGTGGTGGCTCAGGTGCTGGAGGGCGAGAACGCGGTGCTGAAGAACCGCGACACGATGGGCGCCACCGACCCGAAGAAGGCAGCCGCGGGCACCATTCGCGCCGAGTTCGCCGAAAGCATCGAGGCGAATTCCGTGCACGGCTCGGACAGCGCGGAAAACGCGGCGACCGAGATCGCGTTCTTCTTCGCCGGTATCGAGATCGTGGGCTGACGCGGCCATGGCGTGGGTGATCCTGCTGAGCCGCGTCCTGATGGCCTACATCATGATACACGGCGGTATCAATAAAGCGCTGAACCCGTCCGGCGCGATGGGGATGATGGCGCATTACGGGCTGCCGTTGCCGGGGGTCGCCTACGCGGTGAGCGTGTTCGTGGAGCTCGGCGTGGGGATCGCGTTCCTGATCGGTTGGCAGGGCAAGGCATCGGCTTTGATCCTGGCGGTTTGGTGCGTGGCCACGGCTCTGGTCGCGCATTATCATCCGGGGGATGCCAACAACATGATCCATTTCGCCAAGAACCTGTGCATGGCGGGCGGGTTCTTGCAGGTGTTCGTTTACGGGACCGGGGCGTTCAGCGTCGGGCGGAAGGCGTAACCGTTCGCGCGGAGGCGTTGTTTTGACAGCGAAGCGCGTCCGGTCATCTCCCGCGGCACGAGCCCGGGAGATGACGGCGGTTGGGTGAGAAACAGGCCGGGGCGGGGTCCCATCGGGCGCTCGGCGTTTATTTCACGATCACCTTGGACTGCATGAACGGATGCAGGCCGCAGACGTAAAAGAACGTTCCGCTCTTATCGAACTTATAAGCAAACGTGCCGTCGGTATCCATCGCTTTCGAATGCACGCCCAACGCGTTCAGCACGATGCTGTGCGGGATATCGTCGTGATTGGTCCAGGTCACCTCGGTGCCCTTGGCGATCGTCAGCGGGTTCGGGTTGAATTTGAAGTTGTCGATGCCGATCTGGACGCCTTCGTCCGACCATGCCACCAGCGGAACGACCGGCGCGCCGAGCAGCGCGCACAGCAGGAGCCTCCGGGCGAGCACGCCCGGTTTGAAACGCTCGAACATGACGGTCTCCGTTAGCCGGCGAGGGGTGTATCGACGATGGCGAGCGGGGCTTTCGCCGTCACCAGCGTGACCTTGGCGGTGCCGAGGTAGGTCTTCAGTTCGCCGGGCGGCACCGGCATCGGGCCGGGCGCCTTGGCGACGCCGGGGACGCCTTGCGGGAAGGCGGTGGAACGGGCGGTGTGGAAGGCGACGTGGCCCTCGACCTTCTGCATGACCTGATGGATGTGGCCGTTCAGCACCGTGACGGAGCCGAACCGTTTCAAGTACGTCAGCGCCTGCGCGCCGTCGGAGGTGCCCCAGCCCCAATCCTGATAGACGATCCACAACGGAACATGGGCGAACACCACGATGGGCGTGCTCGCGGACAGGCCTTTGACGTCTTTTTCGAGCCATTCCAGTTGGGCTTTGCCCAGATCGCCCAGACCGGCGCCTTGCAGGTTCACCACGTTGACGAGGCCGATGAAA
>PLSZ01000654.1:8277-8486 GCA_003164305.1 Acetobacteraceae bacterium
TTGCGCGCCGGTGTCGAATTGCGCCGGAGTCGAGAGATGCGTGATGTCGCCAGTGTGGATCAGGAAGGCGGGCTTGTCGGCCATGCCGGTGCAGCGATCCAGCGCTTCCTGGAACGTTCCGGTGACGTTGGCGTTCAGCGGCTTATCGAATCCCAGATGACTGTCGCTGACCTGCGCGAAGGTGAAGCCGGTTTCGGCGGCCTCGGCCT
>PLSZ01000166.1 GCA_003164305.1 Acetobacteraceae bacterium
AATTCCGCATCGTGGCCGCCGACGGTACCGCTCTGCCCCAGGAGCGGCTGCCCGGCACCGTGCTCGCCATGGGCGACGGCGGCGCGCGGCGCTTCCTTCGCATCGACGCGGTGGAACCCGATCCCACCGATCCGGCCGGCGAGGTCATGCTGTATACGTTATCCGAGCGCAACGGCACCGACGGGCAATGGCAAAATGTTTGTCAGGCGGGCCCGGATGGGCGGCGACAGGCATTTCCGCTCGCCGGAATGTTCACCGGCACCATGCGACACGTCGATGCGCCCGGCCGGTATTTGATCACCTGCACCGGCGGTGCCGAGGGCAAGTGCATTCGTTTCGNNTACCAGGCCTGCGTGCGCATGGTGCGCGCGGATTATTGCGGCGACGGCATCGGCCGCACCCGGAACGGTACGCCGATCGACCTGTTCGACAACATCGGCATCCAAAAGGACGAACCGGCCCCGGGCATGACGCTGGAAGCGGCGTTCAGTCCGGAAGGCGCGGTCTGTGTCCGTCATACAAGGTTGCCCGACGTACTGAGCAACGACGCCTTGCGCGAAACCTGCCCGGCTCTGGCGGACCATGTCGGCGACGGCTGCGATGAACAGGCGGCCGGCGCGCTGATCTATGTTCGCTCGTTCGGACGCTGAAGCAGCGCGGCGATTATGACGGCCATCCAGGGCCACGCCCGACAATTATCGCGTCGGGTCAGGTTACCACCCTGGTCATCCCTGGTCCCACCCCCGTCATCCCCGGGCTCGACCCGGGGACCAATTAACGCACGGTGCCTGGATGGGTCCCCGGGTCGAGCCCGGGGATGACGATAAAGGTCGGTTCGTCAGGCGACTCGTCCATTGTTGGTCGTCGCCTGATGACAACAAAACGATCATCCCGCCTGCACGGGCATCGACAGGAGTAGCAAATCATGACCCCAACCCAGATCGCTCTGATCCGCGACGGCTTCGATCGGATCGCGCCGGATGCCGAACGAATCGGCCTGTCCTTTTACGATCGCCTGTTCGCCACCGACCCGTCGGCGCGGATGCTGTTCCGTGGCGACATTCGGACCCAGGCCGGCCATCTCATGGCGGCGCTGACCATGGTGGTGCGGTCGCTCGACGATCTTGGCCCGATCCTTGGGAACATTCAGGCGCTCGGCCGGCGCCACGCCGGGTACGGCGTGGAATCGCATCATTTCCTGCTGGTCGGCGCGACCTTGCTCACCATCCTGGACGACGTACTGGGCGCCGCATTCACGGCCGAGGCGCGCGACGCATGGGCCGAAGCCTATGGCATCCTTTCCGAGGCGATGCTGGCGGCGATGCGGGAGCCGATAGCGGACGCGGCGTGACCGATCCGTCCGGATCGCGTCATCGCACGCCGGCCTCCGATGTGGCGATCCGCCGCAACGGCGCCACCAGTCCCAGCGCCAATCCAGCAAGCACCGCCATCGCCAGAAACGCCTTGCCGCCGAACCGCGCGTACAACACCCCGGTCACCAGCATCATCACCCCATTCGGCACGCCCTGGCCCAGAGCCGAGTGCAACGCCTGCGCGGTGGCCGAGCGCGCGGGCGGAATGGTCCGGCTCAGCAACATCATCGCCGCCAGATGCTGCATCGCGAACGTCGCCGCGTGCAGCAACTGCACCACCGCCAGCACCGGCAGCGGCGGAGCGAAGGCCGTCACCGTCCAGCGCACCACGGCGGCCGAGGCGGCGCAGGCGGTCAGCCCCGACGGCCCCAGAAACTCCACCAATCGGCGCCCGCGCAGGAACAGCAACACCTCGGCGATGATCCCCTCGGCGAACAACAACCCGATCGTGCCGTCGCCAATGCCCTGCGACCGCCAGTAAATCGCGGCGAACCCGTAATACGCCGCGTGCGAGCCCTGGATCAGCGCCGTGCACGCCACCGTCAGCCGAAACGCCGGCAACCGGAACAACCCCCAGCCGCCGAGCACGTGTGGCGCGGCGGGTGGCGTCGCGGCCTCCGGCAGCAGCCGCGCGAACACCGCCGCGACGGCATAGCCCGCCGCCTGTAGCCACGGCACCAGCGCCGCCCCGAGATGCGCCAGCACCTGCCCCACGGCGGCGGTCATCACCATGTAGGCGACCGACCCGGCCGAGCGCACCGGCCCGTATTCCAGTTTTCCCTCGCGCATCAACGCCAGCGCCAGCGAGTCGGCCAGTGGCCCCAACGCCGAGGCAGCGATGCCCTGCAGCGCCGCCACCATCAGGATCGGCGTGAAGCCGTGCAAAGGGACGTAACTGAGGCTCATCGCCGTCGCCACGATCGCCGCGACCGTCATCACCGGGCGCCGCCGCCCGACCTGATCCGCCAGCGTGCCCCAGCCCGGTCCGGACAGCACGCGGAACAGCGAGGCAAAGCCCAGGATCTGGCCGATGGAAGCGGCGCTGAGGCCGCGGTCGGCGAACCACAGCGGCATGAACGCGCTGACCGCCGTCACGGTGAACACCGCGGCCATGAACTGCCCGACCCGGAAGCCTGGGGTCATGTCAACCGGCGCGGTGCAGCGCCGCGATCTCCCGCACCTTGCGCGCCATCGCCGCGATCCCGTTGCCGCGATTGGTCGACAGCGCCTCCAGCAGCCCGAGGTCTTTCAGAAACACCGGGTCGGTATCGATGATTTCCTCCGGCGAGCGGCCGGAATAGACGCGCAACAATAGTGCGATCAGCCCCGAAACGATCGCCGCGTCCGAGGCGCCCGCGAAGAACAACGACCCGTCGCGAAACACCGCCTCCATCCACACCCGGCTCTGACAGCCGGGCACGCGGTGCGAGTCATTGGCCCATTCCTCGGGGAACGGCGGCAGCTTGCGGCCCATTTCGATGATGAACTGATACCGGTCCATCCAATCATCGAACAGCTCCAGGTCCTCGGCGATCACGGCGATGGCCGCTTTGGCCGACGGTTCCTCGGGCAGCAGAAACGGGTCCATTCAGAGCTTCAGCAAACGTTTGGCGTTGCCGCTGGCGATTTTCGCCCGGTCGTCGGCGCTGAACGGAATCCGATGCAGCCATTCCGTCGCCGGCTGGTTCGGCGCGAACGGCCAGTCGACCGAGAACAGGATGTGATCGACCCCCAGTTCCTGCACGCACAGCAACAACGCCGGGTCGGACCAAAAGCCGCTGGTGGTGACATAAAAATGCTCGCTGAACACTTCCCGGAATCCGCGACCACTTTGGTTGTCGCGCGCCATCGTCATGTTAATGCGCCATTGCAGGAACGGCAGACCCTCGCCCAGATGTCCGAATATCACTTTAAGCCGAGGGTATTTATCGAACACGCCCGACAGCACCAGCCGCAGCCCCTGAGTCGCCGTTTCCACCGTAAAACCCCAGGCGGCGCGTAGGATGATCGGATACTTCTCGATATACTCTTTGTAGTAAGCCTCGATCACCGCCGGCGACGGCACCGCCGGATGAAAATAAATCGGCACGTCCAACGCCTCGGCGCGTTCGAAGATCGGCCAGAAGAACGGTTCGTCATGAAAACGGCCATTGGTCAGCCCGTGGATCATCGCGCCCTTGAAACCGAGCTTCGTCACCGCGCGTTCCAACTCGTCCGCCGCCGCCTTCGGATCCGGCGTGGCGATCGTCGCGAAGCCGCCGAAACGTGTGGGATGCAAACCGATCGCCGCGTGCAACCGGTCGTTCACCAGCGGCGCCATGCGCACCGCGCTCTCCACGTCCAGTTTCTGTACCGACGGCGCGGAATGCGAGATGACCTGAAAGTCGATCCCCGCCGCGTCCATTTCCTTCAGCCGCGTATCGCCAAAGCTCTCCAGCCGCTCGCGCACATGCGCCGCCGCGTTGGCATCCAGCGGGGCGTACAGCGCGCCGAGTTCCGGATCCTGGAAGTGTTCTTCCAGCGCGATGACGTAAGGTCGTTCAGCCATGGTTGAAGGCCTTTCCGTTCCTGGTCCGGGTTGTGGCATGGGGACCCGGTCCTGTCACCTCGCGACCGGAGTGCCTCCGGTCAGGGTCCCAGCCCAGGGATCCTGATCGCGCCACGTCTTTGATATGATTGACTTTCGACATCCAAAATCCGACCATGAATCATGTCATCGCCTAAGAACCTCAATATTGTATCGCACCGGATCGGCCCAGGAACACTCAGTGCCTATTTGTTGGCGCCGGTGTTCGTCGCCATCGCGGTGGCGCCATGCCTGGCGATCGCGCCCTTGCCGGCGGGCGTACCTCTGGCGCTGCTGTTTCTCGCGGTCATCGCGACCGCGATGGTTTGCGGCATCGGCGCGGGATTTTTCTCGCTCGCCATCAGTTTGCCGTGTGCATGGTATTTCGACCCGGGACCAGGGTTTTCGTTCCGCTGGGACAGCATTTACCGGGCGTACGACCTGGGCCTGTTGGCCATCGCCGCGAGCGTGATGATCCTGGCCATCGGGTTCACGCGAAAGGCGGTGGCGCGCTTTCGCGGCGGCATCCAATCGTTGAAGGAGGTTTTTGAGGCTCACCCCGACGCGATCCTCCTGACCGACGCGCGCGGACGGATCACCGACGCTAATCCACGCGTGGCGGATATGTTCGGCAAACCGAAGCTGGCGCTGATCGGAACTCCGGTCGAAGCGCTTTTCCCGTCACGTCTGGGCGCGCGTGTCGCCTTGCTGCTCGCGTCGCCCAAGGCCGAATTCAAAGACCTGCTCGCTTTGCGTATCGATGCCTCGGAATTCCCGGTCGATGTCCTGATCGCCTCCGTCACCACCGACGGTCTGGTCCAGACCGTCGTCACGATCCGCGAACGCGAGGCCTTTGGTCAGGCGCTGGCGGACAGCCGACAACAGCGCACGGGCTTCGAGAACCGTCCGTTTGGCGACGGTGAAGCGCGGGTATGGGCCGACGCTTTCACGCATGCCGCGGTGGGCCTCACCATCACCGATCCGAAATCCCGCTCATTGAGATTCGTTAACAAAGTCTGGGCTGAGATGCACGGCTGGGAACCGCACGAAGTGGCCGGCATGCCGACGTCGATGTTTTTTCCGGAGGACGAAATGCCGCGGGTCGCCTCGCTCTACGCCGAGGCGGATCGAACGGGCCATGTGACGTTCGATGTGCGGCGGCGGCGGAAGGACGGCTCGACCTTTCTCGCGGCGTTCGATGTGGTCACGGTGCACGATGCCAAGGGCCATCCACTCTATCGTGTCGCCACCTCACGCGACATCACCGCCAGCAAACAAGCCGAGGA
This sequence comes from Acetobacteraceae bacterium, assembly GCA_003164305.1. The sequence continues at coordinate 5,226 of PLSZ01000166.1, forward strand.
AGTGCTGCGGCACGCGACCAAGATGGAAGCGATCGGCGGCCTGACCGGCGGCATGGCGCATGATTTCAACAACCTTCTGGGCGCCATTATCCTGAGCCTGGATTTCGTTCAGACGGAAATGGCCGACACCGACCACCTGAAACCGTTCGTCCTGGAGGCCAAGAGCGCCGCCGAGAGCGGGGCGGACCTGATCCGGAATCTGCTGGCGTTCGCGCGCCGCCAGGCCCTGCATCCCACCCGGATCGATGTCAACGAGCAGGTCTCCGGCATGCACCGTTTGTTGTCGCGGGTATTGGGTGAGGAAATCGCGATCGTGCTGAAAACCGCGCCGGATCTGTGGCCAGTTATCGCGGACCGTTCGCAACTTGAAACGTGCCTGTTCAATCTGGCGACGAACGCGCGCGACGCCATGCCGAGAGGCGGCAGCCTGACGATCGCGACCAGCAATCAAAATCTGGATGACGATTACGCACGGCAGAACCCTTCGGTGACGCCGGGCGATTACGTCATGATAGCGGTGTCCGACACCGGAACCGGAATGACTCCGGACATCATGGCGAAGATTTTTGAGCCGTTCTTCACGACGAAACCGCCCGGAAAAGGAACAGGGCTGGGTCTGTCAACGGTATACGGGATCGTGCAGCAATACGGAGGGCAGATTTCGGTTGAGAGCCAACCGGGAGAAGGCACGACGTTTCGGATCTATTTCCCACGTGCGAATGCGGCGGCGCCAGGCCCAATTGCAGGAGCTGCCGGGCAGGCCTTTCGCGGCACCGAGACGATCTTGGTTGCGGAGGACGACGAACTGGTCCGGCCGCTGGTGTGCAAGATCCTGGAGGACAGTGGCTATCGCGTAATGTCGGCACGTACGGGAGAACTCGCCTGCGATCTGGTGCGCCAGGCGAACGTGCCGGTCGCCCTCTTAGTCACGGATGTGGCAATGCCCGGAATGAGTGGGTACGACCTGGCTCAGAAACTGAAACTGGCGCAGGCCGGAGTAAAAGTTCTGTTCATATCGGGAAATGACGAGAATGCCGAGGCTTTGGGCGGCGCTTTCCTCAAGAAGCCGTTCACGCCAGACGGATTGTCCAGTACGGTTCGAACGATCCTCGGCGCCACGGAATAATCGACGGCCTGGAGACGCGAACAGATGGAAGTGCGCAACCCATTCATCCTACGCCCGGCCAATCGCCTCTCCACACCTGAGCCTGTTAGCATAATCGATTGATCTCAGTGGTGATTGTCACTTGGAACCGGCGCAGTTTCCTACACGCCTGCCTCACCTCCCTCTCCCGGCAGACTGGGGCGGAATTCGAGACCATCGTGGTGGATAACGGCTC
>PLSZ01000468.1 GCA_003164305.1 Acetobacteraceae bacterium
GCAATGTATGGGGCGCGTTTGCGCTGCTGTGCGGGCTGATCACTGCTGACAATCTGATGTGGCGCGTCGGCTGCGCGATGGCGGCGTTCAGCTTCGTGCGGGTTACGGGTGACGTCAGGCGCGATCTGTTCGGCCATCTCGCCGGCCACTCACCGACCTATTACGCCGAGCGGCTGCCGGGCACGTTGGCCGGGCGCATCACTTCCACGGCGCAGGCGATGTTTCAGACCGAGAATGTGCTGAGCTGGAACGTGCTGCCGCCGTGCCTGGCCGTGATTGTGGCGATTTCGCTGATTTCCACGGTGCAGCCGTGGATGGGGCTGTCACTCGCCGGCATCAGCTTTGCCATGGCCGGGGTGATTTACCTGCTGGCCCGCGGCGGCACGCCTTTGCATCGGGCCTACGCACATCAGGCCGCCGCCGTCGATGGCGAGTTGGTCGACGTAATCGGCAACATGGGCGTGGTGCGCGCATTCGGCGCCACCTTGCGCGAGCGCGCCCGCTTTTCCACCCGCATGACCGGCGAAATGGCGGCCCGTCGCACCAGCCTGCTGTATATGGAGAAGCTGCGGCTGATCCACGCCGTGATGACCGCCATCATCACCGCCGGCCTGCTCGGCTGGGGCATCGTGATGTGGGAACACGGCCTGGCCAGCGCCGGCGACATGGTGCTGATCTGCTCGCTCGGCTTCACCATTCTGCACAGCACCCGCGACCTCGCGGTGGCGCTGGTGGACCTGACCCAGCACGTCGCGCGCATGGAAGAGGCGATCGGCGCGCTGCTGCTGCCGCACCAGTTGCCCGACCGGGCCGGCGCGGAGCGACTGGAGCCGGGCGCGGGACGCGTCGAGTTCCAGGGCGTCCGCTTCGCCTATCTGGGGCGCAAGCCGGTACTGAACGGGCTGAACCTGGTGATCGAGCCGGGCCAACGGGTCGGGCTGGTGGGCGCCTCCGGCGCCGGCAAGTCCACCGTGCTGTCGCTGCTGCAAAGGTTCCATGACGTCAGCGGCGGGCGCATCCTGGTCGATGGCTACGACATCCGCGACCATACCAAGGAAAGCCTGCGCGATGCCCTGGCGCTGGTGCCGCAGGACATCTCCCTGTTCCATCGCACGGTGCGGGAGAATCTGTGCTACGGCCGGCCCGAGGCGACGGACGCCGAGATGCGCGCCGCCGCGCAGACCGCTCGCTGCCTCGACTTCATCGAGGCGCTGCCGCAAGGCTTCGATACACTGGTCGGCGATCGCGGGGTGATGTTGTCGGGCGGACAACGGCAGCGGCTGGCGATCGCCCGCGCCCTGCTGAAGGACGCGCCGGTGCTGCTGCTGGATGAGGCGACCAGCGCGCTGGATACCGAATCGGAACAGTTGATCCAGGCGGCCCTGGACGATCTGATGAAAGGCCGCACGGTCATCGCGATCGCGCACCGGTTGTCGACGTTGCGCCGGTTCGACCGCATCATCGTGATGGATCATGGCCGCATCGTCGATGACGGCTCCCCCTTCGAGCTGTCCCGTCGAGCTGGGCCGTACCGCGACCTGCTGGACCGCCAGCAAATGGTGGATCTGGAGCCGGCTTAACCTTCAGCGTCGAAACGGCCGTGCCGAAGGAAGCGGATCGTTAGCGCCAGGACTCTTGGGTTTCGTGCCATGAAGGTGTGGGTCGCGTGCAGCACCGCGTGATCGGCCATGCCGCCGATCGCGGTGCGAGCGACGGAGACCTTGCCATCGTTCGGCCCGGGAATGATCAGCCAGCAGAACGGGTCGAGCGACCGATCGCCGGCGATCACGCCCAGAGGAAAGTCCACACGCGGCATTGGGCCGGTGATCAGTTGCGCACCGGCTGGTCCGTACACCCGCCGGTACAGCCAGGTCTGGTGTAGTAAATCCGCGATTTCGCTGCCTTGATTTGGCGGCGCCAGCATGACCATGCGGCCCAGAGCCATTGGCCGATACTTCGCGATCAGGGCTCGGGCCACGAGGCCGCCCATCGAATGGGTCACGATATGCAATGGCCCGCCGTTTCGATCCAGGAATACGTTCGCTTCCCGCCAGACGTGATCGGCCAGTTGCTCCAGGGACGCCGTTCGCGATGGATATCCCAGATTCAATGTTTCGAATCCGGCCGCCGCGAGCCCACGTTCGAGTTTGGCAAGGGACGCGGGCGAGCGTCCGATCCCGTGCAGCAACAGGACCCTTTCGCGAGCGGCTCGCACTTACTTCCGCGGCGTCCCGGGCTCCCCCAGGTCCCACCAAACGCCCGCGAACGCGGCGATACCCTCGCGCGCCGGCCCCTTCAGGAAATGCTCGTCCGGACCGTGCTGTTTGCAGCCGTTGTAGCTGTGCGGCACCCAGACCAGCGGCGTTCCCAGATGATCGATGAACACGTCGCCCGGCAACCCGCCGGAGGAGTTCGGGATCACCTGCACGCGTTTGCCCAGTGAGTGCTCCATGCTGGCGACGGTCCAGCGAACCCAGGGGTTGGAGGGGTCTGTGCGGCTGGCCGGCATGCGTACGCCGGCGTTCTCGACCCGGACATTGGTAAAGCCCTCGGCGTCGAGGTGCTTGCGCACGGCGTCGCCGAACCCGTTCGGGTCCGTATCGACGGTGTAGCGGATCTGGCAATGCGCNNCAGCACGATGAAGCTGTTCCAGCCGTAGATTTTCTCGGCCGGCGTCAGGCCGGGCTCGCCCCAGTTGGGGTCGATCGAGGCGGCCTCGCCACCGCCGCCGACCGGACAGCCGGCCAGCACGGCGCGCACATCCGCCGGCACACCGTTGCGCGGCAGCCAGTCTCGCACGAGGATTTTTCCGTCGCGGTCCATGATCGTTCCGAGCGCGGAGACCAGAACGATCGCCGGGTCGGTCGTCAGCCCGCCCCAGTGGCCGGAGTGCACGCCGCCCGGCCGCAAATCCACCACCAGATCGAAATGATATGTGCCGCGGGTGCCGGTGGCGATGGTCGGCACGTCCGGCATCACGCGCGGCCCGTCGCTGGCGATCAGCACGTCNNCAGGCCGGTGGAGCCGCGTTCCTCGCTGGTTTCCAGCACCATTTTGATATTGAAGCCAGGCTTGCCACCGCGTTCTTCCAGCACGGCCTCCAGCGCGGAAAGGTTGACCGCGTGCTGGCCTTTGTTGTCGGCGGTGCCGCGGCCGTACCAGAGGTCGCCGCGCTCGGTCAGCGTCCAGGGATCGAGGCCTGGGGTCCATTGATCTTCGAGGCCGCGCACGGTGTCGCCGTGACCGTAAGTGAGGACGGTGGGCAGCGAGGGGTCTTCGAGGCGCTCGGCGGTCAGGATCGGGCCGAAACCCTCGCGCGGGTTCGGGTGGATCGCGACGGTGAAGCCGAGGCGTTCCAGCCAGGGCTGGATGGCGTCCGAGAGATAGCGCTGGACGTCCGGTAAATGCGCCGGGTCTTGCGAGGTGCTGGGAATGGCGACCAACCCGGCGAGGCGGTCGCGAAACCCGTCGCCGTCGAAAAACGTCAATGCGCGGCCGATCGCGCCGTCCCGGGATGCCATGCTGTGTCTCCGTCTGGTCAGCCCGCCACTCTACCACCGGCGCCTGGCCGCTCTATGCTGCGCGTGGAGGGAACGAGGCGATGCTGGAGCAGGAATTGTCGGCGTTGGCGTCGGCGGCGCGGCGGTATGACGCGCGGCACCGGCGCATTCCCCGGATCGTCTGGCCGGACGGGATGCGCATGGCGGTCAATTTCACCGCCGATTTCGACGCGATGCTGTTGCGCCGGTTGTTGAACGAGCCGCCGATGCAACTGGCCAAGGGCGAGTTCGGCGGCCGGGTCGGCATCTGGCGGCTGATCGCGCTGTTCGACAGTCACGCCATCAAGGCGACGATCTTCACACCCGGCCGAATTCGGGAACTTTACCCTCAGGCGTTGCGGGCGGCCCATGCCAGCGGACACGAGATCGCCGACCATATGTGGGAGCACCGCGTGCCGCGCGACATGCAACTGGAACTGGATCATCTTCTGAAGACCGGCGCGGCGCTGGCGGAGATCACCGGGCGCAAGCCGGTGGGAACGCGCAGCGATCACTCGCTGTCGTTGCTGAGACAGGAAGGGTTCATTTACACCTCGCACGAATGCGCGGACCATCTGCCGTACTATCTGCGCGACGCGGACGGGCAGAACGAGATGTTGAACCTGCCGTTTCATTACGCGATCGATGACGCGATGTTTTACAGTTTCGCCTGGCTTGGCTCGGGCAACGCGGCGCAGCGCATCACCGACACCGATCGGGTGTTCGACCTGTGGTGGGAGGCGTTCCTGCGGCAGTACCACGCCGGTGGATATTTGAACGTCTGTCTGCATCCGTTCGTGTCCGGACGGGCGCAGCGTATCGACATGCTCGACCGGCTGATCACCCGGATGAAGGCGATGCCGGGCGTGTGGATGCCGACCTGCGAGGCGGTCGCCCGGCATTGCCTGGCCGTGGCGGCCTAAGGGGAAACCATCATGCCCTGGAAAGACGGTTACACGATTTCGGATGAGCGCGGCCTGGCGGATGACGCGGTGCGCTGGCCGGAGGGATTTCGTTGCTGTTTCAGCATAACGGTCGATCTGAGCGTCGCCTCGGGACCGGAGGGGATTACCGAAGCGGATCTGTCCAGCCCGAAGGCGCAATTCGGGCTGCGGGAAGGGCTTGATCGGATCAGGGACGTGCTGGACAGGTTCGGGCTGAAGGCGACGTTCGCGACGCCGGCGGTGATGGCGCGGGTGCAGGCTCGGGCGTTGCGAGAACTGACGCAAGACGGGCATGAGATCGCCGCGGAAGGATTCCGGCATGAGGATGTTTCGGCGTTGTCTCGCGCGGACGAGGCGGCGCGGATCGAGATGACGGGTTCGGTGCTGTCCGAAATGACCGGCCGCCGGCCGGATGGCTGGTTTTCGCTGCCGCGTCCGGGCGATCCTTTCGCCGGCGGCACGATCAGTCCAAACACGATGGATCTGCTGATCGAAGCGGGATATTTGTACTTTGGCAACGGTCTGGCGGACGACATTCCACATCATTGGGTGACCGACGCGCTGGCGCCGCGCTCGATCCTGACAATGCCGTATTATTACCATTACGATGACCAATGGTTTCTGCTGTTCCCGTCGAAAGGCACCGGTCTGGAGCATGCGGACTCCTTGTTCCGTAACTGGCGGGCGGAGTTCGACGCGCAATATCGCCGCGGCCGGCATTTTCACATGACGTTGCATCCGTACGCGTCCGGGTTCGGCCACCGGGTGCGGCTGCTGGAGACGTTCTTGCAACATGCCAGCACGGCACCAGGAGTTTGGAACCGCGCCGCGTCCGACGTGATCGCGCACTGGCGCCTTATGCAGCCCACGCCGCGGTTGGAGGCGAGTATCTGGCGGGATTATCCGGGGAGTTTGAGTTGACGCGATCCACAATCAGATTGTGTCTGTTATTCGTCACGTTGCTGTTGCTCCTGGCGAACGCCGGCGTCGCGCAGGCTCAGGTCGATGACCAGAACCCCAACCTCGTGCCACCGGCGCCGTTGAACGAAAAGATACTGCGGCTTCCCGGCGACCCGGACCGGCCGGTAACGCTGGAAGTCACGCTTTATACGCCGGCCGGTCGTGGGCCATTCCCGCTCGCGGTACTCAACCACGGCGCCACGAATGTAGGTAACGGCAACCGCGGCACACGGTATCGTTACACATTCAATGCTTTTTATTTTCTTTCGCGCGGCTACGCGGTGGCGTTGCCGATGGCACGCGGGTTCGCTGGTTCTGGCGGCGATCTTGTGCATGATGGATGCAATCTGGAAGCGGTGGGACAGGAAAACGCCCAGGATATTCGGGCGGTGATCGATGCGTTGCGTCGGCAACCGGATATCGACGGAGGCAGGATCGTGATCGCCGGCCAAAGTTTTGGCGGTTGGACGACGATGGCGCTTGGGTCGATGGAAATTCCGGGCGTACGCGGTTGGATCGGCTTTTCGCCGGCGCTGCGAACATCCGATTGTCAGTGGCAGGATCAGGCGATGATCTCCAACGCCCGCCGTTTTGGCGCCACCGCGCGGTACTCGTCTTTATGGTTCTATGGAGACAACGATTCCGTTCTGCCGGTCGCGACCTGGCACACGTTGTTCTCCGCATATTCCGCCGGAGCGAAAAAAGCGGAACTGGTGCCGGTTGGCGCATTCATGACCGATTCGCATCAACTCCTGTCGTTTCCCGAGGGCTTGCCGATCTGGACGCCACGCGTGGATGCGTTTCTCGCCCGCGTCGGATTGCCATCGGCCCAGAAGTATCCCGCGTACCTGCCGACTCCCACGCCTCCCGCCTCGCATTTCGCCGCGATCGACGACGTATCCGCCATTCCTGGGCTGAACGATCGCGGGCGGGATGCGTATCGCAAATTTCTCGCGATGCGTTTTCCCCGGGTCTTCGCGTTGGCCCCTGGTGGCGCGGTTTCGGCGACGGATGGCGGCTTCGATCCACTCGCCCGCGCTCTGGCGGCGTGCGCGAAATCCAACGTCGCCTGCGCCCCGTACGCGATCGACGGGCAGGTCGTGTGGACCGGCGGCCAGGAGGCTCCGAAGGATTTCGCTCGCACAGTGGCGACCGGGCAAACCACGACACTCAATTTCGCGTACGCGGTCAATCCTGATTGCAGCACGCGGGAGTCGCCGAAATTATGGGTGAGCGGGAAGCCGGCGCATGGCATCGCCGAGGTCGTGGCGCGGGATGGACATCCTTCGTTTCCGCAAGGAAATCCATTCGCGGTCTGCAACGCCGCGTCCGTGCCGGGCGTCGCGGTAACCTATACGCCGGCGCCTGGGTTCACGGGATCCGATACCGTGGTTTTCGAGGAACTCACGCGGGATGGCCGGCACAGGGCGTTTCGCATTGGCCTGACCGTGCAATAAAGTCACGCCATCGGCGGCGCGCTGCCTTTGACCTGGGTCCGGTGCATCACCCGGCGCGTCGCCGCGTCGAACGGATCGCGGCGGTGCATGGTGCAGCGATTGTCCCACAGCACCAGGTCGCCGACCCGCCACTGGTGCGTCCAGACGAACCGCTGCTGCGTCGCAAGCGACCATATTTCGTCGAGCAGCGCGTCGGATTCCGGAAGATCGAACCCCTCCAGCCACGCCATTTTGCGCCGGCCGAGATACAGCATCCGCCGTCCGCTTTCGGGATGCGTGCAAACCAACGGATGCAACGTGCCGGGCGCCTGACGTGGATCGTCGGTCGGCGTCACTCCCTGCCGGACATAACCCCCGCTGTTATACGTCCCATCATGTTTGACACGCAGTCCTCGCGCCTGATCTTTCAGCCGTTCCGGTAGCGCCTCGAACGCCGCGTACATGTCGATGAAAGACGTGTCGCCACCAGCGGGAGGGATTTCCAGCGCGTACAGCATGCTCGCTTTGGGCGGGAAGGGGAGATAGGACATGTCCGTGTGCCACACTGCCTCGCCATAACCGAGGCTGCCGATCGCCACGCCATTTTCAATCACATTCGAAACGACATAAATTTCCGGCATGCCGCTGGCGATGCGCTGGCCGTTTTCCTGGATCGGCGCGTGATCCAGACCGCCGAAGCGGCGAGAGAACGCGGTCAGGTCGTGGTCGCTGAGTGTTTGACCACGAAACAACAGCACCTGATGATCGATCCAGGCGCGATGGATCGCCGCGAACGCCGCATCGTCGACGGTGCGCAGATCGACGCCGGCGATTTCAGCGCCAGGCCGCGGTGCGCCCGGCGCGGCATGCAGCGGCCGGACTGCAACGGCGTTGGCCGGCACCTCAAGGGTTGGGCTGTTCATGGACGGGCTCCCCGTGGCCTGATGCGGGGAGGATAGCGCGGCCGCGCGAACACGTCATGACCCGGGCCCGGGACCTTACAGCGTCAGTTTCCGCCAATTGGCGATCTCACCGATCACGCCGCGGCGGAACGCGAGCACGCAAATCATGAAGATCGCGCCCTGGATCACGGTGACCCAGGCCCCTGCCTGCGCCAGGTAATTTTCCATCGACGTCACGATCAGCGCGCCCATCGCCGGGCCGAACACGGTGCCCAGACCGCCCAGAAGCGTGGTCAGCACAACCTCCCCCGAGGTGGAGTAATGCACGTCGGTCAAGGTCGCGATGCCGAACACCAGCGCCTTGGTGCCGCCGGCGAGGCCGCTGATCCCGCAGGACAGCACGAACGCGATCAGCTTGTAGTCGTCGGTGCGATAGCCCAACGAGGTCGCGCGCGGCTCGTTTTCGCGGATGCCTTTCAGCACCTGGCCGAACGGCGAGTGGATGATGCGGTGGATCATCAGGAAGCCACCAAGAAACACGGCGGCGACGACCCAGTACATGGTCATGTCGTTGGACAGATCGATGAAGCCGAACAGGTAGCCTCGGGGGACCTGCTGGATGCCGTCCTCGCCGCCGGTGAACGGGGCTTCCAGGCAGAAGAAGTAGACCATCTGCGCCAGCGCCAGGGTGATCATCGCGAAGTAAATGCCCGACCGCCGGATCGCGAGATATCCGAGCACCAGGCCCAACGCGGCGCCGGTCAACCCTCCCAATGCGATCGCGAAGATCGCGTCCAGATGCCAGAACTTCATGGTCCAGGCGGTGACGTAAGCGCCCATGCCGAAATACGCGGCGTGACCGAACGACAGCAGGCCGACATAGCCCAGCATCAGGTTGAACGCGCTGGCGAACAGGGCGGCGCACAGCACGCGCATCAGGAACACCGGATAAAGCACGAACGGACTGATCACGATCAGCGCGACCATGACCAGGAAGGCGATCGACTGGGAACGCGAAAACCCGAACATCAGGCGGCCTTTCCGAACAGGCCGCGTGGTCTCGCGAGCAGGACGATGATCATCACCAGGAACACCACCGTCGCGGAGGCCTGCGGGTAGAAGACTTTCGTCAGGCCCTCCACAACGCCGAGCCCGAAGCCGGTGATGATGGAGCCGAGGATGGAGCCCATGCCGCCGATCACCACCACCGCGAACACGGTGTTGATGAAGTTGCTGCCCATGTTCGGGTTGACCGAATAGATCGGTGCCGCCAGCACGCCGGCGAACGCCGCCAGCGCCACGCCGGCGCCATAGGTGATCGTGATCAACCGCGGCACGTTGACGCCGAACGCCTGCACCAGCGGCGCGTTTTCCGTCGCCGCGCGTAACGTCGCGCCGAGCGAGGTTTTCTCGATGATGGCCCAGGTGCTGAAGCAGACGACGAGGGCGACGAGCACGACCCAGCCGCGGTAGTTCGGCATGAACATGAAGCCGAGGTCGGTGGCGCCCTGCAACACGTTAGGAATGCGATACGGCAGGCCGGAGCTGCCGTAGGCATTGCGGAACAGGCCCTCGATCACCAGCGACAGGCCGAAGGTCAGCAGCAGGCCGTACAAATGGTCGAGTTTGTACAGCCGGCTGATGATGGTGCGTTCCAGGACGATGCCGAAGACGCCGACGATCAGCGGCGCCAGGATCAGGCTGGGGAAATAGCCGATCCCCAGATAGTCCAGCAGCATCCAGGCGACGAACGCGCCCATCATGAACAGCGCGCCGTGCGCGAAGTTGATGATGTTGAGCATGCCGAAGATGATCGCCAGGCCCAACGACAGCATCGCGTAGAACGCGCCGTTGATCAGGCCAAGTAACAACTGGCCGAACAGGAGCGGCGCCGGGATGCCGAAGATCATCATCATTGGTGCGCCGCCCCCTTTGTTCGCCTGTCAGGCTTTTATGAACGCGCAATGGCCGTCGGCGAGCGGCCGGTACGCCTCATCGCCCGATGTCGCCACCATCATTTTGTAGTAGTCCCAGGGACCTTTGCTTTCGGACGGTTGCTTGACCTCGAACAGGTAGGACGGAGTCAGGTTACGGCCGTCCTCGCGGATCGTGGTCTTGCCGAAACAATCGTCCTCCACCGGCATCGCCTTCATCCGGTTGACCGTGGCGATGCCATCCTTCTTCGCCTCGGCCGCCCCCATGGCATGCACTGCCTTGAGATAATGCAGCGTGGCGGAGTAGCAGCCGGCGTGCACCATGTTGGGGTAATTCTTCGGCGTCTTGTCCTTGACGCGATTGGTGAAGGCGCGGGTCTTGTCGTTGAGGTCCCAATAGAAGCTCTCGGTCAGGTTGAGGCCCGCCGCGGTCTCCAGGCCAAGCGCGTGTACGTCGTTGATGAACATCAGCAGCGCCGCGACCTTCATGCTTTTATTGATGCCGAACTCGTTGATCTGCTTAATCGAGTTCACCGTGTCGCCGCCGGCGTTGCACAGCCCGATGACCTTGGCCTTGCTGGACTGTGCCTGCACCAGGAATGACGAGAAATCGGTGGTGCCGGGGAATGGATACGTCACCGAACCGTTGACGGTGCCGCCCGCGGCTTTCACCAGGGCGGTCGTATCGGCCTGCAACTGTTTGCCGAAGGCATAATCGGCGGTCAGGAAGAACCAGGAATTGCCGCCGGCCTTCACCATCGCCCCGCCGGTCGACTTCGCCAACATGAACGTGTCGTAGGTCCAATGAATAAAGTTGGGCGAGCATTGGCCGCCGGTCAGTTCTGAACTCGCGGCGCCAGAATTGAGATAAACCTTGTTCTTCTCCCGCACCACCGACTGCAGCGCAAGCGCGACCGACGACGTGGGCACGTCCAGCAGCATGTCGACATTGTCGCGGTCGAACCATTCCCGCGTGATCGACACCGCGAGATCGGGCTTGTTCTGGTGATCGGCCGAGATCACCTCGACGTTCAGGCCGTTGCTTTTGGCGTATTCCTCGACCGCCTGTTTCGCGCAGATGACCGAGGTGATGCCGCCGGTGTTGGTGTAAGGGCCGGACTGATCGTTCAGCACGCCGATTTTGATGGTGGCGGCTTGCGCGCGGGCGGCGCGTGGCAGCGCGGGAACCGTCAGCGCCGATGCGGCGGCGGCGGTCAGCATGGAACGGCGGGACAGCGTCATGGAACCAAATCCTTCGAGATGTTAAGTGGACATCCTGATCTCTCCCTCGCGGCGGCGGCGCGTTTCGCGCTCGCGATATTTAGCGTTCGGCGTGACATGCCTTCAGCTTTTCACCAGCGGGCAACCGCCTTTATCCATCGGGCGGAACGCCTGATCGGCGGGCGTCGTGGCCAGCGGCTTGTAGTAATCCCACGGGCCTTTGCTCTCGGTGGGCTTCTTCACTTCCCACAGATAAGCGGGGTGCAGCTTGCGGCCGTCCTCGCGGATCGATCCGGGACCGAAGCAATCGTCGTCGGTCGGGATCTTCTTCATTTGCGCGACCGTCGCGGCGCCGTCGAGCTTCACTTTGTCCACGCCCATGACGGTCGCGGTCTTCAGGTAGTGCAGCACGGACGAGTAGACGCCGGCCTGCACCATGGTTGGCCGCGCGCCGCCGATCTTCGGCGACAACCGGTTGGAAAACGCCCGAGTCCGGTCGTTCATGTCCCAATAGAAACTATCCGTCAGCACGATGCCTTGCGCGATATCCAGGCCCAACGAATGGATATCGGTGAGGAACAGCAACAGCCCCGCGAGTTTCATCTTCGAACTGACGCCGAATTCCTTGGCCTGCTTGATC
>PLSZ01000077.1 GCA_003164305.1 Acetobacteraceae bacterium
GCGACGGAGACGCTGTCGAACACGGCATCGACGGCGATGCCAGCCAGCGCGGCCCTTTCGCCAAGCGGGATGCCAAGTTTTTCGTAAGTCTTAAGCAGCTCGGGATCGACCTCGTCGAGCGATTTCGGTCCCTGCTTTGGCGCGGAATAATAGGTCGAGGCCTGATAGTCGATGGGTTCGATGTTAAGTTTGGCCCAATCGGGCGGGGTCATATGGAGCCAGCGGCGGAATGATTTGAGGCGCCATTCCAGCAGCCATGCCGGCTCGCCCTTTTTCGCCGAGATGAAACGAACCGTGCTTTCGTCGAGGCCGGGAGGGGCCTCGTCGGCGGCGATATCCGTAACGAAACCGTACTTATAGCCTTCGGCGTTCGAGTCGCGGACGGTCCGCAGCGTGTCGGCGCTAGCACTCATGGCGTGTCAACCTTCGGTGGTCGCGAATGGACCTTGTCAGGTCAGAGCAACCTTCGTGCCATATGGGGAAACCCCGCGATTCCAGGGTGATAAGCGCCGTGCTGTTCAGTTTGCGACAACGAACGCGACGCCGGTCGCGACACGGTGTCGGACAATGGACAGCCTGGTGTTTGGGTGTCGGACTGTGCCATGGAAGATGAGCGGGTCGCGCCCCATAGGCGCTAAAACAGCGTCGCGGATGGCGCGGCACCGTTCCCTATTCGTCCGGCTCGACCGGACCATCGGTGGGCCCAAAATCGCTCTCAACGGTGTGTTTGTGCTGGTGGTCCGGTCGAGCCGGACCATGCCGATGGAGGCGGGCACCACACCGCTCGTTGTGCTATTTTGGCGCCTATGAGGTTTGGCCTGGTGATGACGAATCGGCGTTGCGCCCGCGACGCGCCCGGCCGCTCAGAACTTCTGGATCGAAATTCCCTGCTTGCGGATCGCGTAACCGACCTGGCGTGGGGTCAGGCCCAGAATCCGCGCGGCTTTCGCCTGTACCCAGCCGGATTTTTCCATGGCGGCCAGCAAAGCCTCACGTTCAATATGGCCGCCCGCGTCGTCCGCGCCCGGAGCCGCGTCCGGCGTGGGCGCGACCGGGCTGGGCGCGACCGGGGTGGGCCCTGGCGCGCGTTCCGGGATCGCCTTCGCGGGAAATGTGGCGGCCGGGCGCGCGAGGTTGGGCATGATCGGCAGCGGGACCACGACGGCGGGACGCGTGTCCTCGGGTAGTTTCCAAAGCACCGACGACAGGCAGCGATCGTTGCGGCAGGCGAAATCGGAGTCCTGAATCGCATCGCCATGCGCCATCGTCGCCGTGCGGATCACGCAATTCTCAAGCTCGCGCACGTTGCCAGGGAAATAGCAGGACATCAGCACTTCGGTCGCGGCGCGCGACATCGTATGGCTGGTTTTGTTGTCGCGATTGAAACGGCGCAGGAATTCCCGCGCCAGCAGTGGAATGTCCGAGCGACGCTCACGCAACGGCGGCACGAAGATCGACACCACGGTGATGCGGTAATACAGATCGGCGCGGAATGTGCCTTTCGCCACCGCGTCTTCCAGATCGCGGTTGGTCGCGGCGACCAGTCGGATATCGACTTTCAACGTGCGCGTGCCGCCGACCCGCTCGAACTCGCCTTCCTGCAGGACGCGCAACAGCTTGGCCTGGAACGCCGGGGAAATTTCGCCGATCTCATCAAGGAACAACGTGCCGCGGTCGGCCAGTTCGAAGCGGCCTTTGCGCTGTGCCACGGCGCCGGTGAAGGCACCTTTCTCGTGACCGAACAGCTCCGACTCCAGGACGCTTTCCGGCAGCGCGGCGCAGTTCAGTTTCACGAACGGGCCAGTGGCGCGGTTGGAGAGGTCGTGCACCGCCTGGGCGAACAACTCCTTTCCGGTGCCCGATTCACCGCGCAGGATCACGGTCGAGTTGGTGCGCGCGACGATGCCGACCTTGTCCAGGACACGACGGATCTCGCCGCTGTCACCGATGATGCCGCCATGCGTCGCTTCGCCTTTCGACCGCGGTTGCGCGTCGGGCAACAGTTCGGTGCGCAGCTTGGAAAGGCGGCTCTGTTCTTCCAGCAACCGTGCCCGGTCATTGGTGACGATGCGATGCAAACGCACGGTCTGGCCGACCAGATTGGCGACCATTTTCAGGAAGCGCAGGTCCTCATCGACCTGCACGCCGCCCCATTTCACCCAGGCGCGGTCGATGGTCAGCGTGCCGACCACGCGGTCGCGTTCCTTGATTGGCACGCCCATGAACGAATAATTGAGTCCCGGCGGGCCCCAGGCGGACGTATCCCAGACGAACACACTGTCTTTGCCGACATCCGCCACCGCGAGTGGAATTTCGGTCGCGACCAGTTGGCCGATCACACGCTCGGGCAGCGTGTCGAAATAGCGCCGCGCGTTGTGGTCGCCAAGCGAACCGGACACGACCATCTCAGGTTCCCCGGTGTCGTCGAGCAGCGCGATCAGTCCGTTGCCCATATCGAGGAAGCTTTTCAACACGCTCAACGTCGCGACCAGGATTTCCCGCAAACTTCCCGGACCGCACAGAATTTTCGAGATTTCATAAATGCCGTAGAGGGCCATTTCCGGCCGGCCGGGCAAATGTCCTTCGTGTTCAAGCGTGATGGAGTCCAGCTCGCCGATCATATGAGAGCTCCAACCCCGCCGGGGATGCCAATCCGTAGCATTACGGTGGGCCAATGATTATCGAATACGTTAAGACGCTCCTTCCGTGGCTGGCAATCATTTTTTTTGCAGTGCAGCAAAAATTTTCAAAATCAGGCGCCAGCTTTGCCGGAGGCTGGCACGGGGTTTGCTGTTTCATGTTCACGCCGGAGTGGCCGGCGCGACAGGCCCGATAATCTCTTCAAGGCTTTAGCATCTATCATGTTGCGAATTCGCATCGTCACCGAGATTGCCGCCCGGCCGCGGCGCGAGCGAATGTCAGGTTCACGACAAAACTGAGCAGCCATGGGCCGCTCCGAACCAGGCTGTTCGGGGCGGCGTTTTCGACGAACTGGAGATAAATCAATGGCGCGGATCATGTTCTGGGGCAAAGCCGGGTGTGCCGGCAATGCAAGCCAACTCGCGGTGCTGCGCGCGTCCGGTCACGCCGTGGAGGTGCGAGATTTGCGCGCCGAGTTCTGGACCGTCGCGCGCCTGCGGCCGTTCTTCGGCGACCGCCCGGTCGCGGCGTGGTTCAACCAAAGCGCGGCGAAAGTGAAACGAGGTGAGATCAGGCCGGAGACGCTGTCGGAGGCCGAGGCCCTGGCGCTGCTGATCGCGGAACCGTTGTTGATCCGGCGCCCCCTGCTGGCGTGCGAGGACCGCGTTTCATGCGGTTTCGATCCGGCCGAGATCGCCGCCTGGGTAGGCCTGAATGATGGATCGCCGCTGGTGGGTGAGGGTTGCCCGCGTCCCCACATGCCGCCCTGTCCGACCTGACCCACCGGCTTCCGGGCGGGCATGACGACCTACCAACTCATTGGAGCGGTGGCACAGTATTCCAGCCATGTGCCCAGGCATGTCCCCTGGCCGCGGTCCGTGCCGGCGTGGCGGCCAGCCCAGAGAAGGATGGCGTTGGTGGTTGGGGGCAACTCGTCGGCCGGTTCGCCGAGGAAGGCGCGCCAGTCCGGCAACAGGGCGCGTCGCACCGGCACCAGCACGGGAACGCCGGTCATCAGCGCTTCCGCCAGTTCGGCGCGCATGCCACCGCCGGCGGCCTCTTCCTTGCCGAACCGGCTGGCGAGCAGCAGGTCGGGGCGGGCCGCGTTGGCGCGCCGGAAGGCGACCGCGGCGCGGGCCAGCGCGTCGGTGTCCAGGATGCAGCCCAATACGCCGGACCCGCGTGGGTCGTTCAGCCGAATCGTTTCGCCGGCGGGAAGCACACGCAGCAGCATCTCCCGCTTGCCCACCGCGATGCGTTCGCCGAAGCGTTGCAGCAGGCCTCCGACCATCAGTCCGGCGCGGCCCAGGGTATCGGCTGAAAAGGCGAGGGCGGCATCGACGTCGTCGTCCGGGCCATAGACCACCGCCGCGGTGCGCAAACGCGGCGCCGCGTTCAGGTCGCCCGCGGCGAACGTGCCGGCTGCGTCGAGGCATGGAGGCTGGGTGATGTGGGACACGATCGGCGCTCCGGTTATGCGCGAGGGGTCCAAGCAATTCCGGTGCCAGGTCGCGTGGCGCGGCCAACTTGTTGAAACATATAGACTTTCTGGGAAGAAACGGGCCTGTCGGGTTAGTGACATCATGGATGGGCAAGGGACCGGATTGGCCAGCGCGTTGCAGCGGCCACGTCGGATGGACGCCCTGAAGGCGACTCGCGTAAAGTCGGGATGGAGACGCGGCGTCACATCCGCCTCGGGAATCGGACGATCTGATACCCAGATCGGTACCCGAGACGAGAAATCGCGCGGATTATATTTGGATATTTGCCTGAATCATTGAAAAAGCTGGCGTCCCCGATTGGATTCGAACCAACGGCCCCAGGATTAGGAATCCTGT
>PLSZ01000660.1 GCA_003164305.1 Acetobacteraceae bacterium
ATACCGAGTTCATGCGCGAGCGCACGTACTATCCGGAACTGTGCCTCGTGCAGCTGGCCGGCGAAACCGAGGTCGCGATCGTCGATACCGTCTCCGACAAGCTCGATCTGGCCCCTTTGGGTGTGCTGCTGGCCAACGAGGCGGTGACCAAGGTGTTCCACGCGGCGCGCCAGGATGTGGAGATATTCGTCCAGCGATTCGGCGCCGTTCCGACGCCGCTGTTCGATACCCAGGTCGCCGCGATGGTGGCGGGGTTCGGCGATCAGGTCGGCTACGACTCGCTGGTGTCCAGCCTGACCGGTGGCTCGATCGACAAAGCGCATCGCTTCAGCGACTGGGCCGCGCGCCCGCTGTCTCCGGCCCAGATGGCCTACGCGGCGGCCGACGTGACGTGGTTGCGCATGGTGTATCGCCGGTTGCTGGCGCGCCTGCGGGAGGAGGGACGGCTGTCCTGGGTCGCCGAGGAAATGGCGATCCTGACCAACCCCGCGACCTATCGCGCCGACCCCGAAACGGCGTGGGAGCGGCTGAAGCTGCGCGGCAACAACCGCCGCTTCCTTGCCCTGGTGCGCGCGCTGGCGGCGTGGCGGGAGCAGGAGGCGCAACGGATCAACATCCCCCGGCAGCGCCTGCTGAAAGACGAGACGCTGATGGAAATCGCCGCGATCGCTCCGGCCAACCCCGAGGCGTTGTCGCGCGCCCGCGGCATCACCCGCGGGTTCGCCGAGGGCCGCACCGGCGCGTCCTTGCTGGAAGCGGCGGCGGCGACGATCGCTCTGCCGGAGGCGAACCTGCCGGCGCTCCCGCGGCAGCGGGAAACCGCGCGGCCGTCGGCGGCCCTGGTGCAGTTGCTGAAGGTGCTGCTGACCGCGCGCTGCGAGGAAAATCAGGTGGCGCCGAAATTGATCGCCTCGTCCGACGACATCGACCGGATCGCGGCCGAGGACGACCCGGACGTCCCGGCGCTGCATGGCTGGCGGCGCGTGGTGTTCGGCGACGACGCGATCGCGCTGCGCGAAGGCAGGGTCGCTCTGGGCGTCGAGGGCAAGCGGATCCGGCTCATCCCGGTTGGTTAGGGCGCTATTTGGCCAGTGCGGCGCCCCCCTCACCCGATCGAGAATCGTCACCCCCTGGTGCCGCTGCTTCAGGCGGCCCTGAGCCCCCGAACGAGCCGGGGAGGCCGACCCGGGGAGACCATGACCGGCGCTGGTGCGCCGGGGGGAGACTTTAGAGCGTGATCGCTTGAGGCTGATTGGTCGGAAAGCGTGAATCACGCTCTCAAACAAAGGCCTTACAGCATGATTGGTTCAACCTGAAACAATCATGCTGTAAGGGCAGCGCCCCGCGCGAAGACTGATCGAAGCCCCCGCGACTTCGCCCGGTCCGGGCCGTTACAGCGAAACCCACCGGTGCCCGGTCACGTCGCCGAAATGATCCGGGTCATACCAACCGCCCGGACGATCGTCCGATCGCCGTAGGCCGAAACGTTATCCCCCGGGTCGATCCCATAGGCATCAGGTTAAGAATTGGGCGGGGTCGAAATTGCCTCTCACCGTCATGCTCGGGCCTGGCCCGAGCATCGGTTGACGCTCGGTAGTTGCGTAAAATCAACGCTGTGTGCGCGCGCGGCGATCCTCGGGTCAAGCCCGAGGATGACGAAAAAGGACCAATCGTGCCTGTCGCGGCCCTTATCTTGATGCTTATGGGGATCGACCCGGGGATCAATACCAGCACCACGCCTCTACTGATCCCCGGGTCGAGTCCGGGGATGACGGGTGATGCGAGAGTCAGTCGTTCCGGCGATTCGTATCAAATGATCCGGGCCCGAGGAACTGTCAGGCGACGAGCCGTGAAATCGTGCTGTGGCTGACGTTGTAACTCTCGGCGATGGTCGCCAGGGTCTCGCCCCGCTTGCGGCGCCGCATCGCGTCCTGCTCCTGCTTCGGCGTTAGTTTCGGTTTGCGGCCGAGTTTAACGCCGCGCGCGACCGCCCGAGCCTGACCCGCCTCGGTCCGCGCGCTGCGCACATCGCGCTCAAAACCGACGACCCCTTCAAGCATCGTCAGCAGGCGCACGCCGCGTGAATTGGTATCGCTCCATGGTTCCGCGAGCGAACGAAACAGCGCTTTCCGCTCGGAAATCAGGTTCATCGTCGAGAGCAAATCAAGCGTCGAGTCGGCGATCTGGTTCAATCGGGCGACGACCATCACATCTCCCGCGTTAAGCTGCTCGATCGCGCGCCGCCGCTGCGAACGCTCCGACTTCGCGTTGCCGCGCGAATCGCGGTGGATTTTCTCGCATCCCGCTGACTTCAACTGGGCCGCGACTTTTTGACTATCGGGTGAGGAGATCATGTAGCCGTGGATCATTTTTGCCATTCCATGTTGAACCGGCCCGCCCGGCGATTCGGCCGATTGATGTTCATAGTTAATGCCGGCCGGGAAACGGCGCCAGCAAAATTCAATATATTTGTGTTGGCAACGTATTCGCGTCGCACCGGTCCCGGGCCCGTAAACACCCCCGATTGACGCGGAAGCCTGACGCTCCGCGCCGCGAAACACTCTATCTGGGATGTTGGCGGCGTCATACAAGCAGTCTCGTCGGATCGGATGCGTTTATCGACCATTTTGCCTCCTCGCCCGAGCGGGCCCGCGCGAAGAGGGGATGCGCGTTTGAACCTCGGCCGTCCCGGCCGATGGCCGGTCCCAGCTCCAACTTCAACGTCAATCTCGGTTTCTGGTTCCTTATCGTGGCCGCGTCCGGAGAATAATTTCGATTGGCCATGGGGACCGAATGGCCGGTGCCAGATTTCCTCACTTTCGCGCGGGACCGGCGGCCAGTGCCAGCACCGGTTCGAGGCGGCGCGAATCGGCTCACTTATGGCCTGGTCCTTAAGCCGGAGATGCCGACGCGCGCTGGCGATCCTCGCGGGCGAGCCCGTGCGGAAGCTGACCGGAGGCCGTGCCGAACAATCCACTCAGCCGATGAACCACGCGCCGCGGGGTTGATGGGACCGAAACCGACCGAGGGGCACGACGCCCGTGTTCCGGCGAAGCGGCGGCTTGTCGTTAGCGCCATGGCACGACGCGGCCAGTTGGATCGATGGGAAGGCGTGTTGGCGGCGAGAGATTCCGTCTCGCCGCTTGCCCGCGAAACCAAACATCCAGGCGGAACGCAAATGAGCCGATGTCAAAGGCGGCAGCCGCGGTGAGTCCGTCTGACGTGGAGTTTCCCGCGTTGGCTAACCCGTTCGCGGCGGTTGCCGGCGATGGCGCGACGGCGTAGCCGGAATACCTGCTCGATGCGTTGCTGAGAGCGTCCGGGCGTGGCCTGGCCCTTCGTCCGCTCGCGCCGACAATTGCGTGCCGATCAGTCCGTCTGGCGCCAGGATCAGCGTCAGGGCAAGCGGCACGCGGAACGAGGACCGAGAGGAACCGGTCAAGGTTCGGACGCCGGAGCAGGCGCGGAGCAAGCGGAGAGCAAAGCAGCATCGAGCACCGACAAGCCGGCGATCCTGGCCGCTTCACCCGATCTCCTGGTCCAATAGTTGCTTCTCGATGTCATCCAACGCCTTCCGTATTTCGACCAGGATAAGTTTATCCGCGACATTTTGATCAATGTCCGGCACATCCCAATCGAATATCGCACGATATTTTTCGACCAGCTTTTTCACATCGCCGATGATTTCCTCGCGATGTCCCTCCAGTTCAATCTGTTCAATTCCCGCCACTTCATTCACTCCGTGATGTTCAGGGAACGAGACGCCGCCACGGATCCGTCTTCCGTGCCGCGCCTCTGTCCGGCCGTCTTCCAGTGAAAGTATACATCCCGGCCGGTATCGCGGTCCAACGTCACCGCATGGGTTCCGGACTTGCCATGGAAGCGCCCGTTGATCCGGTACTTACCGGCCGGCAGCCTGACGTAGGTCAAACGACCGGCGTCGCGGAGTTGCGGGTACGGCGTGCGGCGCATGTCCTCCTTTTGGACCAACGGCGCGGTTCAGGCCCCCAATACCAACGTCGTGGCCGTAGGCTTACCAAACCAAATCTCGTCATCGAAACCTCCGGGCGAATTTCAGGCCACTGCCGGAGATCATCGCCGTCCGCGCGATTCTCATGAGGCGGCGGGGCTCATAATCGGCGACGTCGAGCGCGGCTTTCTTCGGATCGACGACCTTCCGGAACAGCACGGCATCGACATCGACCGGGACCGTATCCTTGGTCAAAGTCTTCTCCGCCTTGAACGCGCTGGTGATCACCCGGATGACGATCCAACAAGGAACGATCTCGATGATCGGAATGCTGAAAACAGCCCCGGGCCTTCAAGGGCGCGGAAGCGACCGAGCCGCGGCACCACGACTCGCTCCCACTGATCCGCGACCGTGATGGAGTAGGCGACAATGTAGGCAACGACGGCGGACACGGCCGCGATGATCGCGCCTTCGCGGTAATCGGCGAGTCCGGACGTCGACCAGGCGAAGGCCAGACCGATGCCAGGAACGATCACGAAGATCGACGCCGGCAGTGAATTGGGTTTCCTCATTCCTGGCCCCTTTTATTACGCCCGTAACGGTCGCGATGCGGGTCAGGCATCAGGGATGAGCCGCGACGGCGGGCCGCGGAACAAACGCGCGATCAGGGCTGACCGGGCGCGTCAATGTCGTGATAGTGATTATGGAAACGCCTTTCATGATCTCGATCGATCGTCATTGCTTCGCTGTATTCCGGGCTGGTTCTGACCTTCTGACGATCGACATTCAGGTTGACCCGGCCATCCGTCCAATTGATGTCATGCGCGGACGCCGGCGAGATCAGGACCTTCTTTCCGGGCCACCAGTTCTTCGTATCGACGAC
>PLSZ01000581.1 GCA_003164305.1 Acetobacteraceae bacterium
GAGATCATGAACGACGACGGCACCATGGCTCGGCTGCCGGACCTGGTCACGTTCGCCCAAAAGCACAACCTCAAATTGGGCACGATCGCCGACCTCATCGCCCACCGGAGGCTGACCGAGCGGCTTGTGCGCAAGGTCCAGGAAGGCGAGTTCAAACACGCGGCCGGCGGCGACTGGCGCGCCATCGTATTCGCCAACACGGTGGAATATCAGGAGCATCTGGCGCTGGTGAAAGGCGACATCTCCGACGGCAGGCCGGTGATGGTGCGGATGCACGCGGTCGATCTGCTGGACGACATGACCGGGCAGCCGCACTGGATCGCCGTGCATAACGCCATGCACATGATCGGCAAGGAAGGCCGCGGCGTGGTGGTGATGATCCGCGAACACCGCAAGACCGCGCTGGCCGAGCGGGTGCGCAACCTGTCCGCGCAGCCGCGGCCGAACCGAGAACTGCGGGATTACGGGATAGGCGCGCAAATTCTGCTCGATCTTGGCGTAAAGAACATGATCCTGCTGACCAACCGGCGGCGCACGGTCATCGGGTTGGAGGGTTACGGCCTGAACATCGTGGAACAGCGTATGATCCCCAACGTCGTCGGCGGAGGCTACGAGGTATGACGGCCGCGTACCCGGTTCCGGCGATATGAGCACCGAAGACGCTCCGCTTCCGGCCGCGCCGGCGATCGACGGCGAGGCACCGCATCTGCTGATCGTTCGCGCGCCCTACTATAAAGGTGTCGTCGATGGCCTGACGGCCGGAGCCGAACGGATCCTGCGGGACGCCGGTGCGACCAGCGAAATCCTCGACATCGCCGGCGCCTATGAATTGCCCCAGGCCATCCGCCTCGCTATCCGCGGGGATAAGCGGTTCGACGGGTTCGTGGCCCTGGGTTGCATCGTGCGCGGCGAAACCGATCATTACGACTTCATATGCCGCGCCACCATGGAAGGCGTCATGCACGTCTCGTTGCAATTCGGACTTTGCGTCGGTACGGGGCTGCTGACCTGCGACACGCTAGTGCAGGCGGAGGCTCGGTCGGGCATGGACGGACACAATAAAGGCGCGGAAGCCGCCGCCGCCGCGCTGTTGCAGATTAACGCCGCCCGTCGGCTCGGCGCGGCGTGAAAGCTCCCTCTCCGCCACGTCCCCGCACGCGGACGGCCTCCCGTGTCGCGGCGGTCCAGGCTTTGTTTCAGAGTGAGCAGGCGCAGGAAAACCCGGAAACCGTGATCGATCAGTTCGTGCGGCATCGGTTGGGCGATACGGCGGCCGAACACGGGTACGAAGATGGCCGCATCCCGGATGCCGAGGTGCCCCTGTTCGCCCAGATCGTGCGTGCCGCTGTTCGGCAGCAGGATACGATCGACACGATGGTGACCGAGGCGCTCCCTGCTGACTGGCCGCTCAGCCGGATCGATCCGGTGCTGCGGGCCTTATTGCGCGCCGGCGGGGCGGAACTCGCCGCGACCGGAGGGGCGCCCGCGAAAGTCGTGATCAACGAGTATCTGGATATCGCGCGGGGGTTTTTCACAGGTCCGGAGCCGGGCCTCGCGAACGCGGTGCTGGATAAATTGGCACGGCTGCTGCGTCCGGCGGAGTTTTGACCGGGCTTCAGTGAAATCTCCCCCTGGCTGAAACTGCTCAGGATTGACTGAGAAGGCGACGCCCTGGTTCTGTTCGCGCCAGCAGGGAGAATGTCACCATGGCTGGCATCGCCGAATACGACCGGCTGGACGCGTTGGCGCTGGCGGCCTTGATCCGCCGAGGCGAACTTACGGCGACGGAAGTCCTGGAAGAAGCCATCTCACGCGCCGAACAATTCAACCCGACGATCAACGCCATCACCGCTCGGCTTTACGAGCAGGGGCGTGCGATGGCGAAAGCGCCGCTCCCCGCCGGCCCGCTATCCGGCGTTCCGTTTCTACTCAAGGACATTGGCGCCTTGATGACTGGTACGGTCTCCACCGGATCGACCAAATTGCTTGCTGACATCGTGTAGGACCACGACAGCACCATCGTCGCGCGCTATCGCGCCGCCGGCCTGACCATTTTCGGCCGCACCGCCGCGCCCGAACTCGGCCTGGCCACCTCGACCGAGCCGGCGAAGTTCGGGCCCTGCCGCAATCCGTGAAACCTCGCGCGCAGTGCCGGCGGATCATCCGGGGGCGCCGCCGCCGCGGTGGCCGCGCGGATCCTGCCGATGGCGCATGCCACGGACGGCGGCGGGTCGATCCGCATACCAGCTTCGGCGTGCGGGTTGTTCGGTCTCAAACCGACGCGGGCCCGTAACCCGAGCGGTCCGGATGTTGGTGAGGGCTGGGGCGGTCAGGCGGTCGGTCATTGCGTCAGCATCAGCGTGCGGGACAGCGCCGCGTTGCTCGACGCGACCTCGGGCGAGGATGTCGGCGACCCATACTGTGCGCCCGCGCATGCCGGGACGTTCCTGGACGAGGTTGGCCGGGCACCGAAACCGCTTCGGATCGCCTTGTGCACCAGCCCCTGGAATGGCCAGCCGGTCGATCCGGAATGCCGTCAGGCCGCCGAAGACGCTGCCCATGTGTGCGAGTCTCTGGGCCACCATGTCACCCAGGCCCGGCCGGAATTCGACTTCGAACCGTTCCGGGAAGCCCAGCGTATCATCATCATGGCGAATATTCGGGCGTTGCTGACGTCATGCACCGACCGGGTTGGCCGCGCGCTGAGACAGGACGACGTGGAGCCGATGACGTGGGAGGCCGCGGAACTGGCGCTTCAATATTCGGCCGCCGACTACGCGGACGCAATCACTCGTATCCATCGGGTCGGCCGGGTTGTGGCTCGATTCTTCGCATCTGGCCACGACCTGATCCTGACGCCGACGATGTGCACGACGCCGTTGCCCTTGGGCGTGGTGTCGCCGGCGAACCCGGACCGGGCCTCGTATCTGACAGGGATCAACCGCTCGATCGGGTTCACGTCGTTGTTCAACTCGGCGGGCAACCCGGCGATGAGTGTGCCGCTGCACTGGACCGAGACCGGTTTGCCCGTGGGCGTGCAATTCGCGGCGCCGTTCGGGGGTGAGGCGACGTTGTTTCGCCTCGCGGCCCAATTGGAGGCGGCGAAACCATGGAAGGACCGGCGCCCGTTTTAGATGACTCGGCGCCTGAACAGCGCGTGGTAGAGGATCAGCACGACCACCGCGCCAACCACAGCGACGAACATGCTGTAGAGATTAAGGCCGGTGACACCCGCGGCCCCAAGCCGGGTGAACAGGAAGCCGCCCACGATCGCACCAACAACCCCGAGCAGCACGTCCAACAAGAACCCCTCGCCGGTGCGGTTTACCAGCTTGCTGGCGATGAAGCCGGAGATCAGGCCGAGAACAATCCATGCGATGACCGACATTCGGGGCTCCATTGCCTTTTGCCATCGACCAACGGCTCCGGATGTCCTTGGTTCCGCCTCGGATGGCCGGTGCTTCTGGGTGCCCCAATCCCGAGCGGTCATTTTAAGCGCCCGAGACGACGCGGTTTCATACCAGGCGTCCGAAACATTGA
>PLSZ01000609.1 GCA_003164305.1 Acetobacteraceae bacterium
CTCCGCGCCTCGCAATGACAGGGTCGGCTGGGCGTTTCCACTCAAGGTGAAAAGGGCCGGGGCGGTCTCTCTCCTGCTCCCGCGGGAGAGGTTTGGTCAGGTGCGGAGCAAGCCGCGCATCGGCTGCGCGGTCTCGCTGTTGGGGAACACAGCCGGCAACGCGCTGACGGGAACGCCGAGATGCGCGGCCAGCAGGGCTTTCGCCACCGAGCGCAGATCGGTGGTGGGGGCGAGGTCGCGATTCTCGTATAGCTTGCCCGGAGCGAGGCCCGGCCATTGCCCGGCGACGCGTCCGCCGAACACCGCGCCGCCGACCACGAACGCAACGGTGGCAGTGCCGTGGTCGGTGCCCTTGGTGCCGTTCACCCGGGCGGTGCGGCCGAACTCGGTCATCACCAGGACCACGGTTTTCCCCCAGGCGTCGCCCATCGCCGTGCGCAGGGCCTCAAGCCCGATATCGAGTTGCGTCAGCGGTTGCACCAGCCGGTTGTTCTGCGCCGTATGCGTATCCCAGCCGCCGAGTTCCAGCGCCGCGATCCGGGGTCCGTCGGACGCCCTCAGCATCGTGCCCGCCGCCGACGCAAGCGCCGGGAACGCGAACCTCGCGCCGCCCTTTGGTCCGTCCATCGTATCACCGCCCATCACCTGGGCGCCAAAGCCGCGATCGCGCATGCCCGCCGCGATGGCTGGCCCGGTAACCGGATCCCCTTGGTTCAGTGTCAGTATTTGCTGGTACAGCGCCTGTTGCGGCTCGGCGAATCCGTGTGGCGCCCAATTGGCGACGGCGTGTTGTCCACGCAGGAGCAGGGGAACCGAGGGGCCGATCGCGATCGCGTTGGACGACGCGTCCAGTTGGCCCGGCGCCTCGGCCGGCATCGCTGTGACCGCGCGGTTGAGCCAGCCGCTGGTCATCCGGTGGTCGGCGCCGCTTTCCAGGTAGTCCTGCGCCTCAAAATGGCTACGCACGCGATAATTGCCGGCAACGGCGTGCACCACCAGCAACTCGTTCGCCTGATACATCGCGTGCGCGTGGGTCATCGCCGGGTGCAACCCGAATGTACCGCCCAGATCCAGCAGTCCGTTGCCCTGGCCCGGTTGCGGGGGCACCAGCTCCGGACGCAGCGCCGCGAGGCCGGGATCGCCATAAGGCACGACCGCCGACATCCCATCCAGCGCGCCACGCAGGATCACCACGACAAACCGCCGGTCGGTCGGCGCCGACGCCAAAGCCAGCGAAACCTTCCCCAGCGTAACGACCGAGGTCAGGCCAAGCAGCGCCGCGCGCCGGGAAACTGTGTGCATCATCGCCTCTGGAATTCGGGGGAGGTGAACAACAGGGTCAGCGCCTCGCGCCGCGATCCGGCCCGCGCCATCGCCTCATGCGTTTCCTGGCGCATCAGCGGTCCGAGCGAGGCCTCCGCGATCGTCATTGGATCCCTCTCGCCGATCCGGGCGGAAACGGCGTACGCCCAATCGACCCGGCGCATCATGGCTTCCGGTCCGGACCAATCGGCGGCGATGTCGGACCAGCCGTTGGGGGCCGGAGCGGTCCATAACGGCATGCCAAGACCGCTTAGAATGCCCAGATAAGGCGGCGGTGGATCGGCCGGCGCGTCCAATGCCCGAAAACTGGCGACAACAAGGTCCAGCGGCGTGCGCAATTTGGTGCCCGGCGCCCAGGTGTCGTTCAGTGAGACAAGTCCTGCCGCCGCCGCGCCCAGATCGCCTTTTGTGTCGCGCAGGATGCCTTCGATGTGGCGGATCGCGCCCGGCGGCGGCGTGTCGGCGGCGAAATGGCAGACCAGTCTGGTGGCCAGGAAACGATGCGTCGCGGGATGGTTGGCGAGGAATTTCAGCGCCTCGACCCCGCCCGCCTCGCCGTCGGGGAAGGTGCGTCCCATCAGGGTTTGCTCGCCTGGCTCGTGAATCCGTGGGCGAAATACAAATCCCATCGGATCGTTTTTAACCTCGATGGACCAGCCGGTCAGGATCCGCGCGAACGCCGTCACATCCGCCTGCGTATAGTCGGACGCCGGACTGAGCGTGTGCAGTTCCATGCACTCGCGGGCGAGGTTTTCGTTCAGGCCGCGATGCGAGCGCATGCCGCCCTCGCTGTCCGGTCCGACCGATTGCGCGTTGTCCAGATACAGCAGCATGGCCGGATGACGCATGACCGCCAGCACCATGTCCTGGAAACGCCCGGTGATATGCGGCCGGATCGCGTCTTGCACGAACGAGCCGGCGAGGGCGGCGCATCGCCCATGCCGTAGCGAGACGGTGAAGTGATTGGTCCAGAACCACACNNAGCCGCTCCCGGAAGGGCGTCGTCGTTGTCACCGCGCGGCCGACCGCCGCCAGCCCCTGCGCCTGATACAACGCGCGGGAGCGGGACTGACCCGGCGGTGGTTTGTTGTCGCGATCCTCCCGCAGCGCGGCGAGGCCCTCGGCCAAATTCGGCTCCGGCCCGGCGGAGGGAGGGTCGGGTTGATGGAGTTGGTTCAACAGCCAGGCGGATGGGTCGGCCGGCGGCGTCTCGGCGCCGGCCGGACCCATCCCGAAGCGTATCAGAGCATGAGCGGTTCGAAGATCCATGGCGAAAGAATACAACGGAACATCATTTCGAAAGGTCACAAACAGTGAGGCCGCATCGCGGCGATGGACGATTGCTCGCTGAAAGGCAGCGTGAGGGCTCTGCTCACGAACCCGCCAGGGCAGCGCGTTGGTCGGGGTTCGGGGTGAAACCCGATTGGCGCCGAGATAGTGTCGCGGATTGGACGGCATCGCCATTTACGTCATGGTCCGGCTCGACCGGACCATCGGTGTGCCCAAAATCATTCTCACCGGTGTGATTGTACCGATGGTCCGGTCGAGCCGGACCATGACGGGGGATCGGGGACGGGGAATGGGGGATGGAAGGTGCAAGTTCGCTTTCCGTGCGATCTTAATGCCAATGGGGTGAAACCCGGGCGCTTCCCTCCCTCATGCGATTGCCCGTGCCCGGCGTTTTCGCACTTGCAAAACCACGCCTGAAAGCGCATTTGACGGCGCAGATAGACCGGCCCGGAATCGGGTCGCGATGAGGACACGGGCGCGCGGGTGCAAGACCGCATGTGGCGCCCGTTTCCGTTTGCCCCGGTTGGATGGAGGTCCAAAGTGTCAGATACGCCGCATACGCCGCTCGATAAACTTCGCAACATCGGTATTACCGCGCATATCGACGCGGGAAAGACCACCACGACCGAGCGGATCCTGCACTACACCGGTGTCTCGCACAAAATCGGTGAGGTGCACGACGGCAATACCACCACCGATTACATGGAGCAGGAGCGCGAGCGGGGCATCACCATCACCTCCGCCGCCGTGACGTGCGAGTGGAAAGGCGTGCGCATCAACATCATCGACACGCCCGGCCACATCGACTTCAACATCGAGGTGAACCGCAGCCTGCGCGTGCTGGACGGGGCGATCTTCATCATCGAGGGCGTCGCCGGCGTGCAGCCGCAGTCGGAGACCAACTGGCGCCTCGCCGACCGCTACAACGTTCCGCGCATCATCTTCATCAACAAGCTGGACCGCACCGGCGCCGACTTCTACCGCGCGTTCGACACGCTGAAGGAGAAGCTGGACATCGTGGCACTCCCCTTGCAGCTGCCGATCGGCGAGGAAGACAAGTTCATCGGCGTCGTCGATCTGGTCGAGATGAAGGCGATCGTCTGGGAAGGTGGCGACCTCGGCGCGAAGTACCACGACGAGCCGATCCCCTCCGATCTCGCGGACAAGGCCGCCGAGTACCGCCAGACGTTGCTCGACACCGCCGTCTCGGTCGATGAAAAGGCGATGGAGGAGTACTTCGAGAAAGGCGACGTCTCGGTCGAGACGCTGAAGGCCTGCATCAAGAAGGGCACCATCTCGGGCGAATTCCGGCCCGTGCTGTGCGGCACCGCGTTTAAGAACAAGGGCGTGCAGCCGCTGCTCGACGCGGTCATCGACTATCTGCCAAGCCCGGTCGACGTGCCCGGCATCGCGGTGGCGCTGGAGGAGGGCGTGGATGAGACGCTGCACCCGAATCGCCGCCGCATCCCGGCCAATGCGGATGCGCCATTCGCGGGTCTGGCGTTCAAGATCATCAACGACAAATACGGCACGCTGACCTTCGTGCGCGTCTACGCCG
>PLSZ01000464.1 GCA_003164305.1 Acetobacteraceae bacterium
TCGGAGGCACCTGGTACTGGAACCGTTACCCCGGCGCGCGCTTCGATTCCGAAAGCTGGACCTATGGCTACTCGTTTTCCAAGGAACTGATGCGGGAATGGGACTGGAAGGAGCACTTTTCTCCCCAGCCGGACACTTTGGAATATCTGAACCACGTCGCCGAAAAGTTCGACCTCCGGCGAGACATCCAGTTCAACGCGACGGTCACCGCCGCGCACTGGGACGAGGCGGCGGATCAGTGGACCGTGACCCTGGAAAGCGGCCAGCGAGTGAAAGCGCGGTTCCTGTGCACCGCGATCGGCATCCTCTCCGCCCACACGCTGCCGGCGATCCCCGGCCGGGACAGTTTTCAGGGCCCAGCCTATCACCCGGCGCGGTGGCCGCACACACCGGTCGATTTCACCGGCAAGCGCGTCGGCATCATCGGCACCGGCGCCACCGCGATTCAGGCGATCCCCGAAATCGCCAGACAAGCGGCGCACCTCACCGTTTTCCAGCGCCGGCCAAACTGGGCCGCGCCCTTGCACAATTCGAAGATCAGCAAGCAGGAGATGGAACAGATCAAGGCGCGGTACGACGAAATCTACGCCCACTGCGCCTCGACGCCGATGTGGTTCATCCACCAGGCCGACCGGCGCAAAACCCTGGATGTGCCGCCGGAGGAACGCGAGGCATTCTGGGAAAAACTTTACGCCGAGCCTGGCTTCGGCATCTGGCTGGGCAATTTCCGCGACATCATGGTCGATGAGAAAGCCAATGCCGCCATCAGCGATTTCATCGCGCGCAAGATCCGCCAGCGTGTGAAGGATCCTGCGATCGCGGAGAAACTGATCCCGAAGGACCACGGTTTCGGCGCCCGCCGCGTGCCGCTGGAGAGCGGCTATTTCGAGGCCTACAACCGCGACAACGTGACGTTGATCGATACGCTTAACGACGAACCGATCGAATGCATCACGCCGAAGGGCATCCGGACGACGCGGCGGGACCACGAATTCGACATCCTGATCTATGCCACCGGCTTCGACGGTGTGACCGGCGCGTTCGACCGCATCGACATCCGCGGCACGAACGGTTTAAGGCTGAAGGACGCATGGGCCGAAAGCCCGCGCACCTTCCTCGGCATGCTCGCGGAGGGCTTTCCCAACATGCTGATGGTCCTGGGACCGCACACCGCGCGCGGCAATATCCCCCAGGCCATCGAACACAGCGTCGAATTCCAGACCGGCATGCTGCGGTTCATGCGGGAGCATAACTACAAGCATGTGGAAACCCGGCCGGAGCGGGTGGATGAGTGGACGCGCACCGTGATCGAGGCAGCCGAACCGCTGCTCTCCTCCAAGGTCGACTCCTGGCAGACCGGCGTTAATCGCAACGTGGAGGGAAGGAGCGTGCGCCGCGTACTGGGTTTCAATGGCAACGGCGTGCATTTTCGCCGGAAGACCGACGAAGTCGCCAAAGGCGGCTTTCAGGAGTTCTCGTTCCGGTAGCGGCGCGCCTGTCCCGGCGGGTCCGGTCTTCGCGTGAACGCCTTTGGTCATTGATGACCGGGCAGCGGNNAGTGACCCAGCCGACCCAATCGCCGAAGGCCTGGCTCACGCGAGGTCCAGGTTGGCGCCTTCTTCAGGGGGCGCCTTGAGCCATTCAGGCTGACGAACCGGTTTTTCCTCTCAGCCGACCTTCGCTGTTTTTCAAAGCCGCGGCGCGCGGATTTATTTCTGAATATCTCAGACGAAATATGGATGACGCTCAATGTCACCTATTGCAACCTATTGCAACATTCGGGGAATTCGGATTTAATCAGTTTCGGTGGGTTGCTTAAGTTAGATTTTGATCAAAAGGCAGATTCCCGCCTCTCGGCGACGAGAGGCGGTCCGAGCCAGTCTCGACGATCCGACAAAGGCGCCGGGAAAAACCGTTTTTCTGAAACGGTCTACATTTTTTGGATCAATGACACCTGAAGAATTCGGTATTCGCGGGACGCCTCGGGTTGGGCGTCGTCGCATTTTCCGGGCTGAGACCAACTTTTCAAACGTCCGGAAGCCATCTCCGGTCCCCAGAACCCATGCCAGACAAAAGGCGATTTCTCATGAGCGATTCTCTCGGCGACGACCGTAACGCGCGGGCCGGCGCGTTGGCGCCACTGGCGGACGTTTGGACACGGCAGGACGACGCCGTGAAACTGGGCGGGGCGCTGACGCTGTGGCCGTTGCTCGGCGCCCAGACGATGGCGGTGCTGGCGGCCGACACGGGACCGTGGGGGGACATCGCGGCGCCGGGTCAACCGCCGGTCTCACTCTCCGTTCACGGTGTCGCGGAGGACGCGGCGGCCGCGGATCAACCGGCCTCGGACAGTGTGGCTCGTCCGGCCGGCACCCGGGACAATGCGTCAGTCGCGACGCTGCTTCCGTCCAGCGCGGACATGCCGGTGGTGTTTGGCCACGCGGCGACGGGGGCGGCGGTTCTCACGCCGGCCGAGGCGGCGTTTGCCGCGGTCCAGCCCGCCGGCACGGCCATCTCGGTCATCTACACGTCGGACGCGTTGATCGCGCCGTCTCCGGTGGCCGGAACGACCGCCGCTTCCATCACCACGCTGACCGTCGCGCAGCTCAACGGGGTCCTCGCCGGTCTCGATAATATTCTGTCGGCGGTCGAGCAGGCGCTCTCATTGCAGATCTATGCCGAGGAACTGCCGATCATCGGCACGAAGCTCGGCGCCGCGGCGACGCAGGCGCAGACCGTGGTGGCCGAGGTGAAATCGCTGGAAGCGAAGGTGAAATCGGCGCTCCAGGCCCTCAGCAGCGTGAACCTGAGCGCCACCGCCGTGCAGAACGCGATCGATGGCGCGCTGTCGGGCGCCGGCTTCGGCAACAACGCGCATGTCACGCTGGACCCCACCAGCGGCAGCCTCACGGTCGGACTGGCCGGCACCGCCAGCGAAACGTTCAGCACCGCGCTGGACAGCGGCTTCGGGCTGCCGGGCCTGAACTTCCAGACCACCGGCTCCGCCAGTACAAGCCTGAGCTACAAACTCAGCGTCGATGCCACGGTCGATACCTCTGGCAATTTCGCCCTTACCGATCCCTCCACCGCACCGGCGTTGACGTTGAACCTGGGCGTGACGGCGCCATCCTTCGGTGCCGACGCATCGCTCGGGTTTCTGAAGTTCGCGGCGGCGGACAAGGGCTCCGCGCTGAACGGCACTTTCACGATCGACAATACCGGCGCGCCGACGTTCAGCGGCAACGCCAATCTCGACGTCGGTCTCTCCTCCGACATGGGCAGTGCCGCGCTGCCTTCGATCAGCGCCGATCTCACCGGCGGTTGGTCGTTCGCCGCCGGCACGGTTGTCGATGCGTCGTCGCCGTCCACGTTCGGCGGCGAACCGACCATCGCGCTGAGCAATGTCAACCTCAACATCGGTAATTTCGTCAGCAACTTCCTCGAACCGATCCTGACGGACGTCAATTCGATCCTGGACTCGGCGCCGATTCAGCAGGCGCTGACGTTGTTCGAGACACCGCTGACGTTCCTCGGCGGCGTCACCGCGTCCGATCCCTCGGGCAACGGCGGTCTGCTCGGGCCATTCTGGCGCACCCTGGACCAGGCCGGCGCGCTCGACGCCAACGGGAACAGCATCCCGGACAACGAGATTACCCTGGTCGATTTCCTGCAACTGGCCGGCGTCGACGTCGCCCCACTGGTGCAGTTCCTGAACACCGTCACGGACCTGCGAAACTGGGCTTCGGCGCTGACCAGCGATCCGTTCGGCGGTTTGCTTTACAGCCTCGGCTCGTTCCTGGTCACCGGCGATGCCCGCGATCCCAACATGGCGCCAGGGTCGGCCGCGCCCGACCCGAACGACCCGGCGCAGAGCCTGGATGCGCTGCTGCAAAGCCTGCCGGTCGGCGGTTCGTCCTCCGCCGGTATCGCGGGCATTCCGGTCACGACCGCGACGGGCATTTCGCCGGCCCAGGCGTTGCAGTCGTTACTGAGCAGTACGCAATCGCTGTTTTCGTTTCCGATCATCGCCGATGCGGCGAAGGCGGCGCAGTTCCTGCTTGGCGGCACGGTCGATCTGTTCGATACCAACCTGCCGGTGCAGAGCATTGGTTTCGGTGCCATTTCGGCGGCCGGCGTGCCGACATCGACGGTGTCGCTGCTGCCGGTACCGTTGAATTTCCCCACGCCGATTCCCGGCCTCACACTGGACCTCAATCTCGGCGCGGCGTTCCAGGGCACCTTCGGACTTAATTTTGGTTACGATACAAAAGGGCTGAGCGAGTATGCGTCGGGCGGCTTCAAGGATCCGGCGAATATCGTCGATGGCCTGTTCGTGCAGGCGCCGACCGTTTCGGGCGTGGTGCAACCGGTGTTGCAACTGGCCGGCGACGTGCAGATGGGCGCGACGTTGTCGGCGCTGTTCGGCCTCGCCTCGGCGGGGGGCAGTGGCGATATCGGCGGCAATCTGGACCTGACCTTCGCGCAGGCCGGCAAGAACTATCTGACGACGCTCGCCAACGAGATTTCCAGCACCGGCAATCCGTTCAGCATTTTCGACAGTTCCGGCAAGATCACCGCGGGGTTCGAGGCGTCGGCGAATTTTGGCCCGGCGAGTTGGTTCTATCCGTCGCCTCGTGTGACGTTGGCCACGTTCGGCGCGGGCAGCGGTCCCGCCGGAGGGGTGGGATCCGTGCTCGCACCGCCGGACCACACGATCTGGACCGGCGGCGCGACCGGCGATTTCGAAACGGCCGGGAACTGGAGCCCGACCTTCGTCGCGATCGGCGGCACGGACTATTACGGTGACGGGACCATCGCCACGGCCAGCACGGTGGCGTTCCAGGGCCAGGCGCCGGCCGATCTCGCGTCTCTGACGCTCGGCAAATCGGCCACGCTCGGGCTGACGGCGGGTCAGCTGACGCTGGAGAATACGACCGACTCGACGATCGGCGGCGAGCTGTCGGTGATCGGTTCGGCACAGCTTCTGGTGAAATACAACATCGACAATACCGGCGTGATATCGCTCGACGGCGGAACCCTGGTCGCCGCGGGCGTGGTGCAGATTTACGGCGGCGGCAACGTCCTGCTGGACGGCGCGTCCGGCGGTTTCCTGCAAGGCAGCGACGCCAACGCCGTTGTGTTGAACACGGACAACATGATCGCCGGCGACGGCACCATCGGCACCATGCTGTTCAACGATGCCAAGGGCGTCGTGCTATCGGATGACACGAAGCGCCTCGTGTTGACCGCGGCGGACACCAACGCGGGCACGTTTGAGGCCGGTGGCAATAAGGGCGCCGCGGGAACAGCGCGGACCGGCGGCCTGGATATCGTTTCGAGCCTGGATAACAGCGGCGGCACGCTGGTCGCCTTCCAGAACGGTCAGATCATCCTGGAGAATGGCGTCACGCTCAGCGGCGGCACGCTGATCACCAACGGCGTTCCGGACGGCAGCGCGATCATCACCGCCGATAACAGCACGGTGACGCTGGATGGCGGTACGGCGGGTATGATCAATGTCGCCAGTGTGGTGGCGGGTACGACGTCGATGTTGACACTGACCGGAACGATCGCCAGTGCGTTGTACAGCACCACGCTCGGTCAGACCGTGTTCGACAGCGGCGCCGGCCAAATCGCGCTGCTGAACGCGACGCTGAAAAATGGCTATCTCGACGCGCCGGTCGACGGAGCGATCCAGGTCAGCGGCACGACGACGATCGACGGCAGCAAGGGCGACGAGAGTTTCGCCGTCTCCGGGCTGGTTGGCGTCGCCGCCGGCAACACGCTGGTCATCGACGGCTCGGTCAATCCTGGGCCAGCCAGCGGCGGCTTCGAATTGTCCGGCGGCACGTTGGTGGTTGGCAACGCCACGACGGATGCCGCGACGTTCGGCCTGGACGGATCGGGCAACGGCGGCCTGCTGCCGATGGACGACGGCACCGGCAGCGCCATCACCGGCGCCGACGGGTCCTCCGTGCTGACCAACAACTGGACGGTCGCCGGTTCGGGACAATTCGGCGACGATCAACTGACGATCGACAACGCGGCCAAGGGGATCATCTCCGGGACCGGCGCCAACGCGCTGGTGGTCCAGGGCGCTGGCACGCTGACCAACGCCGGCTGGATCGGCGGGTTGGGCGGAACGGTCGATCTGAAGGGCATTGTATCGAACGCCGGCGGAACGATCGGCGCGGCGGACGGGACCACCGATCTCGACAGCGCCTCCATTCTGGGCGGCACGCTGACGACCTCCGGCAGCGGCGTGATCCACGCGATGGGCGCTGTGCTGTTCGACGGCACGGGGAATGAGGTCACGATCGCGGCGGGCGCGAATGTCGTCGAGGACCCGGGCACGACGATCACCATCGAGGGCGGGTTCGACAACAAAGGAACGATGACGGTGGCGGGGACCACCGCGCCCGGTGAAGCGCACCTGTTCGTCGGAGCGGGGAATCCACCCGGCGGTTCGATCTACTTCCACAACGACGGGCTGGTTCAGTTGAACGGACCTGGCGCCGCGATGGTGGCGAACACCGATACCGTGCTGATCGACGGCAGCGGGACGATCGCGATGTCGCAAGCCGATCTCGGCGGGCGGGTGTTCACCGATCCCACGCATTTGGACACGATCGAGAACCTGACGGAAACGATCGAGGGCTCCGGCGTCATTGGGCTCGACGGAACGGTCAACGCGGTGGCGCTGACCAATGACGGGATCATCACCGCCAGCGATGCCACCGCGCCGCTGACGCTGAATGCCCAGATCGTCAACACCGACCAACTGTCGAGCAGCGACGGCGGTCGGCTGATACTGACGGGCACGGTGAATAACCAGGCGGCGCTCCTGTTCGGGCTGAGCGGCGCGCTCATCGAGGCGGCCGCCGGCAGCACGGTGGAACTGGCCCAGGTCACGGTGACCGGAGGCAACATCACGGCGGATGCGACCGGACAGATCGAGGTCGCCGCCAACAGCACGCTCGACGGTACCAATACCGGCGTCACGACCGCTGGTGTGACGCTCAGCGGCGCGGCGATCGTCGATGCCGGTGCGGCACTCACTCTTCTGGGCGTACTGAAGAACAAGGGCACGCTGTCGGTCTCCGGCAACGGCGGCGCCGGCACGGGGGCGACGATCGTCGTCAGCGGCAGCGTCACGCTGAAAGACGGCGGCACGGTGAGCCTGGCCGACGGCTCGGCGACGGGGTCGTCCACGACTCAGGTCATCACCGGCACCGCGTCCTCCGACACGCTCGACAACATCGACAACACCATCGCCGGCGCCGGGCTGTTGGGCTCCGGGCTGCTGACGCTGGAAAACGAGGTGTCGGGCACGATCGAGGCGAAGGCCGGCGCGCTGACCGTCGATACCGGCACCAATCAGGTCGGCAACGCGGGTCTGTTGGAGGCGGCCGGCGGCGGCACTTTGGTTCTCAGCAGTAACGTCAATGACGTGAACGCGACGATCGGCGCCAACGGCGGCGCCGTCGATCTCGCGGGCATCACCGTCACGGGTGGTCAGTTCGTCGCGCTGCCGGGTGGCACGATCCACGTGCAAGGTACCTCGACATTGGATGCGTCGGCCAGCGCGGTGACGATCGCGGCGGGTGCGCCGATGGCGGTCGATCCGGGTGCGACGCTGACGCTCAAAGGCACGTTCGCCGACAATGGCACGCTCAGCGTGACCGGCGACGGAACCGCCGCCAATGACGGGGAAGTCTTGATTTCCGGGCATGTCACGTTGGGTGGCACCGGCACGCTGGACATGGCCTATCTGCCGGGCGGCGGCCAGATCGTTCCGTATCTGATGCAGTCGGTCGCGTCCGACGGCACCCTGGACCACGTCGGCGGCACGATCAGCGGCTCGGGCGCCATCAACCTCGCGGGCCTGACCAACGAGGCCGGCGCGGTGATCGACGCCAACAACGGGTACGGCGGCCTGGACGTCAGCGCGTTCACAACGATCGCCAATCTCGGCCTGATGGAGGCGACGGCGAACGCCCAGACATCCGGGCGTCTGTCGATCGACAGTGCGTTGGCGAACAGCGGCATGATCCTCGCGGCGGCCGGCAGTTCGGTGGACATCGACGCGGCGGTCGCCAACAGCGGCACGATCCTGGCGCAAAGCGGCGGCGGGGTCAGCATCGATCGCGGTATGACCGTCACCAATACCGGCCTCGTCGAGGCCGCGTCCGGCAATGCCGCGATCGACCTGGGCGGCGTCATCGCAGGGGCGCACAGCAACACCCAAATCCTCGGCACCGGACGGCTCGAATTCTCGGGCGGCACCGGCACGCTGAGCGGCGGCGGCCTGAGCGTCGCCGCGGGTGGCACGGTGCAGTTCGATTCGTCCACCACCGGCGGCGAATTGTCGAATATCGCGGTCTCCAACGCGGGGACGATCGACATACTGGGCCGCGATTCGAACCCCCAGGTCACGCCCGTGGCGGCGATGCGGATCGATGGCACGGTCAGTCTGTCGGGCGGCGGTCTGGTCGTTCTGACGGACGAATCCGGCACGGACGATCCCACCAGCCAGGTAATCACCGGCACCACCGGCGGCGCCACGCTGGACAACATCGACAACACGATCGCCGGCTATGGCCAGCTTGGCGCCGGCGCGCTGACGCTCATCAACGAGAAAGCCGGCACGATCGAGGCCACCGGCGGCACCATCGTGCTGGATACCGGCGCCGTCGCCGCGACCAACAAAGGCCTGATGGAGGCACTGGGCGGCACGCTGACGGTGCGCACCGTGCTTGACGGTACCGGCGGAGGGACCGTCTCCGCGCTGAACAACGGCGGCACCGCGTCCGGCGTCATCCTGCTGGATGGCGGCACGCTGCGCGGCGGCACCGTGACGACCGACCTGAAGGACGCGGCCTCGGCGGTCGAAGTGACGGCCAACAGTGGCACCTTGGACGGCACGGCGGGAACGCTTACGCTGGCCGCCGGAGCGAATGTGCTGGTGGGCGCCACCCAGTCGCTGACCGCGACTGGCGCGATCGCCAACTTCGGCACGATCCTGGTGGCCGGTAATCCCTATGCCGGCACGGCGGAACTTCGCATTGCCGGGACCGCGACGTTGTCCGGCGGCGGCCTCGTGTCGCTGTCCGACGCATCCGGCAATTTCTCCCCGTCCACCGAGATCGTCACCGGAGCATCCGCCGCCGCCACGCTGGACAACGCGTCGCAGACCATCGCCGGCTATGGCCAACTCGGCGGCGGAACGCTGACCCTGATCAACGGGGCGCGGGGCACGATCGACGCGACCGGCGGGACATTGACGGTCGATACCGGCGCGAACACCACCGTCAATCAGGGCCTCATCGAGGCGGTCGGCGGCCTGCTGGTCCAGCGCGGCGTGGTCGATGACACCAAGGGCGGTATCATTTCGGCGTTGAACACCGGGGGCACCGCGGGCGTGTCCGGAACCGTCCTACTGGACGGCGCCACGTTGCGGGGCGGGACGATCGTCACCGACCTGACGGACAGAAATTCAGTGCTCGAGGTCTCGGGCAATGGCGGCACGCTGGACGGCACCGCCGGGGCGGTCACGATCGTCACCGGGGCGCAGGCGGTGGTTGGCGGCACGCTGACGATGACCGCGAAGGGCGCGATTGCCAATTCCGGCACGCTGGAAGTGGCCGGCAACCCTTACAGCGGCGTGGCGACCCTGAAGCTCGCGGGCACGGTGACGCTGACCGGCGGTGGTCTGGTGTCGATGATCGACGTGTCGGGCAACGCCTCCGCCGAGCAGGCGATCACCGGCACCGTCGCGGCCGACACGCTCGACAACATCGACAACCTGATCAGCGNNGCCATCGGCGGCATCCTGACGGTGGATACCGGCGCGAACGCGGTGACCAATAAAGGCCTGATGGAAGCGGTCGGCGGCATGCTGATCCTGCGTGAGACGGTGGACGGCACCAACGGAGGCACCGTTTCGGCGCTGAACAATGGCGGCTCCGTCTCCGGCGTTGTGCTGTTGGACGGCGGCACGTTGCGCGGTGGGACGTTCACCAGCGACCTGAAGGACCCGGCCTCGGCGCTGGAGGTCACCGCCAACGGCGGCACGCTGGATG
>PLSZ01000028.1 GCA_003164305.1 Acetobacteraceae bacterium
TGTCGCATGACAGGGGTGCGGCCCAACTTAGGCGACGCGCAAAAACTATTGCTTCACCTACAGATGCTCAACTTGAGTGTCTGTCGCATTGGACACGAGCCGGTGCGATTCGATTAATGTTGTGCGTCGCCTTAGTGCCTTAGTGTCTTAGTGGTAAAGCTGGCGGACGGCATGCCGGTTACGAACGGTCGTCACGACGCACGCAACCTGAAGCGCGATGATCCGGGCTGAACGCAACACCGTGGCAGCGGGATATCTCCGGCCTGGATGACGGCCGAGCCAGCCGGCGCTATGCTGTGCCCCAACGCGCCGGGTCACCAGCCGAGAGGGAACGAAACCATGAAAATCGACGACGTCACCCTGACCATCTTCGCCTGGGATAATATCCCGGCGACGACGTATCATCAGGGTTCGCTCGCGTCCTCGGGCAGCAATCTCGGGTTATTGACACTCCGTACGGACTCCGGACTGGAGGGATACGCGTTCCTCGGATCGGCGACCAACCCCGCGTCGATGGACGGGCCGCAACTGATCCGCTCCTTGAAACCGATGCTGATGGGCAAGGATCCGCTGGAGCGGGAGCGGATCCATGCCGGCATGCGGCTGATCAACCGCTCGGTCAGTTATCGGGTGATCGGCGCGGTGGACACCGCGTTGTGGGACCTCGGCGGCAAGATCGCGGGGATGCCCGTGCACGCGTTGATGGGCACCTACCGGACCTCGATCCCGGCCTATGCCAGTTCGCAGGTGTTGCCGGATGTCGGTGCTTACGTGGATCAGGCGCAATCATTCAAGGCGGCCGGTTGGCAGGCGTATAAAATCCATCCGCCGCGGCAGTACGAAAAGGACATCAAGGTCTGCGAGGCGGTGCGCAACGCCGTTGGCGAAGACTACCGGATCATGCTCGATTCCACCTGGTCGTACGACTACGTGGAAGCGCTGCGCGTCGGCCGCGCGATCGAGGAAATGGACTATTACTGGTTCGAAGATCCGCTCGCCGACGAGGACATCTACAACTACGTCAAGCTGCGGCAAAAATTGTCCATTCCGATCATGGCGACGGAATTCCCGGCCGGCGGGCTCGATACGTATCCAATCTGGCTGACCGAGAAGGCGACCGATTATCTGCGCGGCGACATTCCCAACAAGGGCGGCCTGACGACGATGCTGAAGACCGCGCATCTGGCCGAGGCGTTCGGCTTGCGCTATGAAGTGCATCATTCCGGTAATTCACTGAACAACCGCGCCAACCTGCATTTGTGCATGGCGCTGCGCAACACCACGATGTGGGAAGTGCTGCTGCCGGACGGCGCGCACAAGTACGGCATGGTCGAGGATCTGGCGCCCGACAAGGACGGAATGATGCACGCGCCGACCGAGCCGGGCATCGGCGGTCAGATCGACTTCGATCTGATTAAGCGGAAGACCGAAGCCGTGCTGACCTGATCACGGTTTCGTCGCGCGCAGCGAGTAAGCCAGCGGCAGCCACGGCTTATCCGGCCAGACGTATTCGCCGCGCCCGCGCTTCACAAGTTGGGCAAACATCTTCCAGACGATGCTGTCATGCTCCCGGAATGTGTCGATCCGCAGGCCGGCGCCAATAAGCGCGGTGAGGATATCGCTCAGCGGATGCAGGAATTCCACGGTCTGGCTGTTGCGTATCGGGACCGTTGGGTCGGCGTAATCTTCGCTGTTGCTCTGCAGCAGCGGCGCGCGGCTTAAATAGGGTGCGTACCAGCCCGGCATACCGTCGCCGGTGGCGGTCGCGTCGTCGAAAACATAAGCGGCCGGGTGCGCCTCGGCCAATGCCAGAAAACCGCCAGGGGCGAGGAGCGCCGCGACGATGCGCGCCCAGGAGACGAGGTCGGGCAACCAGCAAAGGGCACCCCAACTGACGAAAACGCGGTCGAAACCGGCGGGCTCGGGCAGCGCGGTCAGCGCGTCGTAGACGTTCGCCTCGACAAACCGGGCGCGCTCCGAAAGTCCGGTTTCGGCCGCGAGAGATCGCGCCGTCACGATCGCCGGCGGTGAGAAATCGAGGCCGGTGACCGAAGCGCCCAGTCGCGCGATGGCCAACGTGTCCATGCCGAAATGACATTGGAGATGCAACACGCATTGGCCGCCGACGGGGCCGAGAATGGCGGCCGCGATCGGGTCCAACCGGGTCTCCCCGGCGCGCAGCGCATCGACGTCGTAGGCACCGGGCGCGTTGACATGGATCGCCACGCGCTCGTCCCAGTTGGCCTGATTGCGTTCGCGCCAATCTGGCGGGATGGACACGGGATTGCTCCGACGGTCTGGGGTTTCGCGATGATGACTTAAGTTTGACGCGATCGATGATGGTTACGTACAAAGCGCCGCCGGCGTCAAGCGCGCGCGGCACTCGATCGAACCGCGCTTCCAGAAGGGGC
Source organism: Acetobacteraceae bacterium (assembly GCA_003164305.1). The sequence goes on from PLSZ01000028.1 coordinate 2,412, forward strand.
TCGCCGGCGGGACGCTCGGGTTGTTCTTCGCCCACCACACGGTCGGCGGCGAGGCCTGGAGCGGCGACGGTTTCACGCCGGTCGCGACGCGATAAGACGTGGTGTGACGTCTGGCGATCGGACCCGGGGATGCGACCTGGACCACCATCGGCGACAGGCCTCGTCCGCCGAAGTCCGTCGATCACTCCTGGCGCTTGACCGCCTGCCACGCGGCCTCCATCGCCGCCAGGGTCTCGCCCTTCAGATCGCGGCCCTCGCGTGCCAGGCCGAGTTCCATCGCGTTGAACCGCCGCGAGAATTTGTCGTTGGCATGACGCAGGCAGGCCTCGGGGTCGAGGTTCAACTTGCGGGCGAGGTTGGCCAGCACGAACAACAGGTCGCCAACTTCGTCGGTCAGACGCGCCGGATCGGCCTCGGCGAGTTCGGCTTTCAGTTCGCCGATTTCCTCGTCCAATTTGTCCAGCACCGCGGCCGCGTCCGGCCAATCGAAGCCGACGCGCGCCGCCCGGTTGGTCAGCTTCGCGGCCCGGGTCAGAGCGGGTAGCCCCACCGGAACGCCGGCCAATGTGCCGGTCTCTCGCCGCGCGGCCCGCTCGGCCGATTTTTGCGTCTCCCACGCGGCGGTTTGCGCGGCGGCATCCCGGGCGGCGGCCCCCGGGTCAGGCTCGGGGGCAGGATCGCCAAAGACGTGCGGATGGCGACGGATCATCTTGTCGCTGATCGCGCGGGCGACGTCGGCGAAGGCGAAGTGACCCGCCTCCTCGGCCATGCGCGCGTGATAAACCACCTGAAACAGCAAATCGCCCAACTCGTCGGGCAACGAGGCGAAGTCGCGGCGAGCGATCGAGTCGGCGACCTCATATGCCTCCTCGATCGTGTAGGGCGCGA
>PLSZ01000560.1 GCA_003164305.1 Acetobacteraceae bacterium
AGACCGGGCAGCCCGGCCCATGCACGAGGCTCACGTCGTCCGGCAGAAGCGCGTCGAGTCCGTAGCGCAGGATCGCGTGGGTTTGACCGCCGCACACCTCCATCAGCGTCCAGGGCCGCGTCACGGTGCGGGCGATCACCTCCGACAGGCGCTGGACGGCGGTGGGGTCGCGGTATTCGTCGCGGAACTTCATACGCGGAATCTCATGGTTCGCCACTGTCGGTCAGCAACTCGCCGATCTCGCGCAGATGCGCGAAGACCCGTCCGGCTTCGGCCGCGTCGATCACGGCGATGGCGAAGCCGACATGCACCAGGACGTAATCGTCAACGTTGGCCTCCGGCGCGAAGGCGAAGTTGATCTCCTTGATCACGCCGCCGAAATCGACGCGACCGGTGCGCAGTACCGGCTCATCGTCCGACAGACTCAGGACGAGCCCAGGGATTGCGAGGCACATGGTTTGTCTCCGGCGGCTTCGCGCCATGCGGCCCAGACCGCCTGGCCGAGCGCGATGCCGCCATCATTGGGGGGGATTCGTTGATGCCAGATAGCATCGAACCCGGCGTCGCGCAGCGCGGCGACCGTGGCCTCGGTCAGCAGCGCGTTCTGGAAGCAGCCGCCGGTCAGCGCCACTCTGGGCTGCCCGACGCGCCGCGCGACCGCGACAATCGCCGCGGCGAGGCCGCAATGCAAAGCCGCCGAGATCACCGGCACCGGCAGTCCCGTGCGCAAATCCGCGATCGCGGCTTCCAGCGCTGGTTGCCAATCGACGATCATTGGCCGTGGCCCCTCCGAGCCGCGGATCGCGAACTCATAATCGCGATCCGCCGTACCGGGCATGGAAGCCCATTCGAGTTCGGCGGCGGCCTGCCCCTCATAGCTCGACCTCTGGCGCAGGCCGCACAGCCCGGCGAAGGCATCGAACAAGCGGCCCGCGCTGGAGCACACCGGCGCGTTCACGCCTCGGTCCAGCATGGTGCGCAGCACGGCGATTTCGGCGGACGAGAAAGCGGCGATCGGGGCGAGGTCAGTCATCGTCAGAGCTGCCTCGCCGAACGTTTCGAAAAGCAGGCCCAGAGCGGCCCGGCGGGGCTCGCGCATGGCCGTCTCGCCGCCAGGCAGGCGGAAGGTGCGCAAATGCGCCACGCGACGCCAGCCAGCCTCGGTGAGCAGCAGGAACTCGCCGCCCCACACCGTCCCGTCCGGTCCGTGGCCAGTGCCATCCCACGCCACGCCGAGAGCCGGCGGCGACAGGCCGTGCTCCGCCAGGCAGGCCGCGACATGGGCGACATGGTGCTGCACTTCGGCGATCGGGAGACCCGTCGCTTCCGCCGTCCGTCCGGACGCGTAATCGGGATGTGAATCGCGGACGGCCAGCCGCGGGTCGGTGGCGAACAGCCGGCAGACGTCCGCCGTCGCAGCCGTGTGGGCCATACGTCCTGCCGCGGTGTCCAGATCGCCCAGATGCTGGCTCAAAACGATACCTTCCGGGCGGGTGATCGCCACCGTCGCTTTCAGGTGACCGCCAACCGCCAGGACACCACCGGGAACGCCGGTCGCGGGGATCGGCCGAGGCGCGTAGCCGCGGGCTCGCCGCAACATCAGCGCCCGTCCGCATATGACCCGCAGTACCGAGTCATCGACCGGCCGCATGATGAGACGATCGTGGACGAGAAATCGATCCGCGATGCCATCGAGCCGCGCGACCGCCTCGTCTTCCCGGAAAACGATTGGCTCGCCGCCGCGATTCCCGCTGGTCGCCACGACCGGAAACCCGAGATCCAGCAGCAGCAGATGGTGCACCGGCGCATAGGGCAGAAACGCGCCGAGCCAGGGGTTGCCTGGTGCCACCGATGCCGCCACCGAATCACCCCGTTTGCGCAGCAGAACGATCGGCCGCTCGACGCTCGTCAGCAACGCGGATTCGATGGGTCCGACGACGCAACAAGCGGCGATCGCGTCGAGCGAGGGAAACATCACCGCGAAAGGTTTATCCGGCCGCTGTTTCCGCTCGCGCAAGCGGTCCACCGCTTTTTCGTCGCACGCATCGACCAGCAGATGGAAGCCGCCGATCCCCTTCACCGCGACGACCTGGCCTTCCCGCACCGAATCGGCGGCACCCGCCAGAGCGGCTCGCGTATCAGCGATCGTCTCGCCGGTCGCGTCCCACAGCGTCAGGCGTGGTCCGCAGTCCGGACAGGCATTGGGCTCGGCATGGAAACGGCGGTCGGCGGGGTCCTGATATTCCGCGCGGCAGGCCGAACAAAGTGGGAAGCGCCGCATCGACGTCCGCGCGCGATCATAGGGTACAACCTCCACGATGCTGTAGCGCGGCCCGCAATGCGTGCAGTTGATGAAAGGATACCGGAACCGGCGGTCCCTCGGGTCAAAAAGTTCGCGCAGGCAATCGTCGCAGGTCGCGAGATCCGGCGTGATCTCCACGCCCAAGGGACCGGAGATTTCGCTGGCGCGAATCGCGAAGCCATGGTCACCACGCGGCGCGATTTCTGTCGTTTCAAGTGAAGCGACCGTTGCATGCGGCGGCGGTGCTTCGCGGATCGCGTCGAGCATCTGGGCGATGGCCGCGGCATCGCCTTCCACCTCGATCCGCACGCCCAGGTTGGCGTTGATCACCCATCCGGAGAGGCCAAGCGCGGTCGCCTGGCGATATACGAAGGGCCGGAAGCCCACACCCTGCACCGTGCCGCGCACAAGGATGCGCATGCGGGTGTACTTGGCCGTGCCAAGAGGGGCCGCGCCGAGACAAGCCGTGCCGATCCCGCTCATCGAGCCATCGCCGGTCAGACGTCCACCTCGACGCTCTCGAGCAAAATGTCCTGCGCGCTGGCGTGGCCGGTATCATCGGACACCGTCACGTTCAGCCGCGCGCCCTCGGCGATCGTTCCGGCGGCGGCGTGCTGGAAATGCTCCGCGAAGTGTTCGGCGGACATGTGGCTCAACGCGCCGATCCAGACCGTCACGGCGGTGACGCGGGCGGCGTGTTCAGCCGATGCGACCGTGTCGATGCGGCGCATCAGTCCGGTCATCAGCGAGGCTTCATGCATGGGCCGCATCCTTGCGCGCGAGGTCGTGCGCGCCGGTGAATTCGGCGCGCAGCCGGCTGGCGACGCCGGCCAAAGACTCGCGCACCGGCGGGGACAACGCCGCCCCGATCTCGAAACACGCGCCCTCGATCGCATAGACCACGCAAACGGATGGTAATTGGCCGAGGGCCCGCGCGAGTTCGATCCCCTCCGCGAGTCCGAAACCGTGCGTCGACAAACCGAACGCTCCGGATGGCAAGGGGGAAGCGGCGGCATCGAAGCGATGCACGGTCCCGGCCGGCGCTCCGGAGGCGCAGGCGTCGATCAGAAACGCCGCCCGCACGCCGTCGAGGCAGGCCAGCAGCGCCGTCGCCTCGCCGTCCTGTTCCACGACCCGAACGTCATCCGGCAGCATCGGCCGCACGAGCCGGGCGACACACCGGCCGGCCGCGTCGTCGCCGCGGTCGGGATTGCCGATGCCGATGACGATCAGCCCAGATGCACCGCGCGGCATTGTTTCAGCCCCGGTCCAGATCGAGGCGCAGGAAATGCGTGGCGCAAGAAATACAGGGATCGTAGTTGCGCACGGTCTGCTCGCAGCGGTGACGCAGATCGTCGTCGGGCAGGTCGAGCCAGCCGCCGATGAATTGTGTCAGGTCTTCCTCGATCGTCGCCAGGTTTTGCGAGGTGGGCGGCACGATACATGCGTCGGCGATCGTGCCGTCTGGCTCCAGCCGGTAGCGGTGATACAGTAACCCGCGCGGCGCCTCGGTGGCGGCGAAACCGGTGCCGGCGCGCGGCTCGATGGCGACAAACGGCTGTTCCGGTTCCTCATAGGCGTCGATGATGCGCAGTGCCTCGTCGCAGGCGTAAAGCACCTCAACCGCGCGAACGATGATGCCGCGATAAGGATTATTGCACACTGGGCCGAGACCGGCCTCGCGGGCGGCGTCCCGCGCCATCGGCGAAAGGCGATCGAAATTCAGGCTGTAGCGCGCGAGCGGACCGACCAGGTACAACCCGCCATCGCGGAACCGCGAATGCAGCGCGTTCGAGCGCGCGACATGAAGTTCCTCGAAATGATCGTCGTATTGAGCTGGCGCGATATCCAGGCCGCGGTTCGACACGACGCGCCCTTCGTTCAACGGATATTCCGTCGCATGCCGCAGCGCGACGAAGGTGTAGTCGCGTTCGCATTCCGGGAAGTCCAGAGTCGCGGTCCAACGCACCGTTTCCAACGCGGCGTCGCGCGCCCATTTGAGCCTCTCGGTCAACGCCTGAAACTCCCGCCGCCGCGGCGCGCGGTAAAAGCCGCCGACGCGGACATTGATCGGATGGATCTCGCGTCCGCCCAGAAGGGTCAGAATTTCGTTGCCAACCTGCTTGAGCGACAGGCCGCGGCGCACGATGTCGCCATGGTCGCGCGCCATGTCGATCGCTCCGGCGTAACCAAGAAAATCCGGCGCGTGCAGCATGTAAATATGCAGCGTGTGACTCTCGATCCATTCGCCGCAATACAGCAGCCGCCGCAGCTCGCGCACCGGTCCCGTGACGCTGACGCCAAGCGCGTCCTCCATCGCGTGCACCGCGCTCATTTGATACGCGACCGGACAAATACCGCAGATCCGCGCGGTGATGTCGGGCGCCTCGGAGAAGGCGCGGCCGCGCAGGAACGCCTCGAAAAATCGCGGCGGCTCAAAAATGTTCAGCTCGGCGCTTTGGATCTTTCCATCGCGCACGACCACCTTGAAGGAGCCTTCGCCCTCGACGCGGGCCAGGAAGTCGACCTTGATGGTTTTACGGGCCATGGCGTTCGCTCTCGTCGTGGAACGGTGCCGCGTTGGCGTTGAACGTGCGATAAACCCGCCGCAGCGCGCTCTCATCCATGCCGAGCGCCGCGAGTTGATGGCTCAGGGCGGGCGGGTTTGGTGTCTCCTTCGGACCAAAGCATCCGTAGCAGCCACGATTGTAGGAGGGGCAAAGGGCGCCGCATCCGGCGTGCGTGACGGGGCCCAGACATGGCGTGCCGTGCGCCACCATCACGCAGACATTGCCTTTGAGCTTGCACTCCAGGCAAGTACTGTGCGGCGGTGTCACCGGACGGCGGCCGGCGAGAAAGGCCGAGATCACCTCCACCAACTGATGCTTGCTGATCGGACAGCCGCGAAGTTCGAAATCGACCGGCACGTGATCGGCGATCGGCGTCGAGGTCGCCAGTGTGCTGATATAATCCGGCCGCGCGTAGACGATCGAGGTATATTCCTTCACGTCCGCGAAGTTCCGCAGCGCCTGAATGCCGCCGGTCGTGGCGCAGGCGCCGATGGTCACCAATGTGCGCGTACGCCGCCGGACATCCTTGATACGTTCAGCATCGTGCGCGGTGGTGATCGAGCCTTCGACCAGTGCCACGTCGTAGCGTCCCGTGACCTCGCCGCGCGTCGCCTCCGGAAAATACGCGATGTCCACCGCCCCGGCGACCGCCAGCAATTCGTCCTCGCAATCGAGCAGAGTGAGCTGACAACCATCGCAGGACGCGAATTTCCAGACGCCGAGCCGCGGTTTTCCAGCCATCTCAGAGTTCCTTCAGCGCGAGCTTGTCGCGCAGCGCGTCATGGCGGAACACCGCGCCGTCGCGGCACACGAACACCGGTCCGAACTGGCAATGGCCGCAGAATCCCACCGCGCATTTCATGTTGCGCTCCATCGACAGCCAGATCGCCGCGTCGCTGATGCCGGCATCGTTCAACGCGGCGATGGCGAAGCGCATCATCACCTCTGGCCCGCAGACCAACGCGATGGCGTGCAACGGGTCGAATGAAGCCCGTGGAATCAGCCGCGTGACCACCCCGACATGGCCGCGCCAGTCCTGAGCCGCGTGGTCCACCGTCACCTCAATGTCGATGTCGAGCCGGCGGCGCCAGCTCTCGATCTCTTTGCGGAACAAAATATCGGCGGGTCCGCGGGCGCCGTACAGCAGCACGACCTGGCCGAAACGTTCGCGCGCCGCGAGCAGGCGGTACAGCGCCGGGCGCAACGGCGCGAGGCCGAGCCCGCCCGCCACGACGACCACATCGTGGCCCTCCGCCTCTCGCATTGGCCAAGCGGTACCGAACGGTCCGCGCAGCCCAAGCCTGTCGCCGGAGCCCAGACGGGTGAGCGCGATGGAGACCGGACCGACCGCGCGGATGGTATGGATGAGACGGCCGTGGTACGCCGCGTCACCGCTGACACTGACCGGTATCTCACCGACCCCGAACGCGGTCAGCATATTGAACTGGCCCGGCGCGAAGTTGTAGGCGGGATCGTCACTGTCCGCCATTTCGAGTTCGAATGTCCACACATCCGGCCCGTCGCGCCACCGACGCCGCACCAGCGCGACCCTGGGCGTCATCGGATCGGCCAATGCGGGCGCCGCGAAAAGCTGCTCAGGCATGCGCGCCGTAGAGATCGAGGACCTGCATTTGCGCCGATTGCAGCCGTTGGATCAATACGGGCATGAAACGCTTCATCATGTCGTAACCAAGATCGTGGTCCGCCTCACATTTGCCGCGCAGGCAGGCCGCGTCGATCGATACAGCGCGGACCAGCTCGGTCGCCCTGGCGTCATAGGTCCAACGATACGGCGGGATCAGCCAGGAGACGCCGACGATCTCGCCTTCGAGAGCGGTCTGGAAGGTCAGAGTGCCGCGGCCGGGCGCCGATAATTCCAGCGCCACGCGGCCATGCCGCAACACATAGAACCTGTCCGCCGGCTCGCTTTCGTGAAACAGGTACTGACCGGCTTCGAACACCGTGTTCCTGGAACACCCGGCCACCAGGCGCCGGAAATCGTCTCGCATGTCCGCGAAGAACGGATGTTTGCCGATGATGTCGTCAAGGCCTTCCATGGGTTGCTCTCCTCAACGCGGCTCGCTGTCGCGGATCGCACGCACTTCCTCGGTGATATCGATGCCAACCGGGCACCAGGTGATGCAACGCCCGCAGCCGACGCAGCCCGACGTGTCGAACTGTTCGTGCCAGCTCGAAAGCTTGTGGGTCATCCATTGCCGGTAACGCGATTTCGCGCTGGCGCGGACGCTGCCGCCATGCAGGTAGGAGAAATCCATCGTGAAACACGAATCCCAGCGCCGCGAACGCGATGTTTCCGCGCCCGTCAGATCGCTGGAGTCTTCTACCGAGGTGCAGAAACAGGTTGGGCAAACCATCGTGCAATTGCCGCAGGTCAGGCAACGATCGGCCACCTCGTCCCACCGCGGATGGGCGTGGTTGCGTGGCAGCAATTCGCGCAAGTCGTCCGACCGCATCGCGCGGCCCATCGACGCGGCGGTATGGTCGATCACCGCCTGTGCCCGCGCGATTTCCGCCTCGCTCGCGGGCCGGTGCGGCAGCAGCGCGAGCAGCGCGCGCCCGGCTTCGCCGCCGGCCTCGACGACGAACAAATGCTCCGGCCCATCCAACAACTCAGTTAGTGCGAGATCGAAACCGGTTTCCGCTTCGGGACCGGTGTTCATCGAGGCGCAGAAGCAGGTGCCCCCGGCGACACCGCAGTTCACGGCGACCAGGAACGCCCCTTCACGTCGCGCTTTGTAGTGCGGATCCTGATGCGCGCCGCCGAGCAACACCCGGTCCTGAATCGCGATCGCATGCAGTTCGCAGGCCCGCACGCCGATGAACGCGAACCGCTCGGTGGCGGGCGGCTCCGCTACGACACGAATGCCATCGTCATCCCGTGTGGCATGCCACAATCGCAGGACCGGCGGATGCAGGAACCGCTTCCATGAAGTGGGACCGACCGCGAAGCCGAACAGCGCCTCGTCCGCGCGGCGATGCAGCCGATAGCGGCCGCCCTCCTGCTCATCGGTCCAGCCGCGCGGCAAATCGGCCACCGCGGCGATGTCGTCGTAAATAATGGCCTGATCCCGAACGGTGGGGCCGAGCACGCGGTAGCCGCGGCCCTTCAACCCATCGAGCAGGGCCTGGATCCCGTCAACTGTCAGAACGGCTCTCTGAGTACCTCTCATCGGGATCGGCCATCCACTTGCCAGGCTGTCGTCGCATGTCCGACCAGAAATTGAAAGGAAATCGTATCCGGCCAAAACACGTGCATGATTTTGGTCATGATTTCGTTAATAAGGCATCACGTTTCGAATTAACCTGGAGTGTCCCGAGCCATCGCTGGACTCGACGGGTTATGTTACAATTTTCGGTGAAACCCCGACAAGATGCATTCTGAGACGTCCCGACCGATCTCCGGATGGTGCCGCCCTGATTGAATGGAAACCTGAACGGGGGCTCCGTGCCGGAGACCGTGGTGCGCGGCCCGGCGTTCTCTTATCCGACCGCGGAGCCCAGCTCCGGATGACGACCCACGCTTCGTGCGTCAGCCGACCAGGTTATCGCGTCAGGTCAGATAAGCGTCCTCCAGCGTATAGCCCGAGTAGAAGGTCAGTTGTCCCGGCAGATTATGGAAGCCTCGCACGTTCTGTCGCATCGCATAGGCCTGAGTGCGCATCACGAGGAAGCAGGCCGGCACAAGATCAAGCGCCGCCTGTTGCACCTGATCGTAAATCACCTTCCGCCGGACCGGATCGAGTTCAGAACGACCCGCGGCCAGCAGTTTTGTCAGTTCGGGCGTCGCCAGGCCTGAACTGCGCGAGTAACTCGCCGGCAAGGAACCATCGAGAAGCGACGTCAGACTATCGGGATCGTTATTGTCGAGCGTTGTGCCGTTGACGGCGAATTCATACTGCCCGCGATTGCCCAGGGTGAGGAAGTTGGCCCAATCGGGCAGCGCGAGTTTCACCTGGATACCGATCTCGGCGAGGTTCTGCTGCACCACTTCGGCGGTGGATTTGTGCATGCCGTTGGTGATGTTCGACAGCAGCGTGCAGGAAAATCCCTCGCCCACACCGGCATCCGCCAGCAGTTGCTTCGCGCGCGCGGGATCATGGTTCCAATAATGCGCCAGCTTCTCGTTGTAGTAAGGGCTCCTGCTGGGGAGCGGCATCCCGCCCAGAGTGCTCGCATGGCCATAGAAGGCGGCTTTCGCCACGTCTTCGCGCTTGATCGCGAAAGCCACCGCCTGACGGACGCGCGCATCCTTGAACGGGCCGGTGGCGCCGTTGAACACCAGATACATGAAGGGCCCGTCGGTGCTGTCCATCTTTAGTTTGGTATTGGTGGCGATCGAATCGATCGATTGCCAGGGCACATACTCGATCATATCGAGGTCGCCGGCTTGCAACGCCGACACGCGGAGGTTCTCGTCCGCGTAGACGGTCATTTGCAGTTCCTTCAGCTTCGGCACACCGGGCCGGTAGAACTGTGGGAACGGCGCCAGCCGAACCCCGATGCCGCGTTCGTTCGAGGTCATCACGAACGGGCCGGCGCCGATCGCGCCCACCCCGGTATCCGACTCACGCGAAATGATCGGCGCCTGCGGCATGGCGAACCAATACGGCAGCGAGGAGATCGGCTGCTTCGTGATCATGTGCACGGTCATGTCATCCGGCGTTTCGACCGTGGCGATGTCCTGCATCGCGCCGCGCAGATACGCGGTGGATTTCGGAGCGGCGATCTGCTCGATCGTCCATTTCACGTCGGCGGCGGCCACCCGCTGGCCGTTGTGAAAATAAGCTTCGCGCAGCTTGAAGAGCCAGCCGTCGGCCGTCGTCTCCCAGTGTTCGGCCAGTTCACCGCGCAGTTCACCATCGTGCCCATAGGACAGCAGCCCGCGGCGTACGCACACGTTGACCGTGGCCGCGGAGGTGCCGCTATTCTGCCAGGGCAGGAAACTCGGCGGATAGACCTGAAGGCCGTAGCGCATGACAGAGGTATCGGCACGCGCGGCACGGCCGGCGAGCGATGCCGCGATCGGAGCGCTGGCCATCAGAAAGCGACGGGTCAAGGGCATCGGATGAACTCCTCGTTGTCGGTCGGGCCGCCCGTACTGGGCGAAGGTGGAAGCAAGCGGAGGTGTGTAGAGGTCGCACGGTTCCCCAACGTCATGGCCGGGCCCTGACCCGGCCATCTGGCGCGGCAAGTGCTGCAACCGGTCACCGGGTCAGGCCCGGTGATGAC
>PLSZ01000285.1 GCA_003164305.1 Acetobacteraceae bacterium
CGTTCGAACTGGCGCTGAGCGTGCTGCTCGCGGTCGCCTTTGTCGGATTCTGGCAATGGGCGGTGTGGTTCTTCGCCATCCCTCCCATCATTATCCCCTCGCCCTGGGCCGTGTTGCTGGCGCTGCGCGACGGGTTGGCGAGTGGGGAATTGCTGGCGCATTTCTGGGTCACCTTCGGCGAGGTGCTGATGGGCTTCGCGACGGGAGCGGTGTTCGGCTTGTTGTGGGGGATCGGCGTCGGGTTGTTTCCGCTGATGGAACGGGTCGTCTATCCCTACATCGTGGCGTTCCAGACGGTGCCGAAAGTGGCGATCGCGCCGATCATCGTGATCTGGTTCGGCTACGGCATGACCTCGAAGGTCATCATCACCGCGACGATCGCGTTCTTTCCGGTGCTGGCCAACACCATCGTCGGGCTGCGCGCCGCGCCGGCCGATCAGGTGGATCTGATGATCGCGCTGACCGCGTCGCGCTGGCAGATTTTCCGCATGGTGCGGTTGCCCCAGGCGCTGTCGTATATTTTCGTGGGCCTGGACGTGGCGATCGTGCTGGCGGTGATCGGCGCCATCGTGGGTGAGTTCGTCGGCGCTCAGGCCGGATTGGGGTATCTGATTTTGCAGCGCGACTTCAATCTGGACATGGCGGGCGTTTTCGCCATTTTGGTGATCCTGTCGGCTCTGGGCATCGGCTTGCACACGTTGGTGACGAAGGTGCGGCGACGCGTCGTGTTCTGGATGGATGACAGCGGCGACCGGACGATCGGCGCCTGAACAACGAAGGAGACCGCCATGCCCGCCAGAATTCCACGCGCCGCGACGATCGAGGAAGTTCCGGTGCTCGACCTCACGCCGCTGATGAGCGGCGGCGATCTGACGCCTCTGGCGAGCGCGCTGCGGCATGCCTGCGAGACGACGGGCTTCTTCTACATCCGGAACCACGGCGTGCCGGACGGCGTGATCGAGGCTGTGTTCGACGCGACACGGCGGTATTTCGATCTTCCGCTGGCGGAACGGCTGACGATGAAGATCGACGACCGGTTCCGCCGCGGCTTCATGCCCCAGGGGATCAACCAGCACCCGGGTTTCCCGCCCGACCTGAAGGAAAGCTACGAACTGGCGCTCGATCTGCCGCTGAACGACCCGGACGTGGTCGCGGGGAAAGCGCTGCATGGGCCGAACCGCTGGCCGGCGGACCGTCCGTGGTTGCGCCAGGCGGCCGAGGCGTATTTCAACGCGACGCTGGCGTTGGGCCGCAAGATGCTGCGGCTGTTCGCCGTCAGCCTGGCGATGCCGGAGGATTACTTCCTGCGCTATTGCGAGAAGCCGATGGTGCAGACGCGGCTGTTCCATTACCCGCCGTCGCCGCCCGGGGACGATCCGGCTTTGGGGGTGGCGCCGCATACCGATTACGGGATGATCACGCTGCTGACGCAGGATCCGATCGGCGGCCTTGAATTGCGCCGGCGCGACGGCGAGTGGATCGGCGCCCCGTTCGTTCCGGGCACGTTCGTCGTGAATCTCGGAGACATGTTCAAGGTGTGGACGAACGATTTGTACATTTCCAACCTGCATCGGGTGGTGAACCGGAGCGGGAAGGAGCGGTATTCGATCCCGACGTTCTTCAACCTTGATTACGACGCGCCGGTGGCCTGTTTGCCGACGTGCCAGTCGGCGGACAACCCGCCGAAATACGCGCCGATCCGGTCCGGCGAGTATCTGCTGAGCCGGTTTCGCGACGTGCAGAAATTCGGCCGGAGCGTGGCGGAACTGGAGACCGAAGCCGCCGCGCGCGGCTGATCAACCCGGGATGCGCAGCAAGGGCTGGCCGGCGCGGATCATCTGACCTTCGCGAAGGGTTTCGTGAAGTTGGAACCCGGCGGGCACGAACACGATGATGGTGGAGCCGTGTTCGAACCAACCCATTTCCTCGCCTTTCGCCAGGGTCGCGTCGCATTGGAAGGTTCGCCGCCGGGGGGAGCGCGGGCCGAGGTCGAGAAACCGCAGCCGAATGCCCGCGACCAGGATCGCGGCGACCGGAACCAGGGTCAAAGCGTGGCGGGTCGCGGACAGGAGCGCGCGGATCACGGCGCGCTCGTTGCGGCAGAACAACCGCTCGACGCGTTTCAGCGTGGCTGGATTGACGTTCCAGGTGTCGCCGGGGAAGTGCGACACCGACGTGACACGCAGGTCGTGCGGCGCGTGGAACCGGTGATACATGCTGGAGGTTAGCCGCAGGGTCACGTAACAACCGTCGCGGAACGTGGCCGCGTGGGTTTCGTCGCCAAGCAGGTCGGCGAGCGCGTATGGAAATCCTTTGATCTGCAGGACCTGGCCGTCTCGCACGCGGCCCGAGGCGCCGACGATCGCATCGCAGGGACTGACCAGGATTGATGGGGCGGGGTCGATCGGCCGCGCGCCGGGCCTGAGTTCGCGGGTAAAGCAGGCGTGCAGGCTGCGGAATCGCCTGTCGCGCGCGTCGCTGAGGTCGAGGTCGGCGAAAAACCCCCACGCACGCAGCGAGAGATCGCGAACCAACGGCTGCTCGATCCGGCTGAACCAGCCGGTAAACCGGGTCAGCGCGCGGCGGGGAACGCGGTTGGTCAGCAGGAAGTTCAGGTCCTCCCGCAGCAAAACATTCATTATCGCCGAGCGAACGGTCATGGGATCAACCGCCTATCACGACAGTCGAGGCGATTCGCGCGCATGTTCATGACAGTTTTACTTACGGCCGGAGGTGTTTTGCTGCTGGCGTTTCTGGCGGTGCGGTGCAAGGCGCGGCTGGAATTGTCATTGGCGAAACACCGCTCGTTCGCCGGGCATTCCCGGATGGCGCGGCGAGTCGCGGCGCTGATTCCGTTTTATGAATTCGGTGATGACCGGTTCTTTTGTTGCGACGACGCGCCGGAGAAAATCGCCACGCGGCGCCGCGAAGGTTTCACACGATTGTCACGGTTCTGGCGGCAGAAGTTTGGTCAGTCGATCGCGGTGACGCGGGAGGCGGCGCCGGGCATCTCCGATTTGCAATTCACCGCCGCGTATCGGGTGCCGTTCCAGTACAGCCGAATCGTGCGCGAGGCCATGCCGGCCGGATCGTTCCTGGAGTCTTCGTCCGGCGTGACGGTCACCGACCTCGACGGCAACGTGATGTACGATCTGACCGGGTCGTACGGAGTCAATTTATTCGGCCACGATTTTTATAAGGACTGCATCGACCGCGGAGCGGAGCGGGTGCGCGATCTGGGGCCAGTACTGGGCTCTTATCATCCGGTGGTCGCTTACAACGTGTCCCGCTTGCGCGACATCTCCGGGCTGGATGAAATTTCGTTTCACATGTCCGGCACGGAAGCGGTGATGCAGGCGGTCCGGCTGGCGCGCTATCACACCGGGCGATCGCGTCTGGTGCGGTTTTGCGGCGCGTATCACGGCTGGTGGGGCGACGTGCAGCCGGGGATCGGCAATCCGGCGCCGGCGGACGATACGTATACTCTGGCGGAAATGTCCGGGCGCACGCTGCATGTTTTGCGGACGCGGCGCGACATCGCCTGCGTGCTGGTCAATCCGCTGCAGGCGCTGCATCCGAACGCGGCGGCGCCTTCGGATGGAGCGCTGGTGGACAGCGGACGGCAGGCGGGCTTCGACCGCGACGCTTATACCAAATGGCTGAAGGCGTTGCGGGCGGTGTGCGATTCCCGCCGGATTGTCCTGATATTTGACGAAGTGTTCGTCGGCTTTCGGCTGGCGCCCGGTGGAGCGGCGGCGTATTTCGGGGTGCGGCCGGATATGATCACGTATGGCAAGTCCCTTGGCGGCGGACTGCCGGTCGGTGTGTTGTGCGGCCGGAGCGGGGTGATGAAACGCTACCGCGCCGATCGCCCGGTCGATGTCTGTTTCGCGCGCGGCACATTCAATTCGCATCCCTACGTCATGGGCGCGATGGCGGAGTTCCTGCACCGGCTTGAAACGCCGGAAATTCAGGCGCTGTACATGGATCTGGACAGCGTGTGGAACGGCCGCGCGGCGGCGCTGAACCAGCGGCTGCGCGCGGCGAACGTTCCTGTCAGGGTCGAGAACATCTCCACCATCTGGACGGTCTGCTACACGCTGCCATCCCGTTACAACTGGATGCTGCAATACTACCTGCGCGCGGAAGGCCTCGCGTTGAGTTGGGTCGGTACCGGACGCCTGATCTTCAGCTTAAACGTCACGGATTCCGATTTCGATGCCATCGCGGACCGTTTCGTCGCGGCGTGCGAGGCAATGCGCGCCGATGGCTGGTGGTGGGTGGCCCCGGCAACCACCAACCGCTCCATCCGCCGCCGCATCCTGCGCGAAATGTGGACGCACCGCCGCTTTCTGAGCGTCGGCGCGACCGCCTGAATCTGGGCGAACGCGAGGGCCCCGAGCCCGTCCGTCAGGACCTCGGTACGAAGCAATCCTGGCCGCCCGCACGCATTCTGGCGCACAACGTCTGGGCTTCCAAGACAGTGTCGAAACCATCGGTGCGTACGCGCCAGAACACGGTGCCTCCGCGCTCGTAACGGATCACCACGGGCGAGCGGCGGCCCAGTACATCGGGGAAGCGGCGCACGAGGCTTTGCCAGAACGAACGCGCGGACTCCTCGGACGCGGTGGCGGCGAACTGCACCGCCGCTTCGGACGCGGCGCGGTCCGGGGTCTCGGCGGCCCCACGGCTGGCGGCCGGAGCGGTGGGTTCGATCGGGCGCACCGCCATCAGCATGGACGTCACGGGAACCGCCACCGACGCGACCTTCATCGGGAGAGTCGCCGGCGCGTCCATCGCGGGGGCCGCCACGGTGGACGCGGTCCGGACCGGCGATGGGTGTGGCGCGGCCACGGCAGCAACGACCGTGGCCGGGCGAATGACGGGAGCCGCGACCGGAGCGACCACCGCCGCCGGGGACCCCAAAGCCGCCGGGGCCACCATCGGAGCCGTCGATGGGATCGGCACACTGGGCGCGGCCGCCGCTGTCGAGATCAACGACGGCCGTGAAGCGGTCTCGGGAAGGCCTGCCGGGGTTTCGGTGCGGGTGGCGGCCACCGGGGCGGGCATCGGGGCGGCCGTCATGGCGCTCACCGGGGTGAGATGCGACGGCGGCAACGGCACGGGCGCCAGGACCGGCGCGGGGGGCGGGGCCTCCGGCAACGGCACACGGGCGAACTCGGCCGACGCCACGCGCACCGGCGGCGGCGTGGTGGCGTCCACACGTGATGCCGGCATGGCGACAACCTTTGGGGCAACGATCGAAGGGTCGGTGTCCGGCGCTTTGGCCATGTCGGCGGGCGGCGGCGCGTCCCCGGCGCGCAATGGCGCCGCCAGTGGCCGCTGGTAGGTGATCGCGGCGGAAACCGGAGTCACGGGCGGGGCGGACGGCGTCTCCGAATCATCCAGCGACTGTCGCGGCCGCACGACCATCGGCGGCGCCGCGTTCATCGCGGCGACCGACGGCGTGGGCACCGAGGCCACGAGGGCAGTCGCCGGGGTGGGCGCCGCGGCAGGCGCTGGCGTGGTGGCGCGGGCGAACCGGCCAGAGGGCGTGGATTGCGCCGGTACCTCCGGCACCTGAACCACGTCGGGCGGGACCGCGTCGTCGGCGATACGAACGCTGGCCGGCGGGAGCGCCTTCGTGTGGGTTCCGGTCACGTTATCCAGGACCTGAGCGATTTCCTCGGGATCCATGTTCTCGCTCAGCACGCGTTCGGCTTCCTGGCGGTGGCCGGCCATGGCCAGCACCACGGCATAATCGTGACGGACTTTCACCGGCGCGCCGGGCTGGTTGGCCTTGCTCTCCAGCAGCTTGATCGCCGCCGGTCCCTGGCCGCTCATCGCCATCGACAGCGCCAGGTTGACCTGCGCCGAGTCGAGATCGGGATCGACCGCCAGCGCGGCGCGGTAGATGGCCTGCGCGTCGGCGTGGTGGCCTTGCAGATCGCGTGCGATTCCAAGGTTGTTCAGCGCGGTCAGGTTTTTCGGATCGCGTTTCAGCACCGTCTGAAACCGGGCCTCGGCGGCGGCCGGATCCTTGCTGAGGGTGATCCGGCCCAGACCGATATTGGCGCGCACCGAATTCGGGTCCGCCGCCAGCAAAGCCTGGAAGATCGTGGTCGCCTGCTCGTAATCGCCCAACAATGTCAGGGCATCGCCCTTGATCTCCAGCGCCTTGACGTCGTTGGGGGAGCGCCGCAGCACGCCTTCGCTGACCTGGAGCGCGATCTGTCCGGAGCCGCCTTCCAGCGCCGCCTCGGCGACGCTCAGGCTGGGAGCACGCGCATCGGAGCCCGACGAGATCACGCTGCCGCACCCATTCATGGTCAGGAGAAGGGCCAGCCCGGCGGAGCGAACGGATGATCTGATCATGCGGATTTCGATCCCTTGGTGAGCTTCTGGCGGCCCAGGATGACGCGACTTTGGGCGCGCGCGCACCCGAAGTCCAGACCGTTGAGAGCGCTTGTGGACCGGGTCCGGATACCAGGCGGTTACAGTTTCGGGGTCAGACCAGGCGTCCGAAACATTGACCCACGTCA
>PLSZ01000573.1 GCA_003164305.1 Acetobacteraceae bacterium
CCTCCACGGTGGCTTATCTTGATGCACATGTGGTCGATCCGGCCATCTCACGCCGCACAATGTGGGCGCCACGACGGATCACCGGGTCGAGCTCGGGATGACGATAAGTGGCCGCTCTGGCCGAAACGCCTGCCCGTCAACCGATCGCCGCCAACACTTCCGCGTCCGCCGGGAAGCGGCCCGTGGCCTTCTTCGAATACGCCAACCGGCCATCCACCGTGATCTCAAACACGCCGCCGCCGCCGCGTTTCAACGTCACCTCCGCGGTGTCACGTGTTTTCAGGATCAGATCCCGCGCCGCACGGGCGCGTGGCTCATAGCCTCACATGCCGCAATATTCGATCTCGACCTTCATGATGACCTCCTATGCCGCCGCCGTCCGCCGCCGCCGTACCCGAGGCACCACGTCATTGGCCTCGACCTCCGCCGGCGGAACTTCATCGGGACTGGCCAGCGCCTTCAACAACGCCTCGCGCAGCGACGCCAGCTTGCGTTCGTTTTCCACCTTCAGTCCGAAGATGTCCTTGACGTAAAACACATCGACCGCGCGCACGCCATAAGTCGTGACATGCGCCGAGGCGATCTGAATCCCTTCGTCGCTGATCGCGGCCGTGACGTCGTGTAGCAAGCCAGGCCGGTCGCGTCCGTTGACCTCCACGATCGTGTGCGTGTGCGACGCATGATTATCCATGACGACCCGCGGCGGCGCATGGATCGCCCGCATGCGCTTGCCGAACGTATCGCGCGACATTTTGCGGATTTCCTGCGTCAGCCGCAGCCTCCCCGAGAGAGCCTGCTCGATCAGCGCGGACAATTTCGCCAGCCGGTGCGGCTGCTCGAACGTGCCGCCCGCGGCGTCCTGGATCCAGAACGTATCCAGGGCCATGCCGTTCGTCATCGTATGAATGCGCGCATCCACGATCGACCCGCCCGCCACCGCCAACGCGCCGGAGATTTTGCTGAACAACCCGGGATGGTCGGCGGCGTAAACCGTGACCTCGGTCACCGCGCGAGCCGGTAACGGTTGCGTATCGACCGTCAGCGGCGCCTTGCGTTGTTCGGCCTCGCGCAACAACCGCGCATGCCGCGCGTGGGTCTCCGGATCGAACGAAAGCCAATAGCCCGCGTAGCCAAGTTCCGTGAACCAGGCTTTATCTTTATCGGACCATCCAGCCAGCAGAGCACACGCGGATAGTTTCGCCCGCTCCACCCGCACGTCGCGTTCGGTGGTGGACAAGCCACCCGCCAGAACCTCCGCGACCCGGGCGTACAACTCCCGCAACAGCGTGGCCTTCCAGCCATTCCACACTTTCGACGACACCGCGCGCATATCGGCGACCGTCAGGATCAGCAGCAGACGCAACCGTTCCGGAGATTGAATGGTTTCCGCGAGGTCGAGGATCGTCTTCGGATCGTCGATATCGCGCTTGAACGCTGTCGCGCTGAGCAGCAGATGATGCAGTACCAGCCAGGAAACTGTCTCCGTTTCCTCCGCCGTCATGCCCAGTCCGGGACAAACCTCCAGCGCCAGTTCCGCGCCGAGTTCGGAATGATCGCCGCCGCGGCCCTTGCAAATGTCGTGCATGATCATCGCCATGTACAGCGCGCGACGAGATTCGATCTGCTCGATCAGTTCGGACGCGACCGGCGCGATCTGCATCAGTTCGCCGCGTTCCAGCGCGTTCAACACTTTCACCGCTTCGATCGTGTGCTCATCGACGGTGAAGATATGATAGGTATCGAATTGCATCTGGCCGACGATGCGGCCCCAGTCTGGCAAATATCGCCCGAGAAATCCGGTCTCGTTTAAGATCGTCAGCCATTGCGCGCCGTCCGGATGATGCGTCGGCGGCCGTTCCCCGGGCCGATCGCCGGGCCGGCGTTTCTCCGGCGGCTTGCCGCACAACAAATCCATGAACAATTTCGCCGCCGTCTTGCTTCGCCGCAGCGCCACCGCTCGCCGTTCATTCTGAATGAATGAGCGCACCGTCAGCGGATGCAATTCCAGCCCGCGATCTCGCGCCACCACCAGCACACGCAACATCTGGATTGGATCGGTATCGAAGTCATGCCCGGTCATCGGCAGCAGCTTGCCCTCGGCCAGCACGAAGCCGGCGTCGAGCAGTGCTTTATCCGTCTCCGCCTCGATCGCCGGCGGCCCCAACGCCGCCCGCAGGATCGCCGGTTCCAGAATCCGCGTCAGGCGGGCGATATCGCGGGCGTTGAGGAAGTAGTGGCGCATGAACCGCTCCACGCCATCCTGCTTGCCGTGCCGCGTATAGCCCATGCGCGCGCCCACCACCGGCTGCATGTCGAATGTCAGGCGTTCTTCCGCGCGGCCGGCGACGTAATGCAGATGGAACCGCACGGTCCACAGAAACTCCCACGCGCGACGCCCGTGCCGCGCTTCCTGTTGCGTCAGGATGCCGCCCAGATCGGCCAACTCGCCCATGGTCTGTGTGTCGAACACGTAACGAGCAATCCAGTACAACGTCTGGATGTCGCGCAACCCGCCGCGGCCTTCCTTCACGTTTGGTTCGACCATGAAAGGACTGTCGCCATACCGGCGATGGCGCACCGCGCGTTCGCCTTGCTTCGCGGCGATATATTCGGCGACGCCGGCTTCCTTGCAGCCGGCGCGGAAACGGCGATGGAACTCGGCGAACAACGGCTTGTCGCCGGTGACATACCGGGCATCCAACATCGCCGTGCGGATGGTGGTATCTTTGGCGCCCTCGGTCAGGCAATCCTCGATCGAGCGTGTCGCGTGGCCGACCTTCAGCCCAAGATCCCACAGGAAATACAGCATGTATTCGACAGCCCGCAGCGTCGCCGGATCCGGTTCCTCGCTGGTCAGAAACAACAAATCGATGTCGCTGAACGGCGCCAGCACGCCACGGCCGTAACCGCCGGTGGCGGCGATGCTCAACCGTTCCGGCGTTTCGAGGCCCGCGTCGCGCAGCACATGCTCAAACAGACCGACCACGACGCCATCGACCAGCGCGCCCAGAAGCCGGGCGGCCTGTAATCCGGTCAGTTGCTCGTGCTCGAAGGCCTGGCGGACATAAGTCTGAATGCGCGCCAGATGCCGCCGGAACGCACCGATGGCGGCGTCGCGCGGAATGGGGGATTGCTCGGCCGCCAGCACCGCCAGCGCGTCGGACAGTTGCGCCGCCGCCGCTTCCGGCGCTCTGGGCATTGCGATCGGGGTCAGCATGACCCACGACGGTTTCGGTGTGCGGCCATCAATTGTGGTCTCCGGCGGGATCTCCGGCATGTTCGGGCAGGAGGGCTTTCAAGCGGTAGAGTGCATCCAACGCTTCCCGCGGTGTCAACCTGTCGGGGTCGATGTCGGCGAGCGCTCGGCGTAATTCATCGTCTGGCGGCGCTTCTTCCCCATTTTCATTCAGGACCGAGGCTTCATTTGGGACCGGCGCCGCCGCGAACAAGGGTAACGCGCCCAACACGCCGCCGACCGCCAGCGGCCCGCTTTGCTTTTCCAGAGCGCTCAACAGCGACGCTGCCCGGCGCACGACGGATTTCGGTACACCCGCGAGTTCCGCGACGTGCACGCCCCAGGAACGTCCCGCCGCGCCTTCGGCCACTTCATGCAAGAAGACCACGCTGCCTCGCCACTCCTTTACTCGCATTGTATGCGGACGGATTCGGGGCATTCGCTCCGCCAGTTCGGCAAGTTCGTGGAAATGTGTGGCGAAAATGGTACGGCACCGGACGCTGGAGTGCAACGCTTCCAGAACCGCCCATGCGATGGCCAACCCGTCGGTGGTGGCGGTGCCGCGGCCGATCTCGTCGACCACCACCAGCGAGCGCGGTCCGGCCTGATTGAGGATGGCGGCGGTTTCGGTCATTTCGACCATGAAGGTGGAGCGGCCGCGCGCCAGATCGTCCGCCGCGCCGACCCGGCTGAACAGGCGATCGACGACCCCGATGCGAGCCTCCTCGGCGGGGACCGGCAGGCCGGCCTGCGCCAATACGGCGACCAACGCGTTTTGCCGCAGAAACGTCGATTTTCCGGCCATGTTCGGGCCAGTCAACAGCAGCACGCGCCGCTCTGGCGACAGGTCGCAGGCGTTCGGGACGAAGGCTGACTGCCCCGCGAGCGCGTTCTCCACCACCGGATGGCGGCCGCCACGGATCAGAAACGAATCATCGTCGGTCACCAGCGGCCGGCACCAGGTTCCCGCCGCCGCCAGGTTCGCCGCCGATTGCGCGACATCCAGCAGCGCGATGGCATCGGCGCGCGCGGCCAGAGCGTCCGCCTCGGCCAATGTCGTTTCGGTGAGCCGCGCGAACACCAACTTCTCGCGCGCCGAGGCCCGGTCGCCGGCCTCGGTGATGCGCCGATCCAGATCGGCCAGGCCAGGCTCGGTGAAGCGCGCGCCGTTCGCCATGCCCTGGCGCAACGTCAGTTCGGGAAACGCCCGTAGCGATTCCACTGCGGCGGCGGGTGCTTCGATCACGTAACCAAGTTGCGAGTGGTGACGGATCTTCAGGCTCGCGACGCCGTATTTCTGCGCGTAGTCCAGTTGCATCGACGCCAGCACCCGCCGGCTGTCATCCCGCAACGACCGGTGCGCATCCAGTTCGCCGTCGTAACCTGGCCGGATCGTGTTGCCGTCATCGATCCGCAACGGTGCGGGATCGGTCAGCGCGGCGGTCAAGATCCCCTGGATCGGCAATTCCCGCGCCAAGGTCGCGTGCGCCGCCGCCAGAGCCTCGGGCAACGGGCCTTCCAAGGTTGACGCCGCCTCGCGCGCCGCCAGCAGCGTGTCCCGCACCGCGGCGAGGTCGCGTGGACCGCCGCGGTTCAGCGACAACCGGCCCAGAGCGCGTGCCAGATCCGGCGCGGTGCGCAACGCGGCGCGCAGCCGGATCGTCGCCCGCGGGTTCGCCACCATCCACGACCACGCGTCCTGCCGTGTGGTGATCGCGACCGGATCGGTCAGCGGCGCCGCCAGCCACGATCCCAGCAGCCGCGCGCCGGCCGGGGTCACCGTGTGCTTCACCGCCGCCAGCAGCGTGTGCAGCACCCCGCCATCGCGCGCGCGGTGGATCTCCAGGCTGGCGCGGGTCGCCGCGTCCATCGCCATCACNNGAGCGCACGTAATCGACCGCGACCATCGCCGCCACGACCTCGGCGTCGTTGAAGGAGCCGAACGCGTCGATGCTGGCGGTCTGGAACAGATCGGCCAGCCGGCGGCGGGCGACCAGCGGCGGGAACGGCACGGTTTCCGGCCCGCGGCGTTGCGTCCACTCGCCCAGGGTCAGGGTTTCGGGGGCGATGATCTCGGCCGGCTCGAGGCGGCCGAGCAACGCCGGCAATTCATTCGCGGGCAGCGCGGCGGTTTCAAAAATCCCGGTCGAGATGTCCAGCCACGCCGCGCCCACGACCTGATCCTGCCCCCGCGCCAGCGCCAGCAGCAGGTTCGGTTGGCCGGCGTCGAGCAGCGCTTCCTCGGTGAGCGTGCCGGGGGTGATCAGGCGCACGATCTCGCGCCGGATCGGGGTTTTGGCGGACGCGCGGAGTTTGGGGTCCTCCATTTGCTCGGCGACGGCGACGCGATAGCCGCGGCGGATCAGGCGCGCGAGATATGCCTCCGCCGCGTGCTTTGGCACGCCGCACATTGGGATGGGGACTCCGTTATGCTCGCCGCGATGGGACAGGACGATGTCCAGCGCGGCGGCGGCGGCCTCGGCGTCGGAGAAAAACAACTCGTAGAAATCGCCCATCCGGAAGAACAGCAAGGCGTCCGGGTGCGCTTCCTTGGCGGCGAACCATTGCGCCATCGCCGGCGTGGCGTTGGCGGGGGATGTCGGGGGAACGGGCCTGGGGGGCGGAGGGGACATTCGGTTCCAATCGTCATGGTACGGCTTGACCGGACCATCTATATCAGCAGGCTGCCATGCCCGTCCTCCGTCATGGCCGGGCTCCGACGGGGCCATCTATCGCCGCGCGTGCTTCGACAGACCACCGGGTCGAGCCCGGTGATGACGGGGAGGTCAGGCCCGGTGATGACGGGTAAAGGGTGCCGCGCTTCGTCCCGTCGTCAGAACATCGGCCCCCGGTTCGCCGCGCCGCCATCGATCGTGACGATCGTTCCGGTGGTGTAAGCCGAGACGTCTGACGCCAGGAACGCCACCATGACGCCGATTTCCTCCGCCGTGCCGGCGCGGCCCATCGGCAGCGGTTTCATCAGGTCTTCCCACTTATTTTCGTCGCCGAGACGATCTTTGGCGCGCGTTTTCATGATCGTCACCAGGCGGTCCGTCGCGATCGCGCCCGGATTGATACCGACGACCCGCAACTTGTCGTCGCCCGCCGAGCCGCCCAACGCTTTCGTGAAGGCCATCAGCGCGGCGTTGCCCGTCGAGCCGGCGATATACGTCCGGTCCATTTTCTCGCCCGCCACGCCGAGCACGTTGACGATCACCCCGCGGCCGCGCGATTTCATTTCGGCATAGAAGCGCCGGCACATGTTGATGTAGCCAAACACTTTGAGGTCCCAGGCCTGACGCCACCGGTCCTCGGTAATCGCCTGCAAATCGCCCGCCGGAATCGCGCCGGCGTTGTTGACGAGAATGTCGATGCCGGGGTGCTCCGCCACCAGTTTGTCGATATTCGCCGTGTTCGACAGATCATAGGCATGCACCTGAACGTTGACGTTGTGGCGGCTGATGATCTTTTGTCGTGCCGCGTCCAGATCGGCCTGTGTGCGGGATACCAGGATCACGTTCACGCCCTCGGCGGCGAGACACTCCGCGCTGGCCAGACCGATCCCCTTCGATGCCCCGGTCACCAGCGCCGTCCGTCCGCGAAGATTGAGTTCCATCGTCGTCTCCCCGTGTCAGACCGTCAGATAACGGCTGCGAATTTCCTGTTCCTCGGCCCGGAACCGTTCCGGTGTGGCGGCGTAGACCATGCGGCCTTTGACCATGACGTGCAATTCGTCGGCGACCGCTTCGGCGAGCTTCATGTTCTGCTCGACCAGCAGAATGGTCACGTTCTCATCCCGTAACTTCCGGATGACATTCGCCAGTTCGCGCACCACCAAAGGCGCCAGTCCCTGGCTTGGCTCATCGAGCAACAGCACTTTCGGATCCGACACCAGCGCCCGAGCGATCGCCAGCATCTGCTGCTCGCCACCGGACAAATGCGCGCCGCGGTTGCGCGCCCGTTCCCGCAGCGACGGGAACAACTCGAGCAAACGCGGCAGCGGCCAGGCGCGCGCGGGGACTCGTTCCGCGACCTTAATGTTCTCGATTACCGACAGATCGGGGAAAATCAGCCGGCCTTCGGGGACGTAGGCCACGCCCGCGCGCGCCACCTGATGCGGCCGCCAGCCGGCGATTTCGACCCCGTCCAGCATGACCGATCCGCCGCTGGCCGGCACGAGGCCCATTACCGTCCGCAACGTCGTGCTCTTGCCGACACCGTTGCGTCCCAGCAACGCGATGATGCGTCCGTCGGGCACTTTCAGGTTGACACCCTGCAGAATGTGGCTGGCACCGTAATGGGTGTTGAGGTCTGTAATCGCCAGCATCAGGCGAAACCCCCCAGGTATGCGTTCTGCACGCCCTCATCGGCTTTCACCGTGTCCGGATCGCCGTCCGCGATGACCGAGCCGCGGTGCAAAACCGTGATCTTATGCGCCAGCCGGAACACGACCTCCATATCGTGTTCCACCAGCAATACCGTCAGATCCCCCTTCGCGAACAACCCTCCCAGCACATCCACCGCCTGGGCGGTTTCCTCCACCGACAGTCCCTGGGTTGGTTCATCCAGCAGCAGCAATCTGGGCTGTTGCGCCAAGGCCATCGCGACTTCGAGCAAACGCTGATCGCCATGGGACAGGAACCCAGCCTGACGGTTCGCGACATGGGTCAGGCCAAGCCGCTCCAGCGCCACGTCACCATGCCGCGTGGCATCGTGAAACACCGAACCGCCGCCGAATGGCATCCAGCGTTTGGCGTCCCTTGCCTGCGCCGCCAGCCGCGTATTTTCGCGCGCCGACATCTCCGGAAACAGCGACGTGAGCTGAAACGTGCGAGACATGCCGCGCTGGCACCGGCCATGCGCGGGCAAACCGGAGACATCCTCCCCGGCGAAACGAACGTTACCTTCGGTCGCTTTGACGACGCCGGTGATCAGGTGAAACAAACTGGTCTTGCCGGCGCCGTTGGGTCCGATGACCGCGCGCACCTCACCCGCTTCGATCCGCATGGTCACGTGATCGACGGCGACGATGCCGCCATACCGTTTCGTAAGATCGTCGAGTTCCAAAAGCGCCATTCAGGCGGTCTTCCGCGCGAACCGGGAGCGGGAGCGGAGAAAACCCCAGATACCTTCCGGCATGAACAGCACGAACAGGATGAAGATCACGCCGAAGAACAACGCCCATGAGTCGGTGTAGGACGACAGCTTCTGTTGCACGTAAAGGAAGAACATCGCACCGAGTACTGGGCCGACCAGCGTGCCCGCGCCGCCGACGATCACCATGATCAACACCTGACCCGACAGCAGCCAGAACAGCAGTTCCGTATTCGCGAACCCGGCGAACGGCGCGTACAGCGCGCCGGCAAGCCCGGCGAGACCGTACGAAATGGCGACAATGGCGATCTTGTAACGGCGCGTGTTGAAGCCGAGCGCGATCGTTTTCGCCTCGTTCTCCCGAATGCCGCGCAACACCGCGCCAAAGGGGGAGCGCACGAGTTCACGGCAAAACATGAACGCGCCCAGCAGACAGGCCAGCGTCAGATAATAAAATCCCGCCTTGCCGCTCCACCAGGTCACGCCGAACGGGCCCGGGTTGCGCGGGATGCCGGCGAGCCCGTCGGACGCACCGGTCACCGATGTCCACTTGAACGCCACCGCGTAAAGCAGTTGCGCGTACGCAAGGGTGAGCATCGAGAACGATACGCCGGTCGCCTGCGTGCAAACCCAACCGACGCCAATCGCGACGATGCCACCCGCGATGCCCGCCAGCAACACCGCGCACGGCAACGGCATGCTGGTGTGCAGTAAAAAGTTGCCGCAGGCATAAGCGCCAAACCCGTACGCCGCCGCGTGACCAAACGAAATCAGCCGCGCGTAGCCGACCATCAGATCAAGGCTCATGGCGAACAGACCAAGGATCAGCGCCTCGGTCATCAACGTCATCGCGTAAGGCGGCAGCCCGAACGGCAATAACGCCAGCAGCGCGGCGGCGGCGATCAGAAGGCGCATGGCGCTATGCCTCCTTGCCGAGCAAACCGCCGGGCCGGACGACCAACACCGTCAACATGATCAGGTACATGAACGCCATCGCGAAGTCGGGAAAATAGTAGGTCCCGAACACCTGCACGAAAGCCACCAATACCGCACCGATCAGCGAGCCGAGAAAACTGCCCATGCCGCCGATGATAACGATGACGAACGTGTCGATCACCGCGTTCGGCGCCATCCCGAGCGACGCGGTCACCAACGGAGCCGCCATCACGCCGCCGATCCCCGCGAGGCCGCAGCCGATGCCGAAAACCGCGGAACGCACCAGCGCCACATCGGTGCCGAGTGCGTACACCATCTCCGCGTTCTGCGATGTGGCGCGGATTAACAACCCAAGCCGGGTCCGTTCCAGGAACTGCCAGATCACCACCGCGACAACGATCCCCGCGCCGGCGAGGAACAACCGATACACCGGAAACGGCTCGTCCAGAATGAAAACGATGTCGGACAGACTCTCCGGGGGTTTCACCTGCAGTGCTTCGACGCCCCACACCAGGCGAATGACCTCGCCCATGATCAACGTCAATCCGAACGTGACCATCAGGAACGCGTGACCATCGCGTCCATACAGCCGTCGCAGGATGCCGAGTTCGAACGCGGCGCCGAATCCTCCGACCGCGACCGGCGCCACGATCAGCGCCAACCAAAAATTCCCGGTCCAGTGCACCGTGGAATATCCGACATAAGCGCCAAGCATGAAGAAGGCACCATGCGCGAAATTCACGATGCGCATGATGCCGAAGATTAGCGTCAAACCGCAGCCGAGAAAGAACAACAACGCCGCCTGCGACAGCGCGTTGAGGCACTGGGTGACCAGGAACGCGAAAAAATCCATTAACTGTCGTAAGTCATCTGGCGACAGGCCGGCGTGACCTGATCCGCCGGGAACGTGGCGATCAGATCCGGCACTGGGTCGGGAGCGCCATCTTTATGCACGACCTTTACCATGAAGCCTCGCTGCACCGCCTGATGGTCGCAGGCGCGCATCGTCACCTTGCCTTTGATGCTGTCGATTTCCACGGTTTCCAACGCCGGACGCAGCTTGTCCGCGTCGATGCTTCCGGCTTTCTCAATGCCCGCCTGGAGCATCAGACACGCCTGCCACTGCTCGCCCTCGAACACATCCGGAACGTTGCCGTATTCTTTCTTCCAGCCCGCGACGAATTCCGCGTTGGCGTCGCCAGGAAATGTGAACGTATACCGAGACGACCCGATCAGTCCGATCGCCGCCTCTCCCACCGCGTGGATGCTGTTGAGATCGACGATTTCCGTCAGCAACTGCACTTTGTCGCCAAGCCGGTACTGCTTCGCCTGCGCCAGGAACGCGTTGTTATCGTCGCCTTGCAGCACCAGGAAGCAGGCATCCGCGCCCGATTGCCGGATCTTGGTAATGTAAGTCGAATAATCTTTCGTCCCGATCGGAGAATAAATGTCGGCGATGAAGTTCTTGCCGGATTTCTTGACCTCGTCCTTGAACACGCCGATGCTGTTGTGTCCCCAGGCGTAATCCATGCCAAGCGCGTAGAAATTCTTGAACCCCGCCTGCCGCAGATAGAGCGATACCGCGCGCGTTCCCATCGGCCCCGACGTGTTGGCCCGGAAGAAATTCGGCACGAACGACTCGCCGGTCAGCCGCCCATCGCCATTGTCGGACGACATGAAGATCGCGTTCCACTCGGCAAGCTTCGGCACCACCGCGAGCGCTTCCGAGCTCAACGTCATCCCGAACAGCAGCCGACAACCGTCCCGTTCCACCACATCCTGCGCTTTTCGCACGGCCGAGGCAGGATCACCCGCCGTGTCCTGCACGAAAAGCTGGATTTGCCGACCCAGTACGCCGCCCTTCGCGTTGACCGTCTTCGCCCAGTACTCGGCACCTCGACGCATTTGCGCGCCGATTTCTCCGCCGGGTCCGGTCAGCGCGACAGGCATGCCGATCTTGATCGGTTCGTCGCCCCGAGCGTGACGCAGCACGACAGGTGTCGCCAGTGTCGCTCCCAATATCGAGCGACGCGATAAGCCGGATGTTCCGGTCATTGGTTTTCCTCCCTTAAACGCGTTACGTCACTTCGACCGTCTTGAAGTTCGCTGGAACGATGATCTCCAGCAGCTCGACGTCCGGCGAATAATCCAGAACGGTGTGCTCGATCCCCGGCGGTTGCAGCCAGCAGGAACCCGCCGACATCATCTGGATGCCTTCGCCCTCGAACTCATTCTTAACCCAGCCCTTGAGCACATAGATCAACTGCAATTCGGGTTCGTGCAGATGCCGCTTGCGGACTTCGTCCGTGGCTGGCGACAGCAGCCGGATGACATGCGCCTGACACAACCCGCCGCTCGCCGCGGCAATGCCCAGATCGCGGTACAGCGCGTAGGACCGCAGTCCATCTGCTTTAAAGTCGGCCTCATTGAGGTGACTGACACTGAAACGTTGCGGCGCCGCCGCGGCCTTCAACCTGGGCGCCGCCGCCTTGCGCCGTGGCGCGACCGCCGCGCGCGGCCGCCGAACCGATGCGCGTCGCGCCGCCGGAACCCTGGCGACAGCTTTCTTCGCGACCACGCGCGTCGCGGCTTTCTTCGGCGCCGCCTTTTTTCCCGCCGTCTTCGCACGCGCCTTAGCGGCGGTCTTGAGCGTCGCCGCTGGGGCTGCCTTTTTCTTCGCCGCGGTCTTCGCCTTCGGCGCGGCCTTCTTCACAGCAGCCTGCTTCCTGGCGGTCTTACGCCCGCGTACGGTCCTTGCCATTTCCATTCCCCTAACGAACGAGCCAGAGTTCCACCAGATTATCCGCGCCTTGTCACCCGCGGTTCACGAGGAACGCACGAAACTGATCGCCGACGGACTTCCTGTCCGCGCCACGATCCCCATCGGAGACGGAACGCCCGTCGCCGGATCGATACGAAAGCCGGTAATATCGTCGCTGTCCTGATTCGCGGCATAAAGTCGTTCCGCTGTCAGGTCCAACGTGAAGAAGCGCGGCCGTTTTCCGCCGGTCGGCGTATACCCCGCGTAGGTGAGCCGCCCAGTACCTGGCGCCACGTGGAACAGAACGACACTGTCCTGCCCACGATTTGACACGTAAAGAGAACGTCCGCACGGGCTTGCCGCGATTTCCGCCGTCGTGTTGCGTCCGTCATGTCCATCCGGGATCGTGCTGATCACCTGCGCTTCCGCGACGTGTCCCGCGTTCCAATCGAACACCGTCACTGTCGAATCAAGCTCATTATTGACATAAAGGATTGGCAACGATGGATGGAAAGTCGTGTGTCGCGGCGCGGCACCGGCCTTCGATTCGATCGCCGCCTGCTTCGTCGGGTCAAGCCGCCCATCGACGAAGTGAAACAGAAACGTCTTATCAAAACCTTTATCCGGAACGATTACGTATTGTCCGGTGGGATCGAAAATCACCGCGTGCGGGTGTGAGGATGTCTGGTGCACCGGATCAGGGCCCGGCGTCCCCGTCAACGTGATCAGTTGACTTACCGACGCAAGCCGTCCATCCGCTTCCAGCGGCATGACAGCGACCGCGCCGGAACCATAGTTTCCGACAACCAGAAACCGCTCGGTCGGATCGAGCGCGCAATCAACCGGATTGTTGCCCCGACAATCCATTTGATTGAGCAAAGTCAGTTGCCCAGTGCTTCGATCGATCGAAAACGCGCTGATCAGGTTCCGGCCACCATGCACCGAATACAGCACCGACCGATCGCGCCGCAAGGTGAACAGCGACGGATTCTCCAGGCCGCCAACATGCTGGATTTTTGTCCATTGGTCGCCGTCGCTGTTCAACCGCCAAGCCTCGATCCCCTCGCCTCGGCCGTCGCGATCCGGTGTCGTGTAGCATCCCACGTATGCGAACATGGCTGTCGTCTCCTTCATCTTTTCTATCTTACTTCGCCGCGACGACCAGGTCCATGATCAGCCGTGGCATCGCTTCATCCGCGGCGATCGTTCCCAGATCGTACACCGGCGGCCAATGCGATCCTCGCATCACGCGCTCCGCCGCGATCAAAGCCGGCACATCGTTTGTCGCATGTGCGCCTTCGTTCGCGAGATAGCCGATCACCGCGACAACATGGCCTCGCGCGCTGGCCAGGGCCTCCGCTACGACCGGTGGCTCTTCAAGGTACGCGACGCGCACCCACCCGAAACGACCTCCGCTTTCCAACGTCGCGGCGTGCTTCCTCACGCAACGGGCACGTCCGGCATTGCGCGCGGAACCATGGCCGACCAACAGCACCGACAGCGACTTTCGATCGATCCCATACATGTCGCAATGCCTTATCAGTCTGGCCTCGATCACCGACGCGATACCATCATGCGAACCGATCGGCTGGCAAAACCGAATAACCCGGGGATTGGACGCGATCGACAACAGCAGGTCCGGAATGGCGATCCTGGTGAAATAACCGTCTTCCAGAAAAAACGGCACGACATGTACCACTGGCGAGCTTATCTCGTTAAACGTCGAAACCACGTCCGGTTGCCCCAGCAGCATGCCAACCTTGACCTCAGCGAAGTGGCGGGACTCGCGAATGATCTCGGCATGGGCGAGAATCGGCCGCGCGGCATCTGGAAGCACGATAGAACCATGACCGATCAGCAGCAGCGCGTCGCGTTTGAACAGGGGGGCCTCCTCTTCCCAGCTATTTTGCGGCAAACTCTTGCACCGGACAACCTTCAACGGGCGATATTGCCTCAATGACCGCGCACCATGACGCATTCGCTAAATATGTCGCGATATTGGGCCGAGGCCCAGGACGGTCGCGTGCGCTGAGCAGGGAGGAGGCGCGAGAGGCGTTTGGTATGGTCTTGAGGCGAGAACCGGATCCTCATCAGGTCGGCGCGTTTCTGATGTTGTTACGGTTTCGCGGAGAGGACGCGGATGAAATCACCGGCATGGTTGAGGCCGCGCGCAAACCCTGGATCGGATCGCATGTCGATCTGGACTGGCCATCTTATGGCGCGGGCCGTACCCGTGGGGCGCCGTGGTTCCTGCTGTCCGCTCTGGCGTTGGCGAGAGCCGGCGTGAAGGTGTTGATGCACGGATCGAATGAACATTCCGCCGGCACATCGGTCGAGTCGGGACTAGGCGCGCTCGGTCTTGAGCCGAATATTGAACAGGATGGCTTCACCTACCTCCCATTATCGACATTATCGCCCGAGATGGACGCTTTGTTACGAATGCGTCGCCTGTTTGGGCTACGCTCACCGGTCAACACGGTGGCTCGCTTGCTGAACCCAGGAGAAGCCGCGGCGGGAGTCGATGGTGTGTTTCATCCGCCATACATCGCGGTCCATCTCGGCGTGGCGGAGCGGCTCAGCCGGCCAAGACTGTTCGTGCTTAAGGGCGGCGGCGGCGAGGCGGAGCGAGTGCCCCTGAAGCCAGCCTCGGGTTGGCTCTGGGACATTGGCAAAGGTCAAATCGAGATCGCCCTTGCTGCCCGGAGCGGGTTGCAAGCATTGAGTCCGGACACCGATACGCCGGAATTATTGGCCTCAGTTTGGCGTGGAGACGTGGCGTCACCGACTGCGGTCGCGACGATCATCGCCACGATCGGTCTCGGGTTGCTCGCGCTCGGTTGGGCCACAACCGCGGACGTCGCCGAACAGGACGCGGCTCGGATTTGGCGGAATCGAATTTAGGACAGTTGCGACCGCGCGGCTTCCGCCAGTTCATCCGTCGTCGTGCGCCACACATGCGGTTTACCCAAAATCTGATGCAGCGCGTCGCGCAGATACCGAATGCGATGCGCCTGACCAACAACCCACGGATGCAGTGTCAGATTGAAGGTGTTGTGACCTTCCGCGTGCAATACGTCGAATGCTTCGACGATATTCGCCGACCAAACCGGCGGCGTGACCCGGCGCAGCCACATGCACTCCAGATCGTTCCATTCAGGCTGCGGCGGCAACGCCAACAAGCTTCCCGCGGCGTACGGACCAAGCAAATACGGCCGATCGTCATTCGCCCAATCGGTCGTGTAATGAAATCCGGCCTCGGTCAACAGCGCGGGCGTATCCGCCGACTCGTTAAAGTCCTGTCCACACCATCCTTTTGGGGATTGCCCAATCACGGTGGCGATTTCATCGCGAACCGCCATGAGAGCACCCAACTCATCCTTCGCGCGGCTTGTGATGCGCCGTGAAGCAAAGTCGCCGTGCGCCATGAAGCAGCAGTCGCGCCGCGATAATGCGTCCACCAGTTCCG
Source organism: Acetobacteraceae bacterium (assembly GCA_003164305.1). The sequence goes on from PLSZ01000573.1 coordinate 15,493, forward strand.
GATATCGTTTCGCCGCCTCGGTCCCCAGTGCGACACTTGGCTTCAGGCCAAACTGATCGAGCACCTCCAGGATACGGAAGACCCCAACACGCGCGCCATATAGCCGATGACTCCAGGTCAACCAATCCGGAAAGAATTTTCCCAGTGGCGAAACGATCCGAGGATCCGGGCTTTCACCCTCCGGCGCCGCGAGTTCCCAGTAATCCAGCACCAGTGTAACGGTAAACGCGATGCGCGCCCCACCAGGCCAAACAAACCTCGGCGCGTCCGGCAACGCGCGAAACGGATAATGCGGGTGATCCATGCCTGGACCGCGCGCTTCGTTCACCGGAGGGATCTTCGCGGGCGTGAACTCAACCATTGGCGGCCTCCCGCGCCGCGAGATGCGAGCGCAGCAGTGGCAGGTAGTTCGCGTTATACCAATCGACGATCGACTCGCCGGTGGTTTGCCAGACACCCTGATGGGACAGAATATACTCGAACGCGGAACGAATTGCCCGCAATCGATGCGGCTGACCGACCCAGTAAGGGTGCAGCGCGACACACATCACGCGACCTTGGTCGGCGCCCTCGGCGTACACCGTGTCGAAGTGATCGCGGATCTGACGAGCGAACTCCTCAGCCTCCTCACCGCGCCGGTAAACGATCACGTCATTGAGGTCGATCGAATAGGGGATTGAAAGCAGCGAGCCAGACTTAACGTTTAAAGGAAACGGCTGATCGTCATGATATAAATCGGCTGTGTAGTCATAGCCGCATTCCGCCGCCAGATCGAACGTGTTCATTGTATTGGTAATCGCCGGACTGAACCAACCGCGTTGCTCCCGGCCGGTCAGGCGCCTGTGGATCTCACGACTCTCCAGCATCGCCGCGCGTTCTTCGTCAGGCGTGAAATTCCAGTGGTAGCGGGTGTTGTAAATCCCATGCGACATCAGTTCCCACTTACGCTTCTCCATGCCCTCCAGGATTGCAGGATAATGTTGGATGACCGTCATACTCAGGCTGACGGTGCAGCGCAGATCCAGATCGTCAGCCAGATCGAAGAAACGCCATAACCCAACGCGGTTCCCATAGTCGCGCTGCGAATAGCCCAGAACATCGGGATGCGGCGAACGCGGCCACGGGTCGCGGGTGCGGACATATTTCGGCAAATACTCGTAATGCTCGATATTCGGCACGATCCACAGCGCCACGCGAGCATCATTCGGCCATCGCAGCGGCGGCCGTTCAACGATCGGTGAATAAGCAATCAGATCCGAGTCCATGGGACGGTCTCCTGGTCAGCGCGGCTTCACGTCCGGGTTCATCAGGCGTAACGGCTTGCCTTCGGCGAAAGCCACGATCTGCTCAAAGGCTTCCGCGAAATAAAGCTCGAAATTGTCCCATTCCGCCCACCCGAGATGCGGTGTGCAGACGACATTGGGCATCGACAGGAACGAATGATCGCCATTCAGGATTGGCTCATGCTCATACACATCGACGGCGGCATAACCCGGCCGTCCGGCGCGCAACGCAGCCAGCAAAGCACCTGGCTCGATCAACTCGGCACGAGATGTGTTCACGATCAAAGCGGACGGCTGCATCATCGCGAGGTCATCGGGACCCACAATGCCCGCGGTGTCAGGCCGCAGCCGAACATGCAACGAAAGCACGTCGGATCGTTCGAACAGCGCCGCTTTACTGGGGGCGACATCATACCCGGCATCCGCGGCCCGTTTCGCCGAACCCGCCTGCCCCCACACCAGCACCTTCATCCCTAACCCCACCCCAGCCTGGGCCACCAGAGAGCCGATATTGCCAAGCCCGAAAATGCCAAGCGTGGAGCCGCGCAACCGATGCGACAACGTATACGGCAACCCACCCCGCCGCATCCGTTCCGCTTCAATGACGATATTCCGGCGCGACGCGACAATCAGCGCGACCGTCAATTCCGCAGGGGAGGTCGGGGAGTTGCTCTCGCCGCGAGAAACCATCACGCCATGCTCGGTGCACGCGGCGTAATCGATCGTCGTCGCATTGCGTCCAACCAGAGCGACCAACTTCAGATTCGGCAGGCGCGCAATCAAGGCGCGATCGAAAGTCACCCGTTCGCGGATCGCGACAATCACCTCGGCTGGCCGCAGCCGGTCCACCAGTTCTTCGAATGACGGCGCGGGTTCTCGATATCGCGTGACGTCGTGGCCATCGAGCAACGAAAAGCACCGCAACCGCTCGATCGCGTCCTGATAGTCGTCGGGAATAACGATATGCATGTGCTTAGTACGGCACCGTGCCTTTGACCACGGTTCGGTGCAGCACCCGCCGCTCCTTGTCCATGTCCTCATGCGGCAGCGCGCGATGCATCGTGCACCGGTTGTCCCACAACACCAAGTCTCCCGGACGCCAGCGATGCGAATACACAAACCGTGGTTGCGTCGCGAAAGACTCCAGCCAGCGCAGCAGCGCGCGTCCTTCTTCCTCCGGCCAATCCAGCACGTGCGATCCGTGATTGCCCAGAGACAAAGCTTTCGCGCCCGTATCGGGATGGGTCCGCACGATCGGATGATCGACCGACGGCCGTTCGCGCTTCTGCTCGTCCGTGGCGAGCAAGCTGCGCGATTGAATACGACTCCTTTCCCAACTGTGCACGGCGCGCAGACCGGTCAGCCGCTGCTTCGTTGCTTCATCCAAAGCCTCATAGGCCATCGTCGTGTTGGCGAACTGCGTCTCTCCGCCGCGCGAGGGGATTTCGACACCGTGTAGCATCGTCAGCAACGACGGCACGTCATGATACGACTTGTCGCTGTGCCAATAATAATTGCCGCGCTCGCGCTTTGGCGCGGATGGATTGCCGTCCGGGCCGATATTGGAAACCGTGTGAACAGGCGTGTATTTCACCGCGTCCACCAGACGATTGACGTGCAAGCCTTCAATTTCGCCGAAGTTAAGTGTGAACTCGTACTGCTGATCTTTCGACAAATGCTGATCGCGGAACACCATGACCGGATGCGCGCGGAAGGTGCGCATCAGCCAATCCTTACGTTCCTGAGACAGCGGCAGCGACAAATCGACGCCGGTGATTTCGATGCCACCGATTTCGGGCAATGATCGCGTCTCTTCCGGCCGAGGGCCAGTCCGGGGGATCGGTTCAATGGTCGCGCTCATGTTTTTCGCCCTTCTTCGCGTCCATCCGACTGTTCCAAAGCCACTCCGCCGTGTCAAACCTTTCCACCGACGCGCGATCGGCTACCATGAGCGGACATGACCGACTCGCAAGACATCACCGTCCCGGCCTCGACCGAGTGGCGCCGCACGCTTTGGGCGATGGTCGGCATTCAATTCCTGATGACCGGTTCCTTCAGTTTCCTCAGTCCCATCGTGCCACTCATGCTTCCTGGGCTTGGCGTGACCACGCTTCAGGGTGTGGATATCTGGAGCGGCGTGATCACCGGATCGACCTCCTTCGTCGCCGCCTTCGCCTCCCCGGTCTGGGGCCGAATCGCCGACCGTCGCGGACGCAAGTTGTCGCTGTTGCGTTCCAGTTGCGCGATCGCGATCTTCACCGGAGTGATGGGGCTGTCAACCAACGTGTGGCAGTTTTTCGCCGCGCGCGCTCTGATGGGAATGTTCGCGGGATTCTCCACGTCGGCGATCGCGCTGGTCGCCAGCCAGGCTCCCGAACGGCGGCTTGGTTACGCGCTCGGTTGGTTGGCGTCCGGGCAAATGGTGGGCTCGCTGATCGGGCCGGTGCTTGGCGGGATCCTCGCCGATGCCACCGGCAGTTATCGCATCCCGTTTTATATCACGTCCGCCGTGACGTTCGCGGGTTTGGGTTTGGTGTGGTTCGTGGTGAAGGAAGACTTCGTTCCGCCGAAAGAGGGCGCGAAATCGCGGTCGATGCTGTCCGGTTTAAGTCTTCTGCTTGGTTCCACGAGCCTGTTGGCGCTGTTCTTCGTGTTGTTCATGGCACAATTCAGCGTGCGTACCGTGCAACCAATGATCACGCTATTCGTGCAGGAACTGATTGGTTCGCCGCCGGAAATCGCGACATTGGCGGGGATTGCGTTCTCCATCACTGGTCTGGCGAACCTGATCGCGTCACCGTTCCTCGGCAATCGCAGCGATATCATCGGGTATCGGCGGGTTCTGCTGATATGCTTGCTCGGCGCGACCTTGACCAGCATTCCGCAGATCTTCGTCAACAGCTACTGGCTGTTCGTCGTGGAACGCTTCGCGGTCGGGCTGTTCATTGGCGGCATCCTGCCAACCGCCAATGCGTTGATCGGTCGCGGCGTGGCGCGAGAGAACCGCGGCACCGTTTATGGCATGACGGCTTCAGCCACATTCCTCGGCAATTCACTTGGTCCCCTCAGCGGTGGCCTGATCGCCGCGGGTCTGGGCATTCGGTGGGTGTTCGCCATGACCTCGATCCTGCTGGTCGCCAATTTAGTATGGGTCTACCTGAAAGTACCCGAGTTCAAGGATGGGCCCGCATGAAGGGCCTCCGAACCACGGCCGCCGCATCGCCGGACAGCACCGTGAACTCCGTGCCGTGATCGGCACGCGTGAACTGGATTGAAAGTCGCTCGGCACCCAGCGGAATGTTTGTCAACATGATGTCCGGCAGCCACGCTGGCAAAGCGGGATCGACCCACAACCGGTTATTTGGTGCATCCTGCTCGATGCCAAGAATCGCCTGCAGCAGCGCGAAGGCGGAGCCGGCGGCCCAGGCCTGGGGGACGTTGGCACCGAGGTATTGAATGGGGAAGGGGGATGTCGCGCGATCGACTCCAGCGTAAAGTTCGGGAAGCTGGTTGAGCAGAAAATGACTGGCGGCGTCGCTGATGCCTCGTGCGATGGCGGACACTTCGTCGGCAAAACCGTATCGTTTGAAACCAAGCGTGATCAGGCTGTTGTCATGCGGCCAGACCGATCCATTCTGATAGGAATACGGATTGTAAGCGCCCGCCAGGCTCGATAGAGTACGGATACCGCGGCCGGTATTCATGTCGGGTGCCATCAACCTGGTGGCGACCCGCCGCGCGCGGTCCGGCGGGACAATGCCGGACCATAGTAAGTGCCCAGCGTTGGAAGCGATCGTGGGCACCGGCCGCTTCTCACCATCCAGCATATAGGCATAGAAGCCAAGGTCTTCATTCCAGAAGACCTCATTGAACTTTTTAAACAATGCGTCGGCCTTTCCGCGCAGTTCCGCGGCTCGGCCGGTATCACCGAGAGCATCGAACGCCTTGGCCATCCGGGTCCAGGCGTCATAGACGTAGCCTTGCAACTCACACAGCGCTTTGGGTCCTTTGACAAGGGACCCATCCGGCCATGTCATCGAATCACCGGAGTCCTTCCAATCCATATTTTCATAACCACCCTCGGTGCGTTTTTCGTATTCCTGAAACATATCGCCGTCGCGATCGCCTTCTTCGTCGATCCAGCGCAACGCGGCCTCGGCATTCGGCAGATAGGTCTCCAGCAACGATCGGTCCCCGGTGGCCTTCCAGGCGGCATGCAACGTGATCAAATACAGCGGCGTCGCATCGGCCGTGCCGTAATACGGCGTGTGCCTGATCAGGTGGAAATGCGCCAACTCGCCATAGCGAAGTTCGTGCATGATCTTGCCGGGCTCGGCATCGCGCCACAGATCGCGCTCCGTCGCCTGCCAATGTCCAAGAACATCCAGCGCGCCTTTCGCGAACTCGGGCCAAACGATCATATTTTGCAACGAAGCGATCAGGCTGTCGCGTCCAAACGGCGCCATGAACCATGGCAAACCCGCCGCGGGAACGAAAGCCTCACCATGCGCGCCCTCCACGGGCAATCTCAGCGCACCCATATCCTCGATCGATTGGGCGAACATTCGGTAAAACTCTTCGTTGCCGGTATGCAGTTTCAGCACCGCGTCGCGCCATGCGGTATCCGCCGTATACGCGCTGGCATGGTCCTTCGGTGGCGAGAATACCTGGTCTCCGGCGGTAAAGGTGTAATGCAAACACGCGTGCCAACTTTCGCCCGGCGCGAGTTGAACGTCGAAACTCAGCCGGCCGTTGGCGTAAACCGCCTGGAGTTCGACCGGATGCACGGCGATCATGACCGCGCGGACAAAATCCTGATTGCGATACGTCGTTGTCAGGGCTTGACCGTCCGACCATGTGGAACTGATATGACCGCGCCTGATGTCGCGCTTCGCTTTCACGTCGAAAACGTCGGAAAAATCGGATCGGACCATGATCTCCAGATTGAACCGCACCGGGGAGCGGCCGTGATTGGTGATGTCCAGATCTTCATGCATCCCGCCTTCGATATTGCGCGACAGCTCAAACGACAGAGTACGCCGGGGAACCGTTCCGGTCTCGGTCAGAAACTGCCGGTTCGTCAGATAAATCCGAGCCGCGCAATGCGAGACCGCGCCTCCGTTTAACAATTGCCAACCGACGCCGTTGGCTTCCACGGACCAGGCGCTGATCAGGCGGGTGTCCAGCAAATAGAGGCCCCTGTCCGACGGCCACGTCATCTGGCCATCAGGCTCCGTCACCAGCACGGTTTGGGCGTGATGAATGGCGATTTGCGGCGGCCCGACCTGCACTTTGAAACTCATGCGACCTCGACTCTTCCCTGGTTGCGGCGGTGACCCTGGCCCGGTACCCTCGCTCCACGCAAGAGAGGGTACGCCGTGACAGTGGACGCCTGGACGTTGGAACAAATCCGCGAGCATATCGCGACCAGTCTGCCGCTGGTGCCGCTGTTCAACATCGCGGTGCTGGAGGCGAGCGCGGAACTAGGCAGCGTGCGTCTTGGGTATGGTGAACACGCGACCCGGCATGGCGGCAGCATCGCCGGGCCTGTACAATTCGCCTTGGCGGATGTCGCGATATACGCACTGATCCTGGCTTCGCGTAGGGACGCGGCGGCGGTCACCGTGGATCTGACGATCAATTTCCTCCGTCCGGCGATGACGATGCCACTGATCGCGTCGGCGGTACCGCTGCGGGCGGGCCGCCGATTGTTCACCGCCGAAGTGCGGATCACGGAAGAAGCAACGACGAAGCTGGTGGCGCAGGCGACAGGCACCTACGCGCTATCCGCATAAGGGAGAACAACAAGATGACAACAGTGCTGTACGCAAGCATTGGGGCCGACCTGATTCATTTCGATGTCGAGGTCGATGGGGCTACCTTGACACGGCGGGAAACCGTCGGCGTCCCGGCGAACGTGCAATATGTTTGGCCGCATGTCTCGCGCCAGTTCATTTATGCCGCCAGCAGCGACAGTGCCTCCGGCATGGGGCGAGCGGGTACGAACCATCACGTCAGCGCGTTTCGGGTCGATCCCGGATCGGGCGTGCTCCACCCGCATGGCGAGCCAATTCCGCTGCCGTATCGGCCAATCCATATGGCGACGGATATTCCGTCGGAGCATGTGCTGGTGGCCTTCAATAATCCGCCAGATGTCAGAGTTTACCAAATCAACGCCGACGGAACCCTGGGCGCCGAAATCGCTCAGGAACCCGGCATCGATCCCGGTATTTTTCCACATCAGGTGCTGGCGATGCCTGACAACCGTCATGTCATCCTCGTCGCGCGTGGCCACGACGCGGCCGACGGCAAGCCGGAGGAACCTGGCGCCCTTAAAGTGTTTCGATACGACAATGGGGCACTGACCGATGAAATTTCGATTGCCCCGAACGGCGGATACGGTTTCGGCCCGCGGCATCTCGATTTCCATCCGACCCAGCCGTGGATTTACGTATCTCTGGAGCGGCAGAACGCGGTCGCGATGTTCCGGCACGACGCCGGCCGGTTGACGCCCGCGGCGGCGTTTCAACACACGACGTTGCTGGAACCCGACAACGTCAGCGGCCACCAGATGGTGGGCACGGTGCATGTGCATCCGAATGGACGCTTCGTCTACGTCGCGAACCGCGCCAGCGACACGGTGGAAAAGGACGGCAAGCGGGTCTTCGCCGGTGGAGAGAACTCGATCGCGGTGTTCGCCATCGATCAGGCCAGCGGTGAGCCGATGCCGATCCAACACGTCGATACGCACGGCATCCATTGCCGCACGTTCCACATCGATCCAAGCGGTAGGCTGATGGTCGGCGCACACATCATGGGGCTGCCGATGCCGGATGGCACTGAGATCCCCACGCGGTTGACGTTGTTTCGCATTGGCGACGACGGGAAGCTGACCTTCGCGCGTGGCTACGACATCGAAACGGGCGGCCGGTTCATGTGGTGGATGGGCATGGTGACGGTCTGAAAGGAGGATCGGATGCCGTTGCGCCTGGCCTGTAGGCGAGTCTTGACCCAGGCAACGCACGTGCGGCGACAGATCACCGGGTCAAGCCCGGTGATGACGATGAAAGGCCGGTGATGACGATAAAGGCTCGGTATGACGATAAATGGCCGGTGATGGCGATGAAGGACCGGTACTACTCCGCCGCCATCGCGACCACCGGAGGCGCATCCAATGCCGCCAGCAACACCGGCCGCCGCGCCTGGGCTTTCGCGCGGGCATTGTCCTTGACCGGCCCAAAGCCGCGGATCGTTTCGGGCAGCGCCGCCAGATCGATCGCCGTCGGCATCGTTTCCGGCCGCAGTCGCGGTAGCAACGCGCGTAGATCCGCCACGTATTGTTCGATCAACGCGCGTTCCGCCTGCCGTTCGGCCTGGTAGCCGAAGGGGTCGAGCGCCGTGCCTCGCATGGTTTTCCCGTGGCGCAGCACGCGGAACAGCGGCAACGCCAGCCATCCCGGTATCGCGATCTTGTTACGACGGCCGGTGCGCGGGTCGATCCGGGTGACCAAAGGTGGTGACATATGAAAAACGACGCCGTTCGCGTAGGACGCCGACGCGTGCAGACGCGCCACCTCGTATTCGTCTTTGTAAGCCATCAGCCGGAACAAACCCTCGGCCGCCGCCCGGGTCAAGGCTCCGGCGCGGCCGGTCACCGCTGTTTCACTCGCCATGACGTCCCGCACGACCGAGCGATAGCGTTCGGCGTAAGCCGCGGATTGATACTCCACCAGAAACGCCGCCCGCGCCTCGATCAGTTCAGGCAATTCAAGCGGCGCCGGATCCACCTGGCCGAGAATTTCCGCGGTCAGTTCCGGCTTTTCGGCCAGGATGCGGCCCCACAGGAAAGCGCGTTTGTTCAAGGCGACCGCCGCGCCGTTTAATTCAATGGCGCGCAGGATCGCCGCCTCGCCGACCGGTATCAGACCGCGCTGCCATGCCAAACCCAACAGCAGGGTGTTCATCGCCTGGCTGTTGCCGAACAATCGTTCCGCCAGCAGAACGCCATGCAACCAGACGGATTTTTTCGCGTCGGTGACCTTCTCGATCGTTCGACGATGCAGCATCGCGTCGATCGACAGCAGCGAGTCACGCTTGAACTCCGCCGTCGCCGCCAGATCGAGATTGCCGATCACGACAGCGTCGCTCGCGTTCCGTTCGAGCACGCCAGGCGAGCAACCGACCGCGATGTCCGCGGCAAGCATCACATTCGCGGTGCCGAGCGGAATACGCACCACATCCAGTACATCCGGATCGGACGCGATTTGCACATGCGCGACGACCGCGCCGTTCTTTTGCGCGAGGCCCGTGAAATCCAGCGTCTTCACGTGGCGGCCTTCCAGGTGCGCCGCCATCGCCAGGATGGCGCCCGCCGTGACGATGCCGCCTCCGCCAATACCCGCGAACAGGCCGCGCCACACCTCCGGCGAGGGCACCAACGGTGTCGGCAATCCCGCACCCAACGCAGCTTCTCGGCTCTCCCAACTCGTATCGGCGGCCGGCGCGACGGGAGGCCCAGGTAACGTGACGAAACTGGGGCAGAAGCCTTTCAGACAGGACAGATCGACGTTGCAGGCGCTTTGATTGATCCGGCGTTTGCGGCCAATCGGCGTTTCCACCGGTTCGATCGCGATACAACCGGATTGCGTGGAGCAATCGCCGCAATTCTCGCACACCGCTTCGTTGATCATCACGTGCTTCGTCGCCTGCGCCATCGATCCGCGTTTGCGGCGGCGGCGTTTCTCGGTGGCGCACACCTGATCGTAGATCAGCACGGACGGGCCTTCGTAATCGCGCAACGATCGCTGCACGGCGTCCAGGTCGGCGCGAATATGCGTCGTCACGCCGGGAGGCAACGCGGATTTCGGCGGCAACCGGTCTGCCTCATCGGCGACGATGGCGATGCGTTTGATGCCCTCGGCGGCGATCTGCGCGGCGAGCATCGGCACCGTCGGCGCACCCTCGGCCGGCTGTCCGCCGGTCATCGCGACGGCGTCGTTGAACAGCAGCTTATACGTCATGCGCGTGCCAGCGGCGGCAGCCTGGCGGATCGCCAAAATCCCGGAATGTTGATACGTTCCATCACCAATATTGGCGAACATGTGCTTCATATCGGTGAACGAGGACAAGCCGACGAACGGCGCGCCCTCGCCGCCCATATGGGTGAAGGTTCGCGTCTGATCGCCGTCGTCCAGCGCCATGAAGTGGCAGCCGATCCCGGCACTGGCGAAACTGCCCTCCGGCAATTTGGTCGATGTCGCGTGCGGACAGCCGGCGCAAAACGCCGGGACGCGTTTCAGCAGCGACGCGGATCGCGACACCACGGGAGGCGAAGGGAGATCCGGCAAATTCATTCCGGCGCCGCTCAGGAAGCGGGTCATGCCGGCCGCGACACTCTCCGGGGACAGTTCCATCAGCGGCGACAACAACGGCTCACCGCGCGGGGTGGTTTTGCCGCTGATTTCAGGCCGCTCATCAGCGGGCAAGTGATACAGCGCGTCGCGGATTTGCGACTCGACGAAACCGCGCTTCTCTTCAATCACGAGAATGAAACGTTTGCCGCGGGCGAAATCGCGAAGCCCTTCGGTCTCCAGCGGCCACGTCATGCCGATCTTATAAATCGCGAGTTGCGGATGGCGATCGAGACCCATCCGCTTCAACGCGTGCAGTGTGTCCTCATGCGCCTTGCCGACGGTAATCAGACCGATCGGGGCATCGCTGGTCCCACTGATCAACCGGTCCAGCCGATTGGCGCGAGCCCAGGCGAGGGCGGCGGGCAGGCGTTCGTCGATCATGCGGCGTTCGAGTTCGGCGCGCTCGGCCGGGAAGCGCAACGAATGATCGACATTTAACCCATGCGATGGCACAACGAAATCCGGCACCACGAAACGGGCGCCGGAGTGGACGATGGCGGTCGCGGCCTGCTCCATCGTTTCGGCGGTGGTTTTCATCGCCACCCAGAGGCCCGAGTAGCGCGACAGCGCGTAACCGGCGAGGCCCAGATCGAGCACGTCCTGGATTGATGCCGGGTTCAACACCGGCATGAACACGTTCTGGAACACGTATTCGGTCTGATGCGGATAGGTGGACGAATGCGCGCCGTGGTCGTCGCCGGAGATCGCCAGCACGCCGCCATGCGGGTGCGTGCCTGCCATGTTGGCGCAGTGGAACGCGTCGCCCGACCGATCGACGCCCGGCCCTTTGCCGTACCACATGCCGAACACGCCATCGAACTTCTTGCCCGGAAACGCGTCGAGTTCCTGGGTGCCCAGGATCATGGTGGCGGCGAGGTCTTCGTTGACGCCGGGCTCGAAGCGGATGTCGTGCGCGGCCATGAGCTTCTTTTGTGCCCAAAGCTCCCGGTCCAGGCCGCCGAGCGGGGAACCGCGGTAGCCGGAAACNNAGCACCGGTTGGTCGCGGTCGACAAAGCGCGAGGCCAGCGTGATGGCGCTTCGGTCGAGGACCATGTCCATGGAGCTACTCCCTTGATTGACTGTAACGTGGCGTGTTTCCGGCGGGTTTTCCAGTGCGCCGCGCCACGTCGAAAAATTCGCAAGGCCTGAGTCGCGAAATAATATTACGCGCAATTTTCCACCCCGGTATGCCGCTCCACGCGCATGATCCTGATCAATGCGCCACCGGCCGGTCGGTGCCAGGTGGTGCGCGTGCGCCGTTTCCGTCATTGTGAGGAGCCCAGATTGCTGATTCCGGAGACATCGTGATGCCCGCTCCCGCCACCGAAACCGTTGAGGCCGTGCTGCGTCACGCCGACGCGCATTTGGACCAGTCGCGAGAGACGCTGTTTTCGTTGCTGCGCATCCCCTCGATCAGCGCGCAGGACGTGCATAAGGGCGATTGTCTCCACGCCGCCGAATGGGTCCGCGACCGCCTCGTTGCCCTGGGCTTTCGCACCGAAATTCGCCCGACCGCCGGCCATCCGGTGGTGCTCGGCCATTACGACGGGCCAGCCGATTACAAAGGGCCGCACGTGCTGTTCTACGGCCACTACGACGTGCAGCCGCCCGANNTACGACGTGCAGCCGCCGGAGCCGCTGGAACTCTGGTCCAGCCCGCCGTTCGACCCACAACTGGTCGATGGGCCGCGCGGCAAGCGGTTCGTCGCCCGCGGCGCGGTGGATGACAAGGGCCAGACGACGATGTTCCTGGAGGCGTTGCGCGCCTGGCACGACGCCGGCGGCGGCATTCCGGCGAAACTGACCGTGCTGATCGAGGGCGAGGAAGAGGTGGGGTCGCGCAACCTCGAACCCTTTCTGGTCGCCAACAAGGCCGAGCTGAAATCCGACGTCGCGCTGATCAGCGACAGCAATATGTGGGACATCGACACGCCGGCGCTGACCACCAGCCTGCGTGGCATGACCTATGTGCAACTGACCGTGAAGGCGGCGAAGCGCGACCTGCACTCGGGGTTGTACGGCGGGTCGGCGCTGAACCCGATCAACGCGATCACCCGCATCGTGGGCGACTTGCAGGACGAGAACGGGCGCATCCAGTTGCCCGGATTCTATGACAAGGTAAAGCCGGTCAGCAACGCGCAGCGGGCGCAATGGGATTCGCTGGGGTTCAGCGAGGCCGCGTTTCTCGGCGACATCGGCCTGACGGTGCCGGCCGGCGAGAAAGGCTACTCAGCGCTGGAACGGCTGTGGGCGCGGCCGACCGCCGACATCAACGGCATTTGGGGCGGCTACACCGGGCAGGGCGCCAAGACGGTGATCGCGGCCGAGGCGCACGCGAAGATCACGTTCCGGCTGGTGCCCGGCCAGGACCCGGCCGAGGTCGTTGAACAGTTCAAGCAATTCGTGGCTGAACGCCTGCCGGCCGGCGCCACCGCGGAATACGAGGGCGGCCACGGCTCCCCCGGCGTCGAGGTCAACACCGACTCGTCCTGGGTGCGCGCGGCGCAAACGGCGTTGGGCGAGGAATACGGCAAGCCGGCGATGCTGATCGGCTGCGGCGGGTCGATCCCCGTCGTGGTGTCGCTGAAGAAGGTCCTGGGGATCGATACGCTGCTGATGGGCTTTGGGCTGGACGACGACCAGATCCACAGCCCGAACGAGAAGTTCGAGCAGCGCTGTTTCCACCACGGGATCCGGTCCCATGTGCGCCTGCTCGCGAAGTTAGCGGCCGGCTGAGGAGAACTGCGATGATTGTTTCTGATGTCATGACCCGCAAGGTCCTGTCGGTGGCGCCGGAGGAGACCGTGGAACACGCGGCCAACCTGATGCTGCGGCACGGGATCTCCGGCCTGTTCGTGGTCGATGCCAAAGGCACGCTGTGCGGCGTGGTGACCGAGGGCGACCTGCTGCGGCGCGATGAGATCGGCACCGAGCGGCACCGTCCCTGGTGGCTGCGCGTGTTGGTCTCGCCCGGCAAACAGGCGCTGGATTTCACCCGCACGCATGGGCGCAAGGTCAGCGACGTGATGACGCCGGAGGTGACCTGTGTCGGCTCCAACACGTCGCTGGAGGAAGTCGTCGAGGTCATGGAAAAGCAGCGCATCAAGAGGGTCGCGGTGCAGGAAAATGGCCACATGGTCGGCGTTGTCGCCCGCTCCGACCTGCTGCGCGCGCTGTTGAGCCGGGAGCGGGAAAAGCAGCCGCCGACAGCACCTGAGGACGATCGGACCATCCGGGCGTCGATCCTCGCCACTCTGGAGGGCGCGTCGTGGGCGCCGATGACGACGTTGAACGTGACCGTGGCGAGCGGTGTGGTGGACGTCTGGGGCACCATCACCAACCCGGACGAACGGCGCGCGATTTGCGTGATCGCGGAGAACGTCCCGGGTGTGAAGGAGGTGCACGATCATCTGGTGTATGTGGAGCCATACACCGGCACCGTGATCGAGTCGCCCGACGATACGAAGTGAGTCCGGGCTGAACCCGTATGCCGTGGCATGGCCTGTCCCCGACGTGGCGGGGCTCCGAACCAGCCACCTGGCGCCGCGCATGTCGCGACAGATCGCTGGATCAGGCTCCATCCGCCCAAAAATCGCGCGGCGAGCGGCGTGGCACTCCCCATCTCTCGTCATGGTCCGGCTCGACCGNNGCCGGACCATGACGATGGAGGGAGGATACCACACCGCTCGCTGTGCTATTTTAGCGCTTCGCGCGGGCGTGTGATCAAACAACGCGCGTAGCGCTGAAAATTCCTTCTCCGCGTCCCCAGCGTCTCCGCGTCCTCCGCTTTAAATTCTTACTTTCTGAGCAAACCCAAACGCCGGCCTGAAAATATCGCCCCCCGGATCTCACAGCCTCAGCTTCGTGGGACGGGAAAAGTCGATTTTACCGCCCCGCCAGCGATGTACGCATGCATCCGTGTCGCGACTTCCCGCTTCCGCGATCAATCGCCGCTCGCCGCTTTCGCCACGTCCTCGTCGAGCGCCCGCGCCTCCTCCAGAGTTTCCGCCAACACGACGACCCGAAAAATTGGTCCCCCGCGGGTTTCATCCCGATACCGCCGCCAGAAGTACAGGAAGGCGGACGATTGGCCGCGGACGTCGCTCATCATTGCCCTCGAAAGTTCATGCCAGGGAAGGTGCCGCTGACGATTTAGCCTTGCGATACCCACCGCTCGCGATCGCGGCGAGGCCATCGGCGGGTTCGTTCATGGTGGCCGACCTTGGGCCTACCGCCGACGCCCTTACGGCAAACGGGTTTATTTTGAGGAAGCGGTCGTTCGCCATGCCACTGGCGTGATTGACCGCGGGATGTGGGCGACGCCGGGTCCAAGCCTCGACGGCATGCGGACGATCAAGACGAGGGGAGAGTCACGGGCAGAGTTCTGGGCAGAGCCGGTTCTGGAATTTCCATGGCTCGCCGCCGCGTTCCCGCGGGCATTAACGGATCGAACCCTAAATAGAGGGCGCTTTCGTACTTGTTGTCAGCACCAACGGCCCTATCGACCACCCACCCGAGAACGCCACCGGCGCTGATGTTTCCAAAAGTGGCCATCGCATCTGAATGGTTTCTTGATGTCATCGGCTTGTAACCATTCTTGAGGCACAGAACCCTGATGTCGTCGTTCGTCTTGTTTAGGAACGCCGCACCTGGCGTGTGAAAGATTTCCGCGATCTTCGCGCCTTCTCTGTAGAGGCCACAGTTCGCGTCGCCGGGTATGGTATAAACGTCGATCTCCTGGCGGGGCCCTTCCACGATAGTCGCACAGCCAGTCAGGCTGACTAAACAGAAACTACTTCCTCTGA
>PLSZ01000048.1:0-10989 GCA_003164305.1 Acetobacteraceae bacterium
CAAGGGTTTGGATGGCCGGTATTACGCGGGAAACCGTTGACCTCAACGCGAAAGTCGCTAACCAGTACAGTTATTTCATGACCCCAGTGTAGCAACCAGTCTGCCGATCCGGCGTTGCCGAACGTCCACACTTTTCGCCTTCTCGATGTTGGCCGCGTGCTTGCGTTTGAGGCCGAGTGGCAGGCGCTCGAAAGCAATTCGTGCCGCGGGAGCGCCGTTCAAAGCGTGGAGCAGATCCGATGGCAAGGATACGTCTCTCGGCTCGCGGTCAGGCTGAAGATCGACTTCGACAATGTCCCCTTCGGCAATGCGCGCACCCGCGCGATTCGCGGTGCTGATGCCGATCAGGCGTTGGCCTCGCATCAACGCGACTCTGCTGCGCCACGCATGGCAGTTGATCGTGATGGCGACCAGCGGGCGGGCTTCAGGTCCGAGGACCTGCATGACATCAGCGGGAACTTCGACACCAGTCGCGTTCCCCGAAGGAATGACGAGAGTTCGATACTTCAACTTACAGGATCCAGGCCCGTAACGGCGGAACGCGGCGCTGGATCGGGATTCTGTGTCATCCCGACCAGCGCCCGCCGTCGGTTGACGACCCCCAGAGCGATCACCGCGACCGTGGCGATGGCGGCGGTGACACAGGCCACCAGGAAGATTTCTCGTGGTGGCAAGCCCATCGTCAGCAATTCGCCGCCCAGCCAGGGTCCGAAGATCGCGCCCGTGCGGCCGATGCCCAGGGCCCATGCCATGCCGGTGTTGCGGACGCGGGCGGGGTAGAGCGCGCCGGTCATGCCGTTCAGCCCGGTCTGACTGCCGACCGTGCAACAGCCAACCAGGAAGATGACCGCCAGCAGCGCGAGATAAGGCAGCGCGGCCAGGCCCACCAGCGCGATGAAGATAATCCCCAGAAACAATGTCACGCGCAGAACGTTCGGCGCGCCGAACTTCGTCGCCAACGGCGCGATCGCGAACACGCTGACCAGCGGCCCGGCGTCTCGCAACGCCGAGGCGAACACCGCGTCGGCCGGCGAAAGCCCTGACAGCGACAGCACTGTCGGCATCCAGTAGCCAATGAGGTACATGCTGAGCAGATTGCAGAAGAACATGATCCAGATCAGGATCGTCGTCGCGGTGAGCCCATCCCGGAACAGCCCCATCACCGGATTGCCGACCGCGACATCGACGTGATGCCGCGGCGTATCCAGGTCGATGCCGAGTTGTCGCATCAATCGCGCGCCGCTCTCGTTCAGCCGCCCTTTGGCCAGCAGGAAACGCGGCGATTCCGGCAGCCAGAACAGCGTCGCCGGGATCAGCACCAGGGGCAACAGACCACCGATCCAGAAAATCACCGTCCAGCCGTATGTCGGCAGCAACCAGGAGACCAGCATCCCGCCCGCGAATCCGCCCAACGGCGCGCCGGTGAACACGATCATGACACCGCCCGCGCGCAACCGCTCCGGCAGGTAGTCGGACGACAACGCGACAGTCGCGGGCAACAACATCCCGATGCCGATGCCGGTAATCAACCGTAACATCACCAGGTCCTGCACCGAGGCCACGCGCGTACAGGCGAGCGACGATACCGCCAGCACCACCAGGCTGGCGATCAACACCGGTTTGCGCCCGATACGGTCGCCGATCGGGCCCGACGATAAGGCGCCGATCATGATGCCGACGCTGGACATGACGAACGTGTTGGCGAACGCGGCGCCGGGCTGGCTCCAGGCCCGAATCAACGCCGGCACCGCCATGCTGATTGAACTGATATCGTAACCATCGAAAATCTGCGCCAGCATGCACAGGAACAGGACCCGGATCTGCAACGGCCCGAGTGTTTGAGTCTCGAGCCGTCGTTCGGCGTGGGATTGCGGTTGTGACATGGACGAAGCCTCCCGGTTTTCCGGCGTTGTTGTCAGGCGGCGTGGGCTTCGGCCGCCGGTACCGTGGTGATCTGATGTGCCTGCACGATGGGCAACACGTCGCGCGCGAAGCGTTTGATCTGTTCCACGAACATTTCCTGTCGCATGGCGCCGCGGTTGAAGTTGATTTGCACGGTGCCGGCGCCGGTGTGCTCGGCGAGGCGGATGATTTTGTCCGCGACCTCCGCCGGCGTGCCCCACGGCAGGCGCTCGGCGATCTTTTCGACGTCGGCCTCGGTCATGTTGCGAAAATCGCCGCGATTGAATTCGGCGGCGCGCAGGTTTTCCGGGCGGACGTAATCGGTGGAGGAGGACGTGCTGTAGCCGGTTTCCCGCTGCATCGATGTCTCGGTGAAGTTGCCATGACTGAACAGCGTGCGATTGAAATACAGCAGATACGGCCCGCATTCCCGGATGGCGTCGGCGCGGCTGTTGGCGACGTAAACGTTGACGCCGACCGACAGATGATCGGGTGTGATGCGCCGTCCGTTCGCGGCGAGGCATTTCGCGTAATACGCGATGATGTCGTCCTGCAGTCCGCCGGGCGCCAGGCCCGGCGTGATCCGAATGTCGTTACGCGCGGCGAATTCAATCGATTCCTTGCTGCTGACCACTGGGGTCCAGATTTCCGGCCGCGGTTGCTGCACCGGACGCGGCCACAACGCGACGTCTTTGTACGACCAGAACCGGCCTTGGTATGAGAAGACTTCCTCGCTCCAGGCGCGGGTGACGATTTCGAACGCCTCTTCGAACCGGGCGCGCGAATCCGACAGCGGAACGTTGTGCACCTGATACTCGCGCGGAATGCCACGGGCGAACCCGCAGATCAGACGGCCGTTCGACAGGCAGTCGAGCATCGCCAGTTCCTCGGCGAGGCGCAGCGGTTCGTGCAGCGGCAGCAGATTGCCGTAGATCAGCAGCTTCACCTGTTTCGTGCGTTGCGCCGCGGACGCCGCCATCAGGTTGGGCGAATTCATCAGTCCATACGGCGAACAATGATGCTCATTGAACCCAAGTCCGTCGTAGCCGAGTTGATCGATCAGTTCCCAGGCGTCGAGATGCTCGGCGTAGGTGCGGACCGCGACCTCCGGTTTGAAATGCCGGCCGGCGAGCGGGTAGGGGAGTTCGCCGCCCGTCTTCAGATGGTCGAGGTGCTCGCCATACGCGAGGAGATCGAAGACGAAAACTTTCATGGACGCGTTCCGTTGAGGATTACGCGCAGTGTGCGGGGGAGGGATGGCCGCGGTCAATCGGGTTCGCCGGTCCGCCCATTGCCTTTCTCGCCCAGAAGGCGAAACTGCCAGGGAGCAATCGATGACCATTCCACGCGGGAGGAAGCAATGGGTTACAAGATCGCCGTCATGGGCACCGGCGCCGTCGGTGCCTACGCCGGAGCGCATATGGCGCGCGCGGGCGAGGACATCACGTTCATCGATCCCTGGCCGGCCAACGTCGAGCAAATGAAAGCCAACGGCCTCAAGGTTTCGCACATCCGCGACGTGCCGGAATGGACGACGCCGGTGCGCGCCTTGCATCTGACGGAACTCCAGCAGGCGGCGAAGGAAAAGCCCTTCGACATCGCCTTCGTCTGCATGAAATCCTACGACACCGAGTGGGCGACGACGATGATCGCGCAGTACCTCGGCCCGAACGGCTTCGTGGTTTCGTTGCAGAACTGCATGAATGAAGAAACCATCGCCGGCGTCGTCGGTTGGGGCAAGGTGGTCGGCTGCATCGCCAGCTCCATCACCGTCGATCTGTGCGAGCCCGGCCACGTGCGTCGCGCCGCCGGCAAAAGCGGCGACAAGCACACGGTGTTTCGCACTGGCGAGGTGCATGGCCGGATCACCGACCGGGTGACGGAGATCAAGCGGCTCGTTTCGTACGCGGACTCAGCGCTGGCCACCACCAATCTGTGGGGGGAGCGGTGGTCGAAACTGGTGACCAACGCCATGGCCAACGGCATGTCGGCCAGCACCGGCCTGGTCAGCAAGGCAATCCTCACCAACGACGCGCTGCGTCACTTCGGCGCGCGGCTCGGCTCCGAGGCGATCCGCGTCGGACAGGCTCTGGGCTATGAACTGGAAGAAGTGCATCATATCGATCCAGAAATCATCGCGAAAGCGGGCGAAGGCGATGCCGCCGCGACCAAGGAATATGACGAGCACCGTCTGGCCGAGGTCAGCAAAGCCGGCGGCGGCGAGCACCGCCCGTCGATGGGTCAGGACATGGTCAAAGGCCGCCGCACGGAAATCGAGTTCCTCAATGGGCTGATCACCCGCAAAGGCGATGAGGTCGGCATTCCGACGCCGGCCAATCGCGCTTTGGTGGACATCGTCAAGCGCGTGGAGAAGGGCGAGTTGAAGCCGGATCCAAAGCATATTCTGGATTTGCGGCTGAACTGAGAAGGCGAGGGGGGGCGCGGCCGGGGACAAAATCCCGACGCGTTCCCGGTCTCCACGCCCGCTTTATCGCGGAGGACGCGGAGGATTAGCGACAACGCATTTTCGCGAGGAATGAGCAATCTCCGCGTCCTCCGTGTTAAAGCGGACCATGCGACAAGCACAAACGGTGCCTCACAGCATTCACAACTCGATCACCCCGCCCATCAATCCCTTCGCCACCGCCTCCGCCCGATTGGTCGCACCCAGCCGAGCGAACAACGCCTCCAGATGAAACTTCACCGTGTGCACGGAAATCCCCAGATGCCGCGCCACGGCCTTGTTGCTCATGCCCTGACCGATCAACGTCAGAATTTCCGTCTCCCGCGGGGTCAACGGCGAGTCCTCCCCGGCCGGTGCGAATCCGGAACGTTCCCTCGGCCACGGCGCGCGCACCAGCAAACCGGCCGTCACCGCGCGTAACGCCAGATCCAGCCGCTCCGCGCTGACATCCCTCGGCAACACGCCGGCCGGAGGATCCCGCGGCAACCGCTCCGTCAGCATCACCACCGGCGCGTCGGTCTCCGCTGGCGCCGCCTCACCGGGCACCGAATCGCACAGCACCACGTCAGGGGTGTCCGTGACCACCGCGTGACCGGCCTCGGCCAGCACGGCGGTCAGGCCGTGCCGGCGCACAGGGTCAGACGCCACCAGCCTGACCCGGAGACTCACGATCGAGGACGCGCCGAGATCATGACGCCGATTTCCTTCAACTCACCGGCGCGCAGCAACCGCAACGTAACGGCCTTGCCGATCCGATCCGGCCCCATCAAAGATTGCAGGCCTCGGCGTTGCCCGAACCGGAAATCGCCGATCGACAACAGGATGTCACCTGGCAAAACGCCAGCATTTTGCGCCGGTCCGTTGGCGACCAGTTGCAGCACCATCGCCCCGCGAGTCTGACCGGTGGACGATTGATGCGAGTCCGGAATGGCCACCGGTTGCAACCCAACGCCCAGCCAGCCGCGGGGGATGTGGCCTTGTTCCAGGAGGGGATCGACGACGCGGGCGATGGTCGCCGCCGGGATCACCAGCGCGCGCCGCCGCGGTCCCGCCGTCGACATACCCAGAAACCCGCCTGATGGGTCCAGCACCGGCCCGCCCTCATCCGCGCCCAGACGCACATCCAACCGGATCAACGTGTCGATCCGCCCGNNTGCTGTGCCATGCCGGCCCGGTCGCGTGCACCATCGCGAGGCGTCCGGTCGGCGCTCCGCCGGGGTCCGCACCCACCACCAGCGCCAGCGATCCCGCCCGCGGCACGACTGCCGGCGCCGGCAATTCCCCGCTCAGTGGCGTCTCCAGGCGGAACACGGCCACGTTGGTGGTCGGGTCGCGGCCCGCCAATTTCGCCTTCACCTCGGTGCCGCCTTGCACGATGACCGCGCTGTCCTGTTCGCCGACGACCTGTTCCGACGTCACGACGACATCCGGGCGCCACAAAATGCCGCTTCTGGGCCGCGACCCGGCCTTCAAAGCGACCACCGACGGGCCCGCCGCCACCAGCCGGTCCGCCAAAGCCGCCGATAGTTGTGCGATTATGTCCATTTCGGACGCTCTCCTGTGTTGATGCCGGCATCCTGCCCTGGGCCTCGCGGCAGCGGTATCGGATGGATGGCCAGGGGTCGCCCCGGTCTTTTGGCCAGGGTAGCCGAAGCAGCCGGCGCGTTTATGTGGTGCTCCCACTTCAATTTGACCATGGGAAAATCCGCCATGCCGCTGGATGCCGTCTCCGGTCTCGACCCGTATTCCGGGCTTGTCACCCACGCCTTCGACGGCGTCGGGCCCGCTGTCGTCCCCTGGCACCCGCACGCACGGATGGATGCCCGGCCGGCCGGCGCTCCGGCGTCATTTTCACCCCCGACGGCTGCGTGCTGACCATCAATGACGGAAAGAAAACGTTCGTGCGACCTGTTCGGGAATTGCGCTAACGTCCCGCCTCCGTGCGGGTGTAAATCCCGACCAGACCGTAACGTTCCAAATAAAACTCGCCTGGTCCCCAGGGCGAACGCGCGTCCAGCACGGCCATCGCGTGGGACGCGACAATGCCAACAACGGTCGCTCCAATGACCCACGCGCGAAACCCGCGGGTCGCGTCCATCCGCCGGCCCGCCGCCGCCACGCCGTAAAGCGCCGCCAGGAACAGCATCGGATAAAACTCCATCCGGTATCGGTGCGCCATGCTGATCGCGCACAGCATCAGCACCGGCGACGCGCACAAGCCCAACAGCAATGCCGCCCGCGCGCGATCGCGGATCGAGGCCATTCCGGCGACCGCCAGCCCGATCAGCAGCGGATCCGTCAGCAAGAAACTCCCTGGCGGCAATTCCATCGCGTCCATCAATGTCGCTTGCGTTTCCGCGAACAGCACATGCCCATCGGACCGCACCCACACCCAGATCGGCAAAAAATAATAACCGAGCCCCAACCAAATCCGCGCCGGATTAAACGTGCCGTACGCGGCCAACCGCCCCAACCGGTCCGGCGCGGCGTCCTGGCTCAGATCGAAACGCGAAAAATCGGCGAAGGTCAGTGGATCGCCCCAGCGTCCCGCGTTCACGATCCCCACCATCGCGATGAACGCCAGCAGGATGAAGCCGGGCGCCAGCCATTCGCGTGGCCGCCAGCGCGCAACGAAAAAGGATCCGAACGCCGCGTAAAGCCCGACGCCGAACGAAACGCGCGTCAGCAACGTCAACCCCGCGCATAACGCCATCAGGCACAACGTGGAACGATCGAAGCCGCGTGGAGTGACAAGGCCTCGTGTGGCCAGAAAAATGAAAGCCATGCTCTGAGCAAAAGCCCAATTGATCGGTTCCTGGTAGATTGAGGGCCTGAGAAACTGGATGTGCTGGCCGCCGAGCACCACCGACACCAGCAACGCCACAGCCAGCCAGCCTTGCCGCGGCGAAGCCGTCGTCCAGACCAACGCGATCGCGCGCATTTGAAACCAGATCGCCAGCCACGCCGCGACCAGACACGACCACCATGTGACGTCGGTGCGCGCCAGACCCGGCAGAACGACCAGCGGAATTCGCGGCAGGGCGCAGAATATTCCGAAATACGACACGGTCCGGTCGCCGATGTCGAACCCCTCGGCGCCGATCGCGTCCGGATCGACATCGAACCGGCCGGACAGCAAATGCTCCGCCATCGAGTTGAACGCCAGCCCGAAATCGAATTTTTCGCCCGGCGGAAATCCCAACAGCCAGATCAGCGCCGGATACCAGACCATCGCGATGGCGATGCAAACGATCCAAAGCCGGGGGTGGCGTGCGAACATTTCCCGTGTCTATCCGAACCGGGTAGAGTGCCGCCACAAGCAATACGACGTGGAGGAAACGCCGGGATGGAGAACTGGAACCCGCGACCGCTCAACCCGGATCAGATCACGTTCCATCGGCGTGGGACGGGCAAGCCGCTCGTGCTGCTGCACTGCCTGGGTCAGTCCTGGCGTTTCTGGGACGTGCTGGACCCGCTCGCGGATCGCAACGAACTCATCGCCTACAACTTTCCGGGCCATGGCGATTCGCCTCTGCCCGGGCATCAATACGGCGCGCCGGAACTGACCGGGCAACTGCGCGCCGCCGCCTCGCGGGCGGGCCTGACCAAATTCCACCTGATGGGGATTTCGTTGGGAGGCAGCGTCGCGCAACACTTCGCCGGCACGTATCCGGAGATGGTCGATAAACTCGTGCTGGCGGATTGCACGCCGCGCTACGACGACGAATCCCGCGCCAACTGGCCGGTGCGCGCCGCCGCCGCCCGCCGCGATGGCGTCGCCAGCCTGATCCCGTTCCTGACGCAGGTGTTCTTCACCAAGGACTCGCTGGACGACGACGGTCCCGACGTGCGTCACGTGCGCGAAACGTTCCAGGCCTGCGACGGCGAAGCCTATGCGCTGGCCTGCGAAACGCTCGCGGCCCTCGACGCGCGCGAGCAAACCAAGAATATCACCGCGCCGACATTGATTTTGTATGGCTCCAACGAACGTCAGTCATTCAAGGACGCCGCCCAATGGATGCACGAAACCATCAAGGGCAGCCGCGTGGTGGAAGTGCCCGGAGCCGGCCATGCCTCGGTGCGCGAACGGCCGGAGTTCGTGGTCCAACAGTTGCGCGAATTCCTGGATTGAGGAGGTAACCATGCTGAGCGTGACACGCGATATGGTGATGCCAACGGCGATTACCGGGTCTTATCCCAGGCCGCTTTGGTACGACGTCAGCCTCGGCGGCCGGTCGTTCAAAGCCGCGATGGGCGATTCTTTATTCCGCGAACAATACCTCGACGCCGTGGCCGCCGTGATCAACGCGCAGGAGGCCGCGGGCCTGGACATCGTCACCGACGGCGACGCCCGTTTCGATCTCGCCGTCGGGGGCAAATCATGGTTCTTCTACCCCATCGAGCGATTGGGCGGCGTCACCGGCCATCGCGACATGTCGCGCGGCTGGATGAGCCGGCACGGGCTGCGTCCGGGCAAAATCCTGTGGGAAGTGCAGGAAGCCTACCAACCTGGCGTGGTGACGGAAAGACTGACGCGCGGCCCGTTGGAATACACTGCCTTGTGGAAGACGGCGCAGCGCCTCACGGATAAACCGGTGAAGTTCGGCGGCATCTGCGCGCCGGCTCTGGCGGGCATGCTGTGGAACGAACATTACGCCGACGAAAAGGCCATGATCCTCGATCTGTGCGACATCATGAACGCCGAGTTCCGTGAACTCGCCGACTCGGGTTGCCCACTGATCCAGGTCGAGGAACCGCCGCATCACGGCCGGGCCGTCAATCCCGAAACGACCGACGCCGACCTGCGCTTCATGACCGAGGCGTTCAACCGCCAACTGGTCGGCGTCAACGCGGAGATCTGGGTGCACACCTGCTGGGGCAATCCGAACCAGCAACGAGTCCATTGGATCGTGCCGAGCTACGAACGCGCGTTGCCGCATCTGCTGGAACTCGACGCGGATGTCATCACATTTGAATGCGCCAGCAGCGAGGGCCGCGACCTTCCATTGTTCGCCCAGTACAAGACCGACAAAAAGATCGGCATCGGCGTGGTCAATCACTGCAACACGACGGTGGAGCCTCCCGAGTTCGTCGCCATGCTGATCCGCAAGGCGCTGGAATACATCCCGCCCGAGCGTCTCGTCATCACCACCGATTGCGGTTTCGGCCGCGAAGGCCTCAGCCGTCGCATCGCCTATTACAAATGCGTCTCGCTGGTCGAAGGCACCAACATCGTCCGTAAGGAACTCGGATTGCCGGAAGCACGGGTGCGCGCCGCCGATCCCGGACTTTACTTCGCCTCAACCGGAAAGGACTAAATCATGGCCCGCGTTCCGCTTATCCTCAACAAGGATCAGGTTCCGCCCGAGCATCACGCGATCGTCGATTCCATCATCGGCAGCCGCGGCGCCTTGCACGGCCCGTTCAGCGTGTTCCTCCACAGTCCGGAGATCGCCGGCCGCGTCGCGCATCTGGGCGCGCTGGTGCGGTTCGAAGGGACGCTCGATTTCCGCGTCCGCGTGCTGGCCGCGATGGTCGTGGCGCGCGAGTTCGAGGCCGAATACGTGTGGGGCGCGCAAACCGGAAGCG
Source organism: Acetobacteraceae bacterium (assembly GCA_003164305.1). Next base: position 9,956 of record PLSZ01000048.1, read on the forward strand.
CGCGGCGGCAGAACGTTCCGGAAGCGACGATCACCGCGATCCGGGACAACGCGCCGCTGGACGGCGTGCCGCCCGAGGACGCGATGGTCATCGAATATACGCGCACCCTGCTGCGTAAACACCGCGTCCCGGCGGCGATGGACAAGGCGATGCGCGACCGTTTCGGCAACGACCAGATGATCCAACTCAGCGGAGCGATCGGCTATTACAGCATGCTGGCGATGACGGTGAACGCCTGCGAACTGGAGGCCGCGCCAGGCGCGGAAGTTCTGAAGGTTTAAGGCGAGGCTGTCATCACGCGATCAACTTCGGCGCGGGCATTGAGAAAGAAAAGATAATATCACCACAGAGCCACAGAGTTCACTGAGAAAAAATTAAACATTCAAAAACTCTCGGTGGGCTCTGTGGCTCTGTGGTGAATTATTCTTGCTTCCTTAATCGAAACCGCACTTCGGTCAGACCTGATAATCTCATACCACCCTGGACACCGCCTCCAAATTCCCCCGCGTCTCGTAAGCCAGCAGCAACGTCAGCCCAGACGCCAGGAACAGCGCGCCCGCCAACATCCCCCAGACCAGAATTAAGTTGCCGCCGCCGATCAACATGCCGGCGACCACCGNNGACGTCATGCCGCCGAACCGTCCCCAGCCCATCGCCAGCGCCGAGCCCTTGCCGCGAATGCGCACCGGATAAACCTCAGGCGTGTAAACGGTCATCGCCAGGCTGCCGATGTCCTGGAAGAACGCATAGACCATCGCGTTGATCAGCAAACTCATCTCCGAGGTCGACTGCGTGAACGCCAAGGCGGCGCACCCCGCGATCCCGTATCCGACGACGATCATCGTCTTGCGGCCCGCGATATCGATCAGGCTGAACGCGCACAGCCGTCCGACCACCTGCGTGCCCGCGACGATGAACGTATAAAACAGCGTCCGGCTCAGTTCGATATGATAATAAGTCGCGTAAATCGACGGCAGCCACACCGAAAACCCGTTCGCCGCGAAATTCGCGCTAAACCACAGCAGCCAGGTGTG
>PLSZ01000048.1:11026-25597 GCA_003164305.1 Acetobacteraceae bacterium
AGCCAGCGCGGCGATTCCGGCACGCGGCGGCGGATGACGAAGGCCAGGATCGCGGGCAGCACCCCGATCGCGAACAGCCAGCGCCAGCCAACATGCGGCACCAGCAGCAACGCCATCCCGGCGGCCGAGAAATACCCCATCGGCCAGCACAACGGCAGCATCGCCGCGACCCTGCCGCGAATGCGCGCGGGCGCGTATTCGGTCACCAGCGCCTGGTCGATCGGCACCATGCCGCCAAGCCCGAGCCCCGTCAGAAAGCGCGCCCCGATCAGAAACCCCAGCGACGTCGCCAGGCCCGCGACGCCGGTGAACACCGAGAACATCAGTACGGTCGCGGCGAACACCACGCGGCGACCTCATTTGTCCGCGACCCAGCCCCAGCACCACGATCCGACGCCCATTCCCGCCAGTGCCGCCGAACCGACAAACCCGACCTCTGTTGGCGACAAGCCAAACTCCTGGCGGATTTTCGGCAACGCGTAGCCGACGATGGTGATGTCGAACGAGTCGAACAGAAATCCCGCCGCCGCCACCGCGATAATGAATTTCAGCGCGCCGTTCAGCGGCGTTTTATCGATCGCCCGCCCGATGATCTCGGGCGTCAATGATGAAGACAGAGACACGATATTGACTCCCGAGGTCAGGCGATACGCTGGCGGAACATGAAATAAGTCCGGTCGCGCTGAAACCGCCGCATGCGCAGGATCCACGGCGTTTCGTTCGCCGCCATCCAGCCGGGCGTCGCATAAATGTCCGTGGTCTCCACATGGTACAGCGCGACGTAGCGAGGGTTGCCCTCGATCGCCCGGAACCGCCGCGCGGCGATCACACCCGGCAGCCGATTGAAGTGCGGAATGTGTTCCATGTTGTACCAGTCGTTGAACTCTTCCTCGCGGTCGGGCTCGACGTTCATCGACACCAGGATCACGCCGCCGGCATTCTCGGGTGAGGGCACGGTGCCCGGATTGATTTGCTCCAGCATCCACTCACGCAGGACGGGACGTTCGGGCGGTACCGGAGAGCCCTCGTCAATCGTCAGCCAGCGCGGCGGATCGGCGATCATCGTCCGCGTCGTCAAATCCGTCGCGCCGCCACGCCAACCCTGCGCCCCTGGCGGCCGCGCCGGTTCATGATCGAAAATCCGCAGGCTGAGGCGAAGTGGCATCGGACCCGTTCTCTCCCATGCGCTCTGACGGCGCGCGCTTAACCCGGGCGAGGGTGCCGCGGGAATTCGGTCAGAGCAACCGGAGAGCAATCAAGACGCGGGCGGACCGTTCCGCCCTTGCGTTCAGGCGGCGGCGTGGCGGATTTCGGGCCGAATTTGGATCACCTGGCGCACGCCGACGATCTGGCGGAGGTTGCCCTCGACCAAATGGATTTCCTCCTCGGGCATCGCTTCGATCGCGATCTCGACATGCATCGTGTCGCCGGCGCGGTGCGACCACATGCGGTCGGGCACAAGATCACGCCTGGCGAACGGCTGCAGCACGCGCGGCAGCAATCCTGGGCAACATTCGGCGTCGAGGAGGAAGCGCACATGCGCGAAGTTCGGGGCGGGCATTGGTCGAAACTCCAGATCACGAAAGGGAAAAAACGGGTATCCCCGGCTGCTCAGACAGCCGGGCCGCTAATTCGCGTGATGTGGATCATGATCGACATGGCGCCATCCTACCGCATCGGAGGCGGTCCGTCCAGCGAATCGACAGCGCTTCCGGTTCCATGCCAGCCTGGGGCAACCAGGCGCGGGCACGTCCCGCCGTAAAACGGAGGGAACCAGGATGTCCGTCAGCCAAACCGCGCCCGTCGCGGCGTGGTCCGATCCCAATCAGACCGCGACCATCGCGGCCCGCATCGATCGCCTGCCCGCCACACGCTACACCCGCGGCCTCATCATTCTGCTTTCGATGGGCGCGTTTTTCGAGGTCTACGACAACGCGCTGACCGCTTATATTGCCCCGGGCCTGTACAAAGCCGGAATTCTGGTGCCCACAACGCATGATTTCTTCGACATCAAAGGCTATGCCGCGCTCGTCGCCTCGACTTTCACAGGCATGTTCCTCGGCACGCTGATCTTCAGTCCGCTGTCGGATTGGTTCGGCCGGCGCACCGTCTTCACCTTCGCTTTGCTGTGGTACTCGCTCGCGACCCTGGTGATGGCCTGCCAATCCGACCCGCTCGGCCTGGACATCTCCCGCTTCGTCGCCGGCCTGGGCATTGGTGTCGAGTTCGTGACGATCGACACCTATCTGTCCGAACTGACACCGAAGGACCGTCGCGGCGCCGCCTTCGCGCTCAGTCAGTTCATCCATTTCCTGTCGTATCCGGTGGTCGCGTTCCTCGCCTGGATGTTTGTCCCCACAACGACCTTTGGTTACGACGGCTGGCGCACCGTCACCGTCATCGGCGCGCTTGGAGCGATCATCGTCTGGTTCCTGCGGCTTGGCCTGCCCGAATCGCCTCGCTGGCTGGCCCAGCATGGGCGGCTGGAAGAAGCGGATCGGATTACATCGGAAATGGAACGCCGCGTCGTCGCCGAAACCGGGCGCCCGCTGCGCGCCCCAGAGGTGCTGCCGGACGAAATCGAGGACCAGAAAGGTTCGATCGCCGAGATTTTCAAACCGCCCTACCGCGGCCGAACGATCATGATGATCGTGTTCAATCTGCTGCAGTCGATTGGCTATTACGGCTTCGCCAGCTGGGTGCCGACCTTGCTGTTGGCGCAAGGCATCAACGTAACGAAGTCGCTGGAATTTACCTTCGCGGTGGCGTTGTCAGCGCCGGTGGGGCCGATGATCGCGCGGCTTTACGCCGACAGAATCGACCGGAAATGGCAGGTCGCCGCGTCGGCGACAGGCATCGGAGCCTTCGGGCTGCTGTTCTCCCAGCAGTCGTCTGGGCTGCTGATCATTCTGATCGGGATATTGGTGCAGATCAGCAACACGACGCTGTCTTACTCGTTCCACGCCTATCAGGCCGAGATCTACCCGACCCGCATCCGCGCCCGCGCCGTCGGCTTCGTCTACTCCTGGAGCCGGTTCAGCACGATCTTCGTCGGCTTCATCATCGCCTTCTTCCTGCGGAATTTCGGCACGACCGGCGTGTTTCTGTTCATCGCCAGCGCGATGGCGGTCGTCGTCGGCGTGGTCGCGATTTTCGGCCCCCGCACGACAGGGCTGCGGCTGGAAGAGATTTCGAAGTAACGCCAGGCCAACCGGTCGGACGGCGCCAATTTGCCGCCGCTCGTCATGCCAGGGCTCGACCCGAGCATCGCTCGACGCGTCAAGGAGGTTAAAATCGGGCTCGGTGTGTGGGCACGCCGATCCTCGGGTCGAGCCCGAGGATGACGAACAGACTGCCCGACGATGGCGAAAGGACCATCTTTGACGTAACGCCGGCGAATTACCGCGAGTAGAACTCGACCACCAGATGCGGTTCCATCTGCACCGGATACGGCACGTCGCTCAACTTCGGGGCGCGCAGGAACCGGCCCTTCATGGCGCGGTGATCGACCTCGATATACTCCGGCACGTCACGCTCGGTGCTCTGCGTCGAGTCCAGCACCATCGCGAGTTGCTTGGACTTTTCCTTCACCTCGATCGTGTCGTTGTCCTTCACGAGGTAGGACGGGATGTTCACCCGCTTGCCGTTCACCAGCACGTGCCCGTGCGAGACGAACTGCCGCGCCGCGAACGGCGTGATGGCGAATTTCAGGCGGTAAATCACCGCGTCCAGCCGGCGCTCCAGGATCTCCACCAGCTTTTCCGAGGTGTCGCCCTTCCGGCGGACCGCTTCCTCGTAGTACTTGCGGAACTGCTTCTCGCCGATGTTGCCGTAGTAGCCTTTCAGCTTCTGCTTGGCCATCAGCTGAGTGCCGAAGTCGGTCGGCTTCTTGCGGCGCTGGCCGTGCTGGCCGGGACCATAATCGCGCTTGGCGATCGGGGATTTGGCACGGCCCCACAGGTTCACGCCCAGACGGCGGTTGATCTTATACTTACTCTCGGCGCGCTTGGTCATTGGCGCGTTGCCCTTTCTCAGGTTCGGTTTTTGCACCGGTAGGCCCCCGGTCTGAAAGACCGACGGCGGGCGCGGACCACGGATTGGGCCCGTCCACGTTCCCGGCAATGGGAGGGCGGGCGTATAGGCGGCCTTCGGGTTGGCTGTCAAATATTCCTTGCCGTGCCGGGGCGCGGCAAATCAATCGGACACGAAGTTCCACGGAGTGAACACGGAGTTTCACGAAGCTATTAATTATCCTGCCGGCCGGCCGTCCCAATTCCAACGGCGACAGGCCAAATCCTGTCAAACTCCGTGAAACATCGTGTTCACTCGGTGGAACTTCGTGTCCGATTGATTTACTTCGCCCCTGCCCCCCAACCCCCTCGCCTTGTCAAACCGTCCCGCCCATGCCTCGCTCCTTCCCATGATCAAACGCAGCGACATCGTCTACCTCGGCCTCTCCGCCGGCGTCATCGGCTCCCTCGTCGGCGGCCTCATGCTGGGCGTCGGCATGAGTTTGGTCATCGGCGGCGCCCCTATCGGCTGGCTGCTGCTGCTGCCCGCCGCCCCCGCCGGAGGCGTCCCCGGCTGGCTCCTCGCCAAACGTCTCGCCCGCTCCCTCCCGGAAAAATCATGAAATTCGGCGTCACCCTGTCCAACCGAGGCATCCTGCTCGGCCTGACCACCGTCCCGAAGCTGTTGGCGCTGGCCAATGCCGTGGAAGCCTGCCCGCCGCTGGACAGCGTCTGGGTAGGCGACGCGCTGTTCGTCAACCAGCGGCTCGACTCGCTGACCCCTGCTCGCCGCCATCGCCGGCCGCACCAGCCGGGTGCGTCTCGGCCCCAGTTGCATGGGCTCCTTCGCCCTGCGCGACCCGCGCGTCTTCGCCTATGAGTGGGCCTCGCTCGACGTCATCTCCGGCGGCCGCGCCATCCTGGCGGTTTGCTCGGGCGGCGGCGCGGGCCCGGCCTGGGACGCCGAGACCGCCGCCATGGGCATCCCGCCCGCCGAGCGCCGCAAGCGCATGATCGAGAACATCGCCGTCCCGCGCCACCTCTGGACCACTGACGACACCCCGTTCGAGGGCACGTATCGCCGCTTCGGGCCGGTGACGCTGGAGCCGAAGCCGCTGCAATCCCCCTGTCCGATCTGGCTCACCACCAACGCCGGCCGGCTGGGGAACGCGCAGGCGGGGGTTGGCGGCTCGGACTTCGCGTTGCGGCGGGTGGGGCGCGTGGCGGACGGCTGGATGACGCACTCGGTCTCGCCCGAGGGCTTCCGCGCGTCGTTGGATGTCATCGAGACCGCCGGGCGCGCGGCGGACCGCGACATGACCAGGTTCGGCAACATCGTCACCGCGGTCGTGAACGTCCAGGCGGACCGGGACACGGCGGTCAGCGACGCGAAGCGCTATCTCGAACTTTACCATGGCGCCAATTACACGCCCGAGCGCCCGCGTGCCTGGGGCCCGATCGGCACCCCGGCCGAGTGCGCCGCCTGGATCAGCCGCTTCCGGTCCTCCGGCTGTCAGGGCTTCACCTTCCGCCTCGCCACCATGGGCGACGCGATGGAGCAACCGCGGCGTCTGATCGGCGAGGTCTTGCCCCTCGTCGCCTGATCGCGCGGAACCTGGATCGCCGTTACAAACATTCGCGGCGGTGTCACGATCCGCATGCGATGGCAAAACTATTGACGGTCCAATAACGACCTTCTGACGATCGCTATACCCTTTGTAAACCTCTGCCCCGCATCCTGGGCCGCATCAATCGTGCGAGGCGGGGTGGGATTTGACGTTCGATCTCCTGATGGCGATCTCCTGATGGTCAGCCCCGCCGCCAACCCGTCCCGGCCCGTGGCCGCGGCCGTGACGCGTCATCCCGCCATCGCGATCGCCAGCCCGCTCCATATGCATGGGAAAAACAATGGATGAGCGCGAACCGACCCGTCTTCGTCGTGGGTTGTCCACGGTCCGGAACCAGCGCGTTGAGTTGGGCGCTGGCATCGCATCCGGATTGGTGGACGTCGGTTGAAACGCATTTCTTCTATTACCTGTTACGCGACAACTGGTTCGCCAGGGCCTGGTCGGACAGTCGCAGTGGCGGCTCCTGGCTCGAAGTACACGGCGTCTCGGGCGATGAGTTCCTGGCCCATGCCGGCGCCGGGTTCGACCGCATGATGCGCTCCCGCTCCGAAGGCCTGAACTGGGTGGATGGCTCCCCGGAAAACCTGATGGTCGCCGATCCACTGCTGCGCATGTTCGGCGACGCGCATATGTTTCACGTCGTTCGCAGTCCCCAGGCGGTCTGCCTCTCCATGCTCAATTCCGGGTTCAGCGAACCATGGGCCAGAGATCTCGGCGCCGCCATCGACATTTGGAAACACTACGTTTCGACAGGCATCTCCCTGGTTCGGGCGTTTCCCGGACGCGTCACGCAACTCCGTCAGGAAGACATGCGCGCGGCGCCGGCCCGCGTCGCCGATGAGATCGGCCGCCGCCTCGACCTGACAGATGTCGAGCCAATATCGGTCTTTCTCGCCTGCCAGAAGATCAACAGCAGTTTCGACAAAACATCTTATTCCGCGCTCGGTCCATTCCTCGGAGCGGAAACCGCGCGGGTGGACCCGGATGAATTCTACGCCTCGCACGGTGCCCGCATCTGGGAGGAGACCGCCGCCCTCGCCTCCCAATGCGGTTACCACCCGCCATGAGACGGCCCGAAAGCATCGCCAGGCAGCGCATCCTTTGCGTCGTCGGCACGCGGCCCGAAATCATCAAGATGGCGCCGGTCATCCACGAACTCCGCCGCCGTCCCTGGGCGCGCGTGTCGGTCCTGAGCACCGCCCAGCATCGCGATCTGTCCGTGCCCTTGCTGCGTCTGTTCGGGATCGAACCGGACTATCATCTCGCCGTGATGACCCCCGGTCAGAGCCTGCATGAACTGACCGCGCGGTTGCTCGGGGGAATGCCCGCGGTGTTTCGAGACGCGGCGCCGAAGATCGTGCTCGCGCAGGGCGACACCACCACCGTCATGGCCACGGCGCTCGCGTGTTTTTACAGCGGCATCGATTTCGGCCACGTCGAGGCGGGGTTGCGCACCGGCAATATGCGCGACCCGTTTCCCGAGGAATTCAACCGTGTCATGGCCTCGCGCGCCGCCGCGGTCAATTTTGCCCCGACCGCCTGGGCGCAGGCCAACCTGTTGCGGGAAGACGTCGCCCCGGACAGCATCTTCGTCACCGGCAACACCGTGATCGACGCGCTGGACTGGGTGGTCGCGCGAGGCATCCCCATGCCGCTGCCGATCCCCCCCGGCGCCCGCGTTCTGCTGGTCACCTTGCACCGGCGAGAGAGTATCGGCGCGCCGATGCGCCGTGTGTTCGCCGCGATCAGGCGACTGGTGGAGCAAAATCCCGGCCTGCTGGTTGTTTATCCGCTGCATCCAAACCCGCTCGTCAGCGGTCCGGCGCACGCTGCCCTGGGTGGACTTTCGCGCGTGATGCTGTGCCCACCGCTGGATTATTCCGGATTGATCGCCGTGCTCCGGCGCGCCGATCTGGTGCTGACCGATTCCGGCGGCATCCAGGAAGAAGCCCCGTCGTTCGGCAAACCCGTGCTGATCGCACGCGAAACGACCGAACGTCCGGAAGCGGTCGATGCCGGCGTTGCCTGCCTGGTTGGCACCGACAGCGATCGGATCGTCGCGATGGCTCAGCGCCTGCTCGATGACCCGGGCGCTTATGCTGCCATGGTCCGCGCTGTTTCCCCGTTCGGCGACGGCCGCGCCAGCGCGCGGATCGCCGATGTACTGGGCTCATCTCATCTGGCCGCATCCCAACCGGGCACATCCCAGCGGCTTCGCCCCGTTGAGGCATTCCATCCCGACCCAGTGGAGGACCGCGCCGAGCGGAACCTGGCCGTTGCCTCCTGACGCCGCGCTGATCCGTCGTTCTCTCCCGGTCATCACCGGGCCTCTTGTTCGTCATCACCGGGCTCTTGTTCGTCATCACCGGGCTCTTGTTCGTCATCACCGGGCTCGACCCGGTGATCTGCCGCCGCACGTGCCGTGCGAGATGGCCGGGTCGGGGCCCGGCGATAACGCTGAAACCGCGTGCCATGACGTCTGGGCCAGTATCTCAGCGCGTACATGGTCGAGGCCGGTGATGACGGATTGGTCGGCAATACCGATCAGTCAGTTCATCCGGCGGGTGGTACTGGACGCCACCCAAAATCGTGACTTCCCCGCCGATCCATTCGGTCCGGTCCCGCCACAAAACAGCGTCGCCGGACACGCCTTGTTTACCAATACGCGGCAAAATGCCAACCACCCAAAAGAGCGAGACACGGCGATGTCCCTTACGCGTCATGGCGTTCCCCGGAACCGATCGGACAATCGGCTTCGCCGTCCGGTTCGCACCGGCGCCGGAGCGATCGCGACAAACCCGCATGAGACAACCGATCATGTCGGGTGACCTCGCGAAGAAAACGCCGGACCATGTGAACGGAAAAAAATTCCATCCCGGCGAAAACCTGGCGGGAGCCTTGTTCTCCCCACCGAACGCGTCATTCCAACTGTACGGCTACGTCGACGGCGTGCACGGCCGTTGCGTGGACGGATGGATTTTCGACGCCGCCTCTCCGGACAGCACGTTGGCGGTGGAGATTTGCGACGGCGTCACGCAACTCGGGATCGCTCAGGCGAGATTGTTCAGGGCGGATCTGGAGGCGGTCGGGATCGGTCATCATGCGTTTCGTTTTGAGTTGCCGTCGGGCGTTTTCGACGGCGCGGTGCATGAGATCTGGGCTCGGCTGCAAAACTCCGGACTGGCGCTGCCAGGCAGTCCGCGCCGGTTGACGACGGGGCGCCTGAATGAACCGATGCCGGCACACGCGGCGGTGGTGGAGCAACACGCCGTTCCCGATGGCACCGGGTTCAGTCATGAGACGCAGGTGCTGCGATCCTTGCACGCGATCACCGAAGCACTGATCGGCCAGACGCGTTTGTTGCACATGGTACTCGACCGCCTGGCGCCAACGCCACCGCAAGCCCCCGATGCCCCCTTCGAACTGCCGCCACCGCCCGAGCCGATGACGGATCCGCTGCTGCCCGTGGTTCTGGCGCACCCCGCCGGGGCGCATGACATCATCGTCTTCGCGATCATCGATTGGAACTTTCGCGTTCAACGGCCGCAGCATTTGTCGTCGTCCCTCGCCAGCATGGGCAGCCGGGTTTTTTACATCAGCATCAAATTCAACGAACTCGCCGCCGGCGTCCCGCGTTTCACCATCATCGGCCAACCCGCCGCCGGCGTGTTCGAAATCACCTTATGCTGCCGTCCGCCGACGCCGGTGATCTACACGGGCTTCGAGGATCCGGACCAGGTCGCCGACCTCACCGCCGCGGTCACCGCCATGATCGCCGCGATGGGACTGCGCAGCCCGGTTTGTATTTTGCAACTGCCCAGTTGGTATCCCGTGGTCCAGGGCATCCCGGGCGTGACGGTGATCTTCGATTGTCTCGATCATCTGGCGGGATTCACCGGCGTGGCGCCCAGAGTGGTGGAACTGGAGGAGACACTGATCAAGGAGGCGGATGGCGTGATCGTCACCTCGGATTTCCTTGGCGAAATTGTCGGCCGCACGCGGTCGTTCGACACCATCCGCAACGGCGTCGATCTGAAGTATTTCTCGCGTCCGCCCGATGCCGTCTGGCAGCCAGACGGCCGTCCGGTCATCGGCTATTACGGCGCGATCGCAGACTGGTTCGACATCGATCTGATCGTCTGGTGCGCGCGCCGCCATCCAAAATGGAATTTCGTGCTGATCGGCGCCTCGGACGGCTGCGATATCGCCGAGGCGGCGTCGCTGCCGAACGTGACCTTCCTCGGCGAGAAACCTTATGGCGAACTGACGCATTATCTTTACGCTTTCGACGTCTGCCTGATTCCGTTCAAGGTGGTGGACCTGACGCGGGCGACCAATCCGGTGAAAGTTTATGAGTATCTGTGCGCCGGCAAACCCGTCGTCGCGACCGACCTGCCGGAACTGCGCCGCCTGCCGCAAGGCATGGTGGAAGTGACTCAAACTCCCGCCGAATTCGACAAGGCCATTGTCGCCTGCCTGCGCCAAAAGGATCCCGCGCTGGCCCGGCGGCGTCAGTTGTGGACCGGCCGACACTCCTGGGACGTGCGAGCCCGCAAACTGGCCGGGATGATCGCCCGGCAATACCCACCCGTGAGCGTCATCGTCCTCTGCTACAATAATCTCGCGTTCACCACGGCCTGCCTGGAGAGCCTGATCGAATTCTCCGACTACCCGGACCTGGAAATACTCTGTGTCGATAACGCATCGACCGACGGCACGCCGGACTATCTCCAGGGACTCGCGGAACGCCACGGCTTCGTTCGCACCATCCGCAACGAGACCAATCTCGGTTTCGCCGGTGGCAACAACGTGGGAATTCGGGCGGCGAACGGCGAATACATTATCCTGCTCAACAACGACACTTACGTCACCCGCGGCTGGGCGCGCGACCTGATCCGGCCGATGCAACGCGATCCCACCCTCGGCATGACGGGTCCGTTGACCAACATGTCCGGCAACGAGCAGAAAATCGGTCTCGCCTATTCCAACATGGCCGAGATGGCGCGCGCCAGCACCGCCTTCACCACGCGCCGCCGCCGGCAACTTTATCCCATCGGCTGCCTGGCTTTCTTCTGCGTCGCCATCCGCCGCGCCGTGATCGACGCCGTCGGAGACCTCGATGAAAGCTACACCACCGGATATTTCGAGGATGACGACTACTGCAAACGCGTCCAACAGGCGGGCTACCAACTGGCGGTTTGCGACGACGTCTTCGTGCACCATCATCATTCCGCGTCGTTCAGCCAACTCGGCGATAAGGCGAAGACGAGTTTACTGAAACGCAATCGCCGCATCTTCGAAAAACGCTGGGGCCGCTGGGTGCCGCATGCCTACCGCGCGGAGCCCGGGTTTGGTGAGGGATAAATGGAACCGCGCACATTGCATGCATCGGGACGCAGCGTATTCGTCTGCGGCTCCCCCTACACCGAGGTCAGCACGGTCTCCTGGGCGCTGACCGCGCATCCGGCGTTCTGGACATCGTCCGAGAGCCGCTTCCTGTACCGCTTGTTCGGCAATCGCGCCGACAACGGACGGCCGTACCTGTATGACATTTATTGCGATTGCTGTGAGAACGGCGCATGGATGCACACCAACGCCGTACCGTATCCCGAATTCCTCGCCGCCCTGGGCGATGGCATCGCCAAACTGTTTCAGGGTCGCGCCGGCCGCAGGCGCTGGGTCGATAGCTCCCCTGAAAACGCGCTGCTGGTGGAGGAACTGCTGCATATGTTCCCCGACGCGGTGGTCGTCGGATTGCTGCAGCCCACGCGAACCGCGGCGTTCATCGAAAGCGCGGGCCGGTCCGAACTGTCGCCCGGGCGCATGCGCGAACTCACCGCCCTCAACGCCCTGTACGCGGAGCGGTTGGCGAACGTCGCCAACGCCGCGCCGCATCGCGTCTACCTGGTGGAGGAAAACGACCTGTTCGACCGGCCCGAGACCACGCTGGCCGACCTGCTGGAATTTCTCGGCGAGGAAAACAACCCGGCGGTGGCCGAAATGTTCGCCAGCCGCCTGCTGCGGATGAACCTGCCGCTGCCGGAAGCGCGCGAGGCCTTGTTCGGGTTCGAGCAGACCGCGCCATTCCTGATCGCGTCCTGATCGCGTCCTGAACGAGGCGACCGCGCCGGCCCCCGCGCCATATCGTCGCGATCGCGTAACCGCTCGGCAACCGTTGGACTCGGGGACCCGGATGGGTGAGGATGCCGCCGTATGACCGGTGACCGCGAGCGACACGAAACCTCCCCATTCCTGACCGCGCGCGGCCCGGTCGGCGCCATCATGGCGGCGCTGGTTGGCGTCAACGCGTTGACCTGGATCTGGGCCTGGCATGCCTTTCAGGGCCAGCCGGCGCTGCTGGGAACCGCGTTGCTGGCCTGGGTGTTCGGCCTGCGTCACGCGGTCGACGCCGATCACATCGCCGCGATCGACAACGTCGTGCGCAAACTGGTGCAGGACCGCCGCCGCGCCTGGGACGCCGGATTGTTCTTCGCGCTCGGCCATTCCGCGACCGTCCTGCTGCTGTGTCTGGGGGTCATCGCGGTGCCGTCGTTCGCGGGAATCGAGAGCCTGCGTCAAATGGCGGACATCTGGGGCACCGTGTTCTCCGCCACGTTCCTGCTGCTGATCGCCCTGGCCAACCTGTTGACCCTGCGGCGGCTCTGGCGTGCCCGGCGCGGCGGTTTCCGCGATGGCGACGGCTTCGAGAATCCCGGCGGTCTCATGGGACGGGTGTTGCGCCCGGTGCAACGCCTCGTCGGGCGCGGTTGGCACATGCTGCCGGTCGGCTTCCTGTTCGGGCTTGGCTTCGATACCGCGAGCGAGGTCGCGCTGCTGATCCTGACCGCGCAACAGGCCGCCGCGGGGTTGTCGCCATGGGCCGTGCTGGTGTTTCCGGCGATGTTCACCGCCGGAATGGTTCTCATCGACACCGCCGACAGTGCCGTGATGACCGGTGCCTACGGCTGGGCGATGCGCGATCCGGCGCGCACGATCTCCTATAATATCGCGGTCACCGGGCTTTCCGTGTTCGTCGCTCTGGGCGTCGGAGGCCTTGAACTTCTGGGCATGTTCGCCAGTCATGAGGGCAGCACGATCGCCCGCCTGCCTTTCATGACCTGGCTGCTGAACGCATTGCCGTTCGCCGGGTTCGTGGTGGTCGGCGCGCTGCTGCTGCTTTGCGGGATCGCCGTGATGGCCCGCCGTTCCAGACCCGGACTCGCCGACTGACAAGCGAGTCGCGTCCTGGGGGAAAATGCCAACGTCAATCGTCCGGAAGTTGTCGCCAACCCGCTTGCGACTCTGACGCTCGCGCTGCCAAATGCGGGCTTCGGCGAACGACAGAATGACCTGGGGCAATTGAATGAGATTGATCGACGCGGTCCGTATCGGCGCCGCGGTGACGTTGCTGATGGGGCTGATGCCGCCCGCGCTGGCGCAAGCCGACCGCGCGATGGCGGACGTCGGACGCGCGGTGACGATCTTCAACAACGGCGATATGAGTGGCGCCCTGGCGTTGGTGGAAGGCGTCCTCGCTCACTCGCCTGGGAACCTGGATGCCCTGTTCCGCTCGGCGCAGTTCAATTTTGAAATGGGCAATATCGACGCGGCTCGGGGCAGGCTCGAACGGTTGGTGAAATTGTCGGGCAATTATTTCTTGGCGTGGGAATTGATGGTGCAGGTCGCGCAGGCGCAGGGCGATCTGCCTCGCCGCGATGAGGCGCTCAACCGGGTGAAACTCGCGATTTCCACCGCGATCGATCCCGACATCCGGGACAAGACCGATTTTATCCGAGATCGTATCGAAACCACGCGCGGCGTCATTCATGTGGACGATTTCTTCTCCCGCGGCGGCAGCGATTTTACCCGCTATCAGTTTGCCCTCGGCGACCCACGCATGGACCCCGACGTCGGGATCTTCCTGCGCACGGACGAACATACCACCGAGACCTGGTCGTCCACTGCTTTGCTGGCGTCGGACAAGCCGCTGTTTTACCTGGAGATGGTGGATCGGGCGCCAAACGGTGGCCTGATCTCCACCATGTATCAGTTTTATGTTGGCGAACCGGACTACGACACCGTCCGCGCCACGGTCATGCAAATTCTGCGCGGTGAAGCACCGCCCTTGGCCGGAGATCCCGGCGGCTTGCAGGGTGTCATCAAGCCGTGACAGCGTGCGTGACACGGGAGGACAGGCCATGACGACGACAACCGAGATCGGGACGCCGGTACTGACGAAACTCGCGCCGCGCATGGCGGTCGCGGTGACCGGCGTCGATCTCAATCACGTGCCCGATCCGGCGTTATTCGGCCTGCTGTGGCGGGCGCTGCTCGATCATCAGGTGCTGTGCGTTCGCGATCAGGATATCGGGCCGGCGGCGTTTCTCGCCGCCATCAGCCTGTTCGGGGAACCTCAGGTCCGGCCGTGGATCCCGCATGTGGAAGGCTTTCCGGCGGTCACCACGTTGTCCAGCGAGGACCGCGACACCAAAGGCGACGGCCAGCGGCTGGTGGCCGGCGCGACCTGGCATTCGGACGACACGTTCATGGCGGCGCCATCGGCTTTGACGGCGTTGCACGGCGTCGTGGTGCCGGAGACCGGCGGCGATACGCAATTCGCCAATCTTTACGCGGCGTACGATGCCTTGCCCGAGACCATGAAACACCGCCTGGAGGGCATGCGCGCGGTGCACATGATGGCGCCGGACCGCGACGGCATCGGGCGCACCCGCTCGATCGACCCGGCAGTGCGAGCGAAACAAATCCCATCGACCCATCCCGTGGTACGCACGCATCCGGAGACCGGCCGTAAGGCGCTTTACATCAGCCGCAATCGCATGGATCACATCGTCGGCATGGGTCGCGCCGAGGGCCATCGCCTGATCGACGAACTGACCGAGCACGCGACACAGAATCAGTTCGTCTACCGGCAT
>PLSZ01000209.1 GCA_003164305.1 Acetobacteraceae bacterium
GCTCCAGCAAGGCCTCGATGCCGCGACGGTCATACAGGCTGCGCCGTGGGTCGTCCGGCGCCGGACGGGCACGCACGAGGCCCCGGCTGACATAGGCGTACAGCGTCTGCCGCGCGACACCGAGGCGGGCCCGGGCGGCTTCGATGGTCAGCCAATCCGAAACGTCACCAAACTCAGACATCGCCATGAACCGATATTGCCATCATCGGATATTGCCGCAATCGGATATTGATCAGGTTGATCAAGATTGACGAGCAGCATTCCTGGCTCTGATCTCTCCGCCGCCAGGCCGCCGCCCGGGTTTGCGGATGGATCGCGCATGAGCAGATCGCCACCGAGCGGCTGATCCGTCCGCAATCGCGCTACGTAGGAGTTTTGCCCATGGCGGCGTAACCGAAAGCCCGGGCTTTCGCGGGAGAGAGAGTGCATGGGCGGATCGAAGGGGGCCGGGATGGGGCGGCGAGCGTTACAGGTCGTGGTGGCGCTCGGTTGCCTTGTGCCGATCGGCGCGGGCGGCACGGGGATGTTGCTGGGACCCGGAATGATGGGGGCCGAAGCGGTCGGTTCCGGCGACCTGGACAGCCATTTTCGCTACCTGTCCGGGCTGCTGCTGGGGATCGGATTGGGGTTCGTCTCGACGATCCCGCGGATCGAGGCTCATGGCCCGCGGTTTCGCCTGCTGACCGGGATCGTTGTCGCGGGCGGCATTGGCCGGCTGGTTGGGCTGCTGGCGACCGGCGCCCCGTCGGCGGCGATGATGGCGGCTCTGGCGATGGAGTTGATGGTGACGCCGGGCCTGGCGCTGTGGCAGTGGCGGGTGGCCAGGCGCGCGCGCCGTTGTCAGGAGGAAGCGGGTTGACTGACACTGTTCGGCATCGCGGTGCCGGATGCTGTCCAAGTGCTGTCCCTGGGGCTCTCGAAAGATGATTCGACCCCCTGGGCCGATCGCGGCCACCCTTACACCCATGGACACTGTGCTGGATCGGCCATGGACCACGAACGCTTTCCTCGCCTGGGAAGACCGGCCGGAAGGAAAGTACGAGTTCGATGGCCGGAGCGTTATCCCGATGACCGGCGGTACGGTCGCGCATGCTGCCTGACCTCGACATCACGCTGCCGCTCGCCGACGTTTATCAGGGGCTGACGTTTTCGGGGTCGAACTGAGCGGCGGGTTCCGGAGCGTCCGGCGTCCCGGGTCGCCGGATTTTTCTTCGCTCCGATGCTGGCGAAGCGACAGTGGCGACGACAGAGCGTCCCGCGCCCGGATACAAGGCGCGCGCGATGGGGAGCGGCATTGTTTTGGCTGGCCCAGGTCGGATAACATGGGCTCTGGGCGGTATGCGGGAATCATGACCTTGGGCACTGTCGGGCTGAAACCTGACCAAAGTAGAGTCACCGTTCGGTCATTCGACGATATCGAAGGTTACGAGCACAGCATGCGGCTCGCGACGACCAGCATGGTCGTGCGCGAAGCACCCAATTTCAGTGGTTGGCACGCCAGGATCGACCTCGACCAGGTGCGGCTCAACAGCGCGGAATACTCCGCCTCGCTCAGCACGCGCAGCACCGTCCGCTGGCCGCGGTTCTTTTTCCTGACCGGCAACGGCCGCCCGGCGCGGGTGTCCGGCCAGGACTTCGACCACGGCATGATCAACTACATGGCCGAACAAGGCGCCGTCTCCATGGTCTCCGACCGGCACATGGCCTGGACCTCCATCGAATTCGCCCCCGACCTGCTGATCACCGATTTCCAGGCGTTGCACGGGCGGCCTGGGTCACATCTGACGCACGGCGCGATGTTCGGTCCGGGCGACACGGCCGCGCGCGGGCGTCTGATGGACGTTTGCCGGACCATGCTTCGCCTCGGCATGACGGACGCGGACGGCTTCGCGCCCAATCAGGCGGCGGCGGGCGTGCTGATCGAGGCGGTCGCGGCGTGCGCCACGAATGGCCGACACGACGCCGACCGCGCGGCGTCCGGGCGTCACCACCTCATCCTCCGGCGCATGATCGACGCGATCGAGGGCGACCGCCACGGCGACCTGACCTTGGCGGCGCTGTGCCGGGCGAGCAACGTCTCAGCGCACACGCTGCACGAGGTTTCGATGAACTACCTGGGGATGCCGCCGGCGCGATACCTGCGAAATCACCGGCTGCGGCTTGTGCATGGGACCTTGCGCCACGCCGACCCGGGTTCCACCTCGGTCGCCGCGGCGATGACCCGTCACGGGATCTGGGAAGCGGTTCGGGCGGCGTCCGCGTATCAGGAGATGTTCGGTCAGTTGCCGGCCGACACTCTGAACAAGGTGGCGCGCGTCGCGGTGGTCGGGAATCGCGCCGTGAAACCGGCGCGACGGGGCGCCTGACGCGGGCCGGGGGTCGGGGGCCGCGCCATACAGGCATCAGGATCAGCCCGGACAGCACAAGATCTTCCCATGACCGTCATCCTCGTCCTCGAGCCGAGGATCGCTCGCATCCCCGTATCGTGCCCGATTTTCCACGCAAGGGCGCGTCCACAGGGGCCCGGACCACGCCCGAGCATGACGACGGAGGGTAATTTCGGCCTGTCACGGCGCCTATCATGATGCCCACGAGGCAATGCCCTGGAAGCAGCGGCCGGGCGCCGGCCTGAGATTCTCCGCCGCCCGTACGTGTGTCCGCCCGTCAGGCCGTCACACGGCCTCGATCAGCGCGGCGATGCCCTGCCCCACGCCGATGCACATCGTGGCGATCGCGCGCTTCTTGCCGTAGGTCTCCAGCGCGTGCGCCGCGGTCATCGCCAGCCGCGCGCCCGACATCCCCAAAGGATGGCCCAGAGCGATGGCGCCGCCGTGCATGTTCACGTGATCCGCGTCGTCGGGCAGGCCGAGTTGCCGCAGCACCGCGATGCCCTGCGACGCGAACGCCTCATTCAGTTCGATCACGTCGATCTCGCCGATCGACATGCCCAGACGGGCCAGCAGTTTTTGCACGGCGGGCGCCGGGCCGATGCCCATGATGCGCGGCGCCACACCGGCCGTCGCCATCGCCACCACGCGGGCGCGCGGGGTGAGGCCGTGGCGCTTCGCGGCTTCCTCCGACGCGATGATCAGCGCGGCCGAGCCGTCGTTGACGCCCGAGGCGTTGCCGGCGGTCACCGTCCCCGGCTCCCGGAACGGGGTGCGCAGCTTCGCCAGCATTTCCAGCGTGGTGTCGCCGCGCGGATGCTCATCAGTATCGACCACGGTATCGCCTTTGCGGCCCTTGATCGTGACCGGGGTGATTTCGCGGGCGAAGAACCCGCTNNTCGCCGGTTTCCGGCATCGCGTCGGTGCCGTAAATCTTCTTCATCTGCGCGTTGACGAAGCGCCAGCCGATCGTGGTGTCGAAAATCTCGTTACTGCGCGAGAACGCCTCGGTCGCCTTGCCCATGACGAAGGGCGCGCGGGTCATGCTTTCCACGCCGCCGGCGAGCATCAGATCGGCCTCGCCGGTTTTGATCGCGCGCGCCGCCGTGCCGACCGCGTCGAGGCCGGAGCCGCAAAGCCGGTTTACGGTGCCGCCAGGGACGGTGGTGGGAAGGCCCGCGAGCAGGACGGCCATGCGGGCGACGTTGCGGTTGTCCTCTCCGGCCTGGTTCGCGCAGCCCATGATGCAGTCGTCCAGCGCTTCCCAATCGACCGAGGGATTGCGCGCCATCAGCGCCTTGATCGGGATCGCCGCGAGGTCGTCGGTGCGGACATCGCGCAACGCGCCGCCGTACCGGCCGATCGGGGTGCGGGTGAAGTCGCAGATATAGGCTTCGGCCATGTCCGTTTGCTCCCAGGAAGGTTGGGGGCATTGTACTATGCGGACCGAGGGCGGGAAAGGTCTGTCGCGGCGAGTTCGGCGCCGCTGGCCGGAAATTCGGCGAAGGCACGAATACCGCGAGCCACACACGGTCCGGCTTGTCTTGACCCCGGAATATTTCTGCTCGACGATGACAGTCCGAGGGGCGGGAATTCGATCGACGGGCCCAGCGGTCGATCGCGCTTACGCTTCCGGCTGATGGCGATCCGGTGAGTGGAACCATCGACGGAACAGGGGATATCCGATGACTCTTTTATACTCCGGAACGTATTCCAGCGGCGTCACCTTGTCGTCCACGACCGAGAGCTCGATTGATATCGGATCGAGCGCGTATCTTTCAAACTCGGCAGGCGGTTCCTACGCGTTTGACGCGGAGACGATTTCGGTAGGGACCATCACGAGCGCGGGACAGCTCATGGGACAGCAGACCGGTCTCAGGTTCATCGGTGCCGGCGTCGCCACCTTGGGAACCATCGTCAACAGGACGGATGGCACCGTCGTCGGACGCATCCAAGGCATTTACGTCTCGGGCGCGGTTGGGACGATTGTGAACGCGGGCTATATCCGAGGGCCCAACGGTTTCGGCGTTCAGTCCCTTGAGGGGGGACAGGTCACCGACCTGAGCACCGGCACCATAATCGGCGCGGATATCGGGGTTTACATGCAAGCGACCGCGACCGTCACAAACGCGGGTACGATCGTGTCGGGCTTCGGATATGGCGTTTTTCTGACCGAAGGCGGCGACGTCAGCAACCAGTCCAACGGTGAGATCAGCGGAGGTATTGAAATCGCCGCCGCCGCCGGCAGCGTCACGAACGCGGGTTATATCCTGGGAAGGCTTTCGGCATACGGGCTCTTGATGACCGACGGCGGCGGCGTCGCCAATCAGGTAAGCGGAACGATCTCCGGGGTCGGAACGGGGCTCGGCGTCAGAGCCGCCAGCGCGGTCGTTACGAACGCGGGCGTCATCTCCGGAACAGCAAACGCTTCCAGTGGCACCTCGTCACTCGGCGTCTACCTCTTCGCGGGCACCGTCGAGAACCTGAGCACCGGCACGATCACCGGCGGCTCGAACGGAATCTACATCGATAACGGCGGAAAGGTGTTTAACGCGGGGGTCATCTCCGGAGCCAATAAGTATGGTGTTCGGCTCAACGGAGGCACTGTCGACAACCTGAGCACCGGCAGCATCAGCGCTGGAGCCATCGGAGTTTATGTCGGCGGTACAATCGCCGGGACCGTCATGAACGCGGGCTATATAGGCGGGGGCAAATTCGGTGTTTTGCTCTACCCTGGTTCCGCCGGGACCGGTGACGTCGATAACGAGAGCACAGGCACAATCCACGGAACGACCGACGGGGTGTTTATCGATGAACTCGGGGCGAACGTCACGAACGCCGGTTCCATCTTCGGCTTCACCTACGGTGCCAGTCTCGCTGGCGGCACTGTCACCAATCTAAGCTCCGGGGCGATCGGCCTTGTGGATAGCGTGGCCGGGGTTCCGTACGAGCCCTCCATCGGCGTTCACATGGTCAGTGGCGATGGAACCGTCGTTAACGCGGGCCTGATCCAGGGAAGCACGTACGCCGTCGAACTGGGGAACGCCTTCACGAACCGCGTGATCGTCGATCCGGGCGGCGAGTTTGTCGGCACGGTGAACGGCGGCGCCACCGTCGGAGGCACTCTCGTCAACACACTCGAACTCGCCTCCGGCGCCTCCGCGGGCCTGATCTCCGGCCTGGGCACGCAATTCATCAATTTCGAGCAAACGGTGATCGATGCCGGCGCGCAATGGACGCTGACCGGCGCGAACACACAGGCGGCGGGCACCACGCTGACCAACGCGGGCGAACTGGCCATTTCCGGCGGCGGCCTGAACGACGCCGGAGGCATCGTCAATAATGGCGACATCGAAGACGACAGTTCGCTGACCGCGGCGTCGTTGAACGGCACCGGCCTGGTCGAGATCGGTGACGGCGGCACGCTGACCATCAGCGGCGTTGTCAGCACGACCGAAACGATCGGATTCGCGGGCACCGGCCTGTTGTCGGTCACGCCCGCGGCGACTCCCGGCCAGATCGATGGGCTTGGCGGCGGCGGCCGAATCGAACTGAGCGGGGTCGCCGACGCCACTGGAGCCAGCATCATCAACGGCAATACGCTGGCGATTGCCCGCTCCGCCAGCGCGACAATCGACCTGACCCTCGATCCCACGCAAAGTTACGCGGACGACGTGTTTCCGATCGTCATCGTCGCCGGGGTCGAAACGATCGAAACCGCGGATCAGGTCGGCCCCACGGTGATCAGCGCGGGAGAGAGCGAAAGCGTGACCGGTACTCAGGCCACGACGCTCGCCGCGAACGCCAGCGGAACCGGCGGGATCACGGTGACCGGCGCCGGGGCGTCATTCACCACCACCGGCTCCTTCACGGTCGGTGACACCAGCCTGGCCAGCCTGCTGATCGAGGGGGGTGGCGGCGTGACCACGACCGCCGGGGCCGTCATCGCCAACGCCTCCGGCGCCGCCGGCACGCAGGTCGATGTGTCCGGCGCCAAATCGGACTGGCGGATTGCCGGGGCGCTGACCATCGGCGCCAACACCAGCGGGCAACTGGATATTTCCGGGGGCGGGACGGTCACCGCCGGGTCGCTGGACACCGCGGCCATCGCCTCGGCGGAGGGTCAGATCACGGTGACGGGCCCAGGCTCGGAGATGATTGTTTCAGGTTCGGCGACGATATCCGACGACGGCGCCGGGGTGCTGTCGGTGTTGAACGGGGCCAGTTTCTCCGCGCAATCGCTGACGATCGGATCGCAAGGGGACAGTTCCGGCGCGCTCATCGTTTCCGGCAACGGCACCACGCTGACCGTCAGCGGCGGACTGAATATCGGCACCGCTCTGGGCACCGGCGATCTGACGGTTGGACCGGGCGCGGTGATCGATGCGTCGGTGATCGATTTGCAGGGCGGCGTGGTGCTCGAGGGAGGGCTGCTGGACCCCACGGTCTTCATCGAGAACGGCGGCAGTACCACGGGCGGGTATGGCACGATCGCTTCCGGCTTCATTCTGCTTGAAGGGACTGTTCTTTCGAACGGGAGCAAAGCGGGAAAATCGACCGAGGTTCTGCAAGGAACCCTGGTTGGCGGTGGCACGGCGACGATCGGTGGAACCACGTCAGTGAATTCGCCGGGCATTCTCCAGATGGCCTCGCACGATACGATCGAGGTGAGCGGCGCTGTCCTGAACGCCGCGACGACAACGTTCACCGACAATCTGACACCCACCGGCACGTATACCGTCATCAACAGCGTCATTGATGTCGTGTTCCAGGACGGCACAGGCGTTTTGCAACTGGACGACATCGCCGCGTTTGGCGGCACCATCGCGACGTGGCGTTCCGGTGACGAAATAATTGTCGCCGGCGGAACGTTGTCCGGGCTGGGGGTCAGCAACGGCAATACATTGACGGTCAACGACAGTGGTTCGGGTGCCGGCGTTGGTGGAGTCGATTCGATCATCTTCGCGTCCGCGATCGACGCCGGCGGGTTCGGCATCATCAACGGCGACACGATCGTGGCGTGCTTCGCGAAGGGAACGCGGATCGAGACCGGCACCGGATGGATCGCGGTCGAGGCGCTGGCCGTCGGAGACACCGTGCTGACCGCCGATGGCGGTCACGAGCCGATCGTTTGGCTTGGGCAACGGGCGGTGAACTGCGCGGCGCATCCGACGCCTGCCGCGGTTTGGCCGGTGTGCGTCCAGGCCGGAGCTTTTGGCGCGGGCGTTCCGGCGCGGGATCTTCACCTGTCCCCCGATCACGCGGTGTTCGTGAACGAAGTACTGGTGCCGGTGAAAATGTTGATCAATGGAACCAGCATCGCACGGACACAACGAAATGAAATCACGTATTTCCATGTCGAGTTGCCGCGTCATTCGATGATCCTGGCGGAAGGGCTGACGGT
>PLSZ01000443.1 GCA_003164305.1 Acetobacteraceae bacterium
CGGTCGAGCCGGGCCATGACGTGAAGGGAGTCTGAACCATGAAATTCTCCCTCTCCTGGCTCAAGACCCACCTCGAGACCGACGCTTCCACGGACGTCATCACCGACACCCTCACCCGCGTCGGGCTTGAACTCGAAGGCGTCGAAAACCGCGGCGCCGCGATCGCCTCGTTCCGCGTCGCGCACGTGATCGAGGCGGTGCAACACCCGAACGCCGATCGTCTGCGCGCCTGCAAGGTCGATACCGGCGAGGAAATCGTTTCTGTCGTGTGCGGCGCGCCGAACGCCCGGACCGGCATGAAAGCCGTGTTCGCCGCCCCCGGCAGTTTCATCCCCGGCACCAACGTCACACTGAAAGTCGGCGAAATCCGCGGCGTGCAAAGCGCCGGCATGCTGCTGTCGGCCCGCGAAATGGGACTTGGCGAGGATCACGCCGGCATCGTCGAACTTCCCGACGACGCGCCCGTCGGCCTGTCCTACGCGACGTATTCCGGCCTCGACGATCCGATCATCGAGATCAGCGTCACCCCCAATCGCGGCGATTGCTTCAGCGTGCGCGGCGTCGCGCGGGACCTCGCCGCCGCCGGGATCGGCACGCTGAAACCGTTCCGTCCGCGCAAGATCGCCCCCTCGATCGATGGCGGCCCGCGCTGGAAGATCGAGTTTCCGGAAGCCTGTCCGTGGATCCTCGGCCGCGCCATCCAGGGCGTGCGCAATTCGCCGTCGCCGAAATGGTTGCAGGACCGGCTGACCTCGATCGGACTGCGGCCGATCAACGCGCTGGTCGACGTGACGAACTTCTTCACCATCGACCTCGGCCGTCCATTGCACGTGTTCGACGTCGCCAAACTGACGGGCAACGCGCTGACCCTGTGCCACGGCGCCGGCGAGACGATGCGCGCCCTGAACGGCAAGGACTACGTTGCCGACTTCGAGGATTGCGTGATCCGCGACGAGGCCGGCGTGCAATCGATCGCCGGCGTGATCGGCGGCGAGGCCACCGGCTGCGACGAATCCACGCGCACCGTGTTCGTCGAATGCGCCTTGTTCGATCCCGTCCGCGTCGCGCTGACCGGCCGCCGGCATCAGATCCTTTCCGACGCCCGGCAACGCTTCGAGCGCGGCCTGGATCCCGCGCTGATGCCGGACGCGATCGAAGCCGCCACCGCGATGATCATGGAACTGTGCGGCGGCGAGCCCGGCCCGGTCACCGAAGCCGGCGCGGAGCCCGCCTGGCAGCGCGACGCCACCATGCGCTTCTCCCGCGTCGCCGGACTGGGCGGCTCCGACATCGACGCCGACGAGGCCGTCGCGTCCCTGCAACGACTGGGCTTTGGCGTCCGCCATCGCGATACTGACAAAGTAACGGTTGCCGTGCCGTCCTGGCGCAACGATATCGCGGCGCCCGTGGTGCTCGACCTGTCGCCGTCGCTGTCGCCCGAGATCGTCGCCCGCGTCACCGAAGGCTGCGCCGAGATCGAACCGGAATGCGA
Organism: Acetobacteraceae bacterium; assembly: GCA_003164305.1. Next base: position 1,493 of record PLSZ01000443.1, read on the forward strand.
TCTGATCGAGGAAGTCCTGCGCCTGAAAGGCCTCGACGCCGTGCCACCGGTCTCCCTGCCGCGCATGGCCCCGGTGCCGCTGGCGACCTTGACGCCGAAGCAGCAGCGCACCGCGCTGGCCCGCCGCACGCTGGCAGCGCTTGGCCTGGTCGAGTGCGTGACGTTCAGCTTCATGGCCACCGCCGACGCCGCGCTTTTCGGCGCCACGCCTGACGCGCTGCGCCTGTCCAACCCGATCGCCGCCGATCTGGACCAGTTGCGGCCGACCCCGATCGCGACGCTCGCCCTGGCGGCGCAACGCAACGCCGCCCGCGGCTATCCGGACACCGCGCTGTTCGAGGTCGGGCCGGCCTACCGCGCGGACGCCCCCGACGGCCAGCACCTCGTCGCCGCCGGCCTTCGCGCCGGCACCACCGGCCGCTCCTGGGCTCGTCCCACCCGCGGTGTCGATGCGATGGACGCCAAAGCGGACCTGTGGGCCGTGCTGGCCGCCGCCGGTGTCCCGCTGGAGGCGTTGATGGTCACCCCCGACGCGCCGGGCTTCTATCACCCCGGCCGCTCCGGGACGGTCCGGCAGGGACCGAAGACCGTGCTTGGCTCGTTCGGCGAGGTGCATCCGCGGGTGCTGGCCGCGATCGGCCTGACCGGCCCGGCGGTGGCGTTCGAACTGAACCTGGACGCGGTAGCCGAGCCAAAACGCCGCCGCAAAGCCGCGCCCGACCTGCCCGCGTTCCAGCCGCTGCGCCGCGACTTCGCCTTCCTGGTGGATTCCGGTGTGACGGCAGATGCTGTGCTGCGAGCGGCACGCGGGGCGGATCGCAACCTGATCGCCGGGGTGTCGCTGTTCGACGTCTACGAGGGCGAGAAACTGCCCGAAGGCAAGAAGTCGCTGGCCATTGAGGTCGTGTTCCAGCCGCGCGAACGCACCCTGACCGACGCGGAAATCGAGACGTCCGGGCAGAAGGTGGTCGCCGCGGTGGCGAAGGCGACGGGGGCGGTGTTGCGGTAGGGATTGTTTCGGTTCCAGCGCGGCCGTCGATCGAACTTTACCCGCCTTGCGGCCGACTTCAGGTTGGCGGCGCCAAGGTTCGGATTGATCGTCCTGCCTCCGGGTGAGTTACTGAAAAGGATCGTGACATGAGCAAGGGAACCTATCCCCTCAAGCTTCCGGCGTCGGTCAAGGCCGCCGCGGCGCGGTTGGCGAAAGAAGACGGCGTCTCGCTCAATCAGTGGATTGCCGCGGCGGTCGCGCAAAAAGTAGGCGCGGTCGAGACCGCCGCCACGTTTTTCCCGCGCCGCGCCGGCGATGCCCGGCCCGGAGATTTGCACGGAATTCTTGCTCGGATACCTGATCGGGAGCCTGACCCTGGCGATGAATTGCCGTCTGGGTTGTAAGCTGGTTCGCGGGAGACTCTGGAAGGAAACCGCTGATCTTTGTTCCTACACCAGAATAATCGTGATAAGCGGCTGGCCGCCATCGGAAGAAATGCCAGCGGCGCTTCTGGCTCGACCGAGGTCGCGGCGCGGAAGCCATGGGAACCGCGATCCGCTCAGTATTTGCTCAGTTAAAGAGCAGCAATGAGCCATTTGCTTATATACGGTTCACAGTAAACTGGAATCCCACTCATTGCGCACCGCACCAAAAACCCCTAACCTCCCTCACACGAGAAAGAATGATCCGTCGGAAGCGTTCTGGTGATTTTTTTGGCAGATGGAGGCCCCCGTGCCCCGTTCCACCAACCAGAACCCCAGCGGGACCTCCCGCCGGACCCTGCTGAAAGCCGCGACCGCCGCCGCCACGACCGCGGCCGTCACCGGCTTCCCCACCATCTGGGCGCAAAACATCAAAAACGTGGTGCTCCGCCATAATGGCACCCCGGTCACCGCCATCCCCGCCATCGGCGAGCAAGCCAACAAGGACCTCCCCTTCACTATCAAAATGCAGGCCAGCGAGGGCAACGAACTGCTCAACCGCCTGCTGACCGCCCCCACCTCCGTCGATTGCGCCGACATCAGCATCACCTTCCTGAAATACCTCGTCGGCCGAGACGTCCTCCAGGCCATCCCGGTGGCGAAGGTCAGGGACTGGGACCGCACCATCCCGGTGCTGACCAAAGGCGAGTATCCGGACGGCGGCAAAGCGTCCCGCCAGGGTACCGCGCCGGCCAGCGTGATCTACGCCACCGACGCCGGCGGTCAGGCGTTCCATGACGGGCCGAGCGACTGGCTGACCTTGCTGCCGATGATCACCAACGGCGACACGCTCGGCATCAGGCCCGACCTGACCGGCCGTCCGGTCACCAGTTGGGCGGATCTGTTGTCGCCGGATTTCAAAGGCCGCGCCGCCTTGCAGGAACAGCCGACGATCGGCGTGATGGACACCGCGCTGGCGCTGGAAGCGTCCGGAGAAATCAAATACGGCGACAAAGGCAACATGACCAAGGCCGAGATCGACAAGACCATCAAGATCATGACCGACTTCAAGAAAGCCGGCCAGTTCCGCTCGTTCTGGTCGACGTTCGATCAATCGGTCAACCTGATGGCGTCCGGCGAGGTCGTGATCCAATCGATGATCGCCCCCGCCGTCGCGGCCGTCCGCTCCCGCGGCATCGCTTGCACGTTCCAGCCGTTGAAGGAAGGCTATCGAGGCTGGTGCACCGGTTTCGGCGTGATGAAGCACGTGACCGGCCTCGAACTGGAATGTTTTTACGAATACCTCAACTGGTACACCAGCGGGTTTCAGGGCGCCTTCATCGCGCGCGAAGGCTACTACGCCGCGCAGCCTGAGAACGCCCGCAAGTTCCTCACGGAAGCGGAATGGGATTACTGGTACGGCGGCAAGCCCGCCACCACCGACATCGTCAACCAGTTCGGCAAGGTCATGGAACACCCTGGCGCCGTCCGCGACGGAGGCGCGTTCTGGGATCGACTGGGCCACATCGCCGCGTGGAACGCGGTGATGGATGAAGACCGCTATCTCACCCGCAGGTGGAACGAATTCGTCACCTCATGAAAAGGAAACCATTCGATGCAGCTTGGCGTGTTCATTCCGATCGGTAACAATGGCTGGCTGATTTCCACGACCTCGCCGCAATACAAACCGAGCTTCGACCTCAATCGCACGGTGGTCGAAAAGGCCGAGCGCTTCGGCTTCGATTTCGCGCTGTCGATGATCAAATTGCATGGCTTTGGCGGGCCCTCGCAGTTCTGGGATTACAACCTGGAATCGTTCACCCTGATGGCCGGCCTCGCCGCGGTGACGTCGCGCATTCAACTGTTCGCCACCTGCGCCGTGCTGACCGTGCCGCCGGCGTTCACCGCGCGCATGGCGGTGACGATCGACAGCATCAGCCACGGCCGGTTCGGCGTGAACATCATCTCCGGCTGGCAGCGCCGCGAATACGCTCAGATGGGCATCTGGCCAGGCTCCGAGCACTACAACCGCCGCTACGATTACTGCGGTGAATACGTCACCGTGATGAAGGAGTTGTGGGCGACCGGGCATTCCGACTTCCAGGGCGACTTCTTCAAAATGGACGATTGCCGCTGCCTGCCGCTGCCGACGGCGAAAATCCCCATCATCTCGGCCGGCCAGAGCGATGCCGGCACGCGCTACGCGGCCCAGTACGCGGATTATAACTTCTGCTCCAGCGGCGGCATCAACACGCCGACGATGGTGGCGCCCTCCGTCGCCCGCCTCGTCGCGGCCAATCAGGAAATCGGCGGCAAGTGCGGCGCGCTGGTGCTGACCATGGTGATCGCCGATGAGACCGATGAAGCCGCAATGGCGAAATGGGAGCATTACAAAGCCGGCACCGACGTCGAAGCGCTCGCCTGGCGGGACGCGCAGGCGTCGGACGATCCGACGCGCGACCCGCTGGCTGGGCCGAACAAGCGGCGGACTCTGGGCACCATCAACCTGCCGACGCAGGGTGGCGTGTTGTGCGGGTCTTACGCCAATGTCGCGCGGATGCTGGATGAATTGTCCACGGTCCCCGGCGTGCAAGGCGTGATGCTGACGTTCGACGATTTCGTCATCGGGATGGAACAATTCGGCACCCGCGTTCAACCGCTGATGCGCTGCCGCGAAACCACACGGTTGGCGGCGGAGTAACCCCATGGCGCGCAAACCGTTTCATCTCGCCTGGTTCATTTCGAAAGGTTATGGACCGAAAGCGTGGCGCATGCCCTGGGGCGGTCCCAATCCAGCCTCCTGGGTCAAGCCCGACCTGTTCGTGACACTGGCGCGCGAACTGGAGCGCGCCGCTTTCGATTACGTGATGATCGAGGACTCCTCGAACATTCCCTATACCTACCGAAATTCGCACGATACCTATGTGCGCTACGCCGTCGACTCGCCAAAACTCGACCCGTCGGTGCTGGCGCCGTTCCTGATCCAGGCGACGTCACGCATCGGCATCGTCACCACGCTTTCAACCACCGAATATCATCCGTTCATGCTGGCGCGCCTGACCAACACGCTGGATCANNATGGCCGACGAGTATGTCGAACTCGTGCACAAGCTGTGGGATTCGTGGGAACCCGGCGCGATGGTGATCGACCGCGACAAGGAAATCTTCGCCGACCCCACCAAAGTGCATCCCGTTCATTTCGAAGGCCGCTACTTCAGCTCGCGCGGTCCACTGTCCGCGCCGCGCTCGCCGCAGGGCCATCCCGTCATCTGTCAGGCCGGCGGCTCCGCCCGAGGTCGCACCTTCGCCGCTCGCTGGGCTGAAACCATCATCTCCTCGGCCGGAAGCGTCGCCGCGATGAAGGAGTTTCGCGACGACATCCGCCCGCAGGCCATCTCATTCGGACGCAATCCCGATCATATCAAAGTGCTGTTCCTGATCGCGCCGATCATCGACGAGTTCCAGGACACCGCCAACGCCCGCAAACAAGCCCGGATCGAGGAAGCCAACGCGCATCAGGAGTTTTACCTCGCGCACATGTCCCGCCTGACCGGCATCGATTTTTCGAGATACGATCTGGATGAAAAGCTGCCGACGCTGACTTCCAACGGGCATCAAACGGTCGCGGCGCAATACTCCGGCCGAACGCCGCGCGAAATCATTCGGGCCGGACGCTCCCTGAAGGATGTCGATCTGGTCGGCACGCCCGACCTGGTGGCGCGGCGGATGGCGGAGATCATGGACGAAGTTGGCTACGGATTTGACGCCTCCCCG
>PLSZ01000446.1 GCA_003164305.1 Acetobacteraceae bacterium
GCCGCCAAAGCGATCGTCGTTTTGCCCGATCCCGACTCGCCCACCAGTCCGACCGTCTCTCCCGCGCGCACCGTCAACGAAACGCCGTCCACCGCGCGAACCACCGACACGACACGCCGCAACACGCCGCGCCGGATCGGAAAATGCACCTTCACGTCATCGATCACCAGCAACGGCGCCGCGTCTTCAGCCAATGGTGGCGGCACACCGCTCGGCACCGCGTCCAGCAGCATCCTTGTATAAGGATGCGATGGCGCATNNACCCGGTCCGCGTAGCGCCGAACGATGCGCAAATCGTGCGTGATCAGCAGCAACGCCAGGCCCCGCCCAGATTTCAGGCCCGCCAGCAACGCCAGAATGCGCGCCTGGATCGTGACATCCAGCGCCGTCGTCGGTTCATCCGCGATCAGCAACGAGGGATCGTTCGCCAACGCCATGGCGATCATCACCCGTTGCCGCTGGCCGCCGGACAATTGATGCGGAAACGCATCCAGCCGCTTCGCCGCGTCCGCGAACCCTGCTTCATTCAAAACCCCAACCACACGCTCCAACAGCGCCGCGCGAGGCAACGGACGATGCAGCGTGATCGCCTCCGCCACCTGCCGGCCGATCCGCTGCAACGGATTGAGGCTCGTCATCGGCTCCTGAAACACGATCCCCGCCTGATCGCCGCGCGCGCGATGCAACACGCCCGGCGCCGCGCCGATGATCTCCTCACCGTCCAAACGGATCGAGCCCGTCGGATTGCTTCCCCCCGCCGGCAACAGTTGCAGCAACGACAACGCCGTCAGCGACTTGCCCGAGCCCGACTCGCCAACCAGCGCCAGCGTCTCGCCGCGGTCCAGCGTGAACGACACGCCATCGACCACGCGCCGTTCACCAAACGCGACCGAGAGGTCCTTGACCTCCAGAAAACTCATGAAACCGGCAGCCGCCTGGGATCGAACGCGTCGCGCACTGCCTCCCCGATAAAGATCAGCAAGACCAGCACGCCGCCGAGCACGACAAACGCGGTAATCCCCAGCCACGGCGCCTGCAAATTCGATTTCGCCTGCGCCACGAGTTCACCCAGCGACGGCGACCCCGGCGGCAATCCGAAGCCAAGAAAATCCAGCGTGGAAAGCAACGTTACCGATCCCGACAGGATGAACGGCACATACGTCAACGTCGCCACCATCGCGTTCGGCAGTATATGCCGCCGCATGACGGTGATGTCCGACACCCCCAACGCCTTCGCCGCCCGCACATATTCCAAATTGCGGCCGCGCAAAAATTCCGCGCGCACCACTCCGGTCAAATTCATCCAGCGAAACAACAACAAAAAGATCAGCAACACCCAGAACCCAGGCGTGATCAGCGATCCGAGGATGATCAGCATGTAAAGCTCCGGCATCCCGCTCCAGACTTCGATGAACCGCTGGAACAGCAGATCGGTCAGCCCGCCGTAAAACCCCTGCAACGCGCCCGCGATCACCCCGACGACCGAGGTCAACGCCGTCAAAGTAAATCCAAACAGCACCGACAACCGAAACCCATAAATCACCCGCGCCATCACATCGCGCGCCTGATCGTCCGTGCCCAATAAATTATGCCAACTCGGCGGCGCGGGAGACGGCGTATTCAGATCCGTGACAGTGGTGGCATAGGAATAATGGATCGGCGGCCACAGCATCCAGCCCTTGGCCTCGATCGTGTGGCGCAAATCCGGATCGGTATAATCGGCCTCGGTCGGTAAAAAATCCGTGCCGAACGTGTCGCCGCTATAGTCAGCCAGCACCGGAAAGTACCAGGCGTTACCAAAACGAATCACTAACGGCCGATCGTTGGCGATGAATTCCCCGAACAGCGACGCGCCAAACAACCCCACGAACAGCCACAACGACCAATAGCCTCGCCGGTTCGCGCGAAAGATCGCGATCCGCCGCCTGGTAACATGCGACAGGGTCAATGCCGCGCCTCGAAATCAATCCGGGGATCGACCACCGTATACATCATATCCCCAACGATCTGCATCACTAAGCCCAGAAGCGTGAAGATGTACAAAGTACCGAACATCACCGGATAATCTCGCTGAATGGCCGCCTGAAATCCCAGTAACCCCAATCCATCCAAAGAAAACACGATCTCCACCAACAACGCCGAAGTAAACAAAATCCCAACGAACGCCTGAGGGAATCCCGCCACGATCAGCAACATCGCATTGCGAAAAATATGGCCGTACAACACGCGATTGTCCGACGCTCCCTTGGCTCGAGCCGTCACCGTATATTGCTTGCCGATCTCTTCCAGGAAGCAGTTCTTCGTCAGCATGGTCAGGCTGGCGAAACCGCCCGCCACCATCGCCGTGATCGGCAGCACCATGTGCCAAAGATAATCCAGCACGCGGTCCGGCCAGGGCCACGCGCGCGACCCCTCGCTGGTCAGGCCGCTCAATGGAAAGATACTCAGAAAACTCCCGCCGGCGAACACCACCACCAGCATGATCGCCAGCAAAAATCCGGGCAACGCATAGCCTATCAGCACCGCGGCGCTGGACGCCACATCGAACCGGCTGCCGTTGCGTACCGCTTTGCGTATGCCCAACGGGATCGAGACCATGTAAATCAAAACCGTCGACCACAACCCCAACGATAACGAGACCGGCAACTTCTCCCCGATCAGACTTAAAACGCTCTCGTCACGAAAGAAGCTGCGGCCAAAGTCGAAGCGCAGATATCCGCCCACCATCTCCGCGAATCGTGTCAGCGGCGGTTTGTCGAACCCAAACATCTTTTTGATGTCGGCGATCACGTGAGGGTCCAATCCCTGCGACCCCCGATACACGCCCGCCGATCCCACGTCGGACGACGCCGAGCCAAGCCGGCTGGACAATCCGCCGCGACCGCGCAATTCGGCCAACATTTGTTCAACAGGACCGCCCGGCGCGAACTGCACGATGACGAAATTGATCGCGATGATGCCGAATAACGTGGGAATGACCAGGATCAGGCGCCGCAGCAGGTAAGCCGCCATCTCAGTGCCGCGCCTCCTCGATATGCGCGGATTTCGCCGGATCGACCCACCAACTATCGAAGTTCACGCCTTCGCGGATCGGAATACCGGGATCCCCGAAACGGTCCCAGAAGGCGACATCGAAATCCTGACTATGCCAATTCGGCACCATATACCAATTCCACAACAACAACCGATCCAACGCATGCGCCGCCAACTGCAACGTCCCCCGATCCTGGGCTTCGATCACTTTGCCGATCATCGCGTCGATCGCCGGATTGCATATTCCCGGCACGTTCAGGCTGCCCTGAGACTTCGCGCCGGCGCACGACCAGTAATCGCGCAACTCGCTGCCCGGCACGTCGCTCCCCGGATAAATCCACATCGTCATGTCGAAATCGAAATCATCCATCAGATGCTGATATTGCGCCGGATCGACCGTGCGCACCTGCACATCGAACCCCAGCTTCCGCAAATTCTGGACATACGGCAGAGCCACCCGCTCATAGCTCGGATCCGGATTCAAAATCGTAAACGTCGCCGGTTTGCCGCTGGCGTCGAGCAACTTGCGATCCTTCACCTGCCACCCGGCCGCGCGCAGCAGCGCCAGGGCCTGCACCAGTTGCTCTCGATTGGTGCCCGAACCGTCGGTTACCGGCAGACTGAAAGCCTCCGTCAGCAGTCCCTCCGGCAGATCGGCCTTAAACGGCTGTAGTAACGTCAACTCCTCCGGCGACGGCAGTCCAGCCGCGGCCAGATCGGTGTTGCTGAAATAACTGTCGGTCCGTGTATATGCCGAATAAAACAAATTCTTATTGGTCCACTCGAAATCGAACGCCAGAGCGACCGCCTGCCTGACCCGAGGATCAGCGAAAATCGGCCGTCGCGTATTCATCGCGAAGCCCTGAATGCCGGTGGGCAAGTGATGCGGATACCGCCGCTTGATCACCAACCCATCCTTGACCGCGGGAAAGTCGTAGGCGGTCGCCCAATTCTTCGCGATATTCTCGCTGCGGATATCGACCTTGCCGGCTTTGAAAGCCTCCATCGCCACGGTCGCGTCACGGAAATACTCGATGCGCACCGTATCGAAGTTATTGGTGCCGCGGCCCGTCGGCATATCCATCGCCCACCACTTAGGATCGCGCGTATACGTCACCGAACGGCCAAGCTCGAAACTCGTCACCCGATAAGGCCCCGACCCGATCGGCGCGTCGGTCAACGGCTTGGTGAAGTCGCGGCCGTCGAAATAATGCTTCGGAAGCACCGGCAATCCGCCGACCACCAGAGGCAATTCCCGATTCTGGGTCGTTTTGAAGGTGAAGCGGACGCGCCGCGGCCCCTCCACCGTCACATCCTTCACATCGGCGAATTGCACCCGCATCGACGGCCGGCCTTGTTCCATCAACGTATGAAACGTCCAGGCCACGTCGTCGGCGGTGATCGGCGACCCGTCGGAGAACTTCGCCTCCGGCCGCAGATTGAACGCGACCCAACTTTTATCGTCCGGTACCTCGATCGTTTCGCACAGATGGCAGTAGCCGGTATCCATCTCGTCGGCCGACGAGGTCAGCAAGGTCTCCCACACGTGGCCGACGGTCGAACCCGACCCAGATCCGCCTGGCAGCACGACCCATGGAGACACTCCATGCGATTCCGCGGTGCCGCGCAGGATCAAGGGATTGAAGCTGTCGAAGGTGCCGATATCGAACAGGTTGACCGACCCGCCTTTGGGCGCGTTCACATTGACGTACGGAAAATTCTTGAAGTCCGCCGGCAGCGAGGGCTTCCCCAACACGGTGAAGCCGATCTGCCTCGGCGCCTCCTGGGCACCCGCGGCCGCCGAAAACACAAGCAAAATCAAGAAAATGACAAATCGCACGGCGCCATCCCCCAAGGGGTCATTCACGGTCGTTTCAGGATTGGAAACGTGGCAGCGCCCCTAGGCCGAGGCAACCGGAGAATGATTAAGTTCCCGCAGGATGGCGGGCAACAGGGTTTTGTCGCCGACCGACAGCACCCGTCCGTCACCGTCGGGCCGCAACGCCTGGCCCAGCCAATCGGTGACGGAACCGCCGGCGCCCTCGATCACCGGCACCAGCGCGCCCCAGTCCCAGACTTTGTTGTCGCACTCGGCCACGATGTCGATTTGCCCCAGAGCCACCAGGCCGTGCGCGTAGCAATCCCCGCCCCAGTAATTGCGCCGCACCGCGCGCCGCAGCCGCTCCCACCGCGGCGTGTCGGCGCCAAGCATCTCCGGGCTGGTGCAGGACAATTCGGCGTCGGCCAAAGACGGGCAGCGCCGGCATCCGGCCTTGCCGCCCAAGGGGCCGCGGAACACCGTCGGGCGGCCAACGGCGCCAATCCATCGTTCGCCGGTCACCGGTTGGTCGATCACGCCCACGATCGGCACGTCGTCCTGAAACAGCGCGATCAGGGTGCCGAAGGTCGGCCGGCCGCTGATGAACGCGCGCGTCCCATCGACCGGGTCCAACACCCAACGCATCGGCGAATCGGGCCGGTCGATGCCGAATTCCTCGCCCAACACGCCATGATCGGGGAACCGCTCCGACAGCACCGCGCGCATCGCCTGCTCGGCGGTGCGGTCGGCAATGGTCACCGGGGACCGGTCCGCTTTGATATCCGTGACGATTCCCACCCGGAAAAACGGCCGGATCACCGCGCCCGACACGTCCGCCGCGGCGCAGGCGGCCGCGATCAGAGCATCGGTATCCGCGATCACTTCGCCGGAGCGGGTGCTGGTGCCGCCGCCGCCGGGGCAGCGCCCGCCGCCGGCAACGGAACCGGGCTCGGTGACAGCGTATGCAGATAATCGATCACGTTCGCCCGGGTCTTGTCGTTGCTGATTCCCGCGAAGGTCATCCGTGTGCCGGTCACGTAAGACGACGGTTTGTGCAGCCACTCATTCAACTCATCGAAGGTCCACGGACCCGTCTTCGCCTTCAGGCCGGCGGTATAGTTGAAACCTTCCATATGCGCGTGCGGGCCGCCGACAACGCCATACAAATTCGGCCCGATGCCCGCCTTGCCGCCCTCATTCGCCGTATGACAGGCCGAGCACAACTGCTTGAACGTCGTCTCCCCCGCCGCCGGATCGGCCGCGGCCAGCAAGGGGGCGATCGGCGCCAACTGCGCCTCGGCCGCCGGAGCCGCCGCCGTTTCGGTCACCGCGCCCTTGATCTCGATCGCCGGTTTGGCGAGATGCTCGGGATGCACGAGGTTGGCGCCGATCAGCCCCGTCATGAAATACGCGATGCCCGCGACCAGAACCGCCGTGGAAACCTTGGTGACTTCGATACTATCCATTCCGCGTCACGTCCTCGTCTCGCGTCCCCCGGACGCATGCGTGCGATTGCGCCCCGAGCGGCACATCCATAAGTTGGCCGCACCATAGGGATATGGCCCACACCGATCAACCCACTGAAATCGCCCGCATGAACCCAATCGTCATCATTCCGGCCCGCATGGCGTCCACGCGGCTGCCGGGCAAGCCTCTCGCGGACATCGCCGGCAAGCCGATGATCCTGCACATGCTCGACCGCGGCCGCGAGGCGGGAATCGGGCCCGTCGCGGTGGCGTGCGGAGATCCGGAAATCGCCGATGCCGTCCGCGCCGCCGGCGGCCGCGCCGTGCTCACCGATCCGAACCTGCCGTCCGGTTCCGACCGCGTGCACATCGCGCTGGCCGAACTGGATCCCGGCCGCGCGCATGACGTGGTGGTCAACCTGCAAGGCGATCTTCCCACATTGGACCCGGAGGCTCTGCGCCTGGTGATAACGCCGCTGCGCGACCCGAACGTGGACATCGGCACCCTGGTCGTGCCGATCCGCGATGAGATCGAGGCCACGACCGTTTCCTTCGTCAAAGCCGCCTGCGCCTTCGCCGAGGGCCAGACGATCGCCCCCGCTTTGTACTTCTCCCGCCAGGCGATCCCCTGGGGCCTCGGCCCGCGTTGGCATCATATCGGCATCTACGCCTATCGCCGGGCCGTCCTCGATCGCTATGTCTCGCTGCCGCCAAGCCCGCTGGAGCAGCGCGAACAACTGGAACAACTGCGGGCGCTGGAGAACGGGATGCGCATTTCCTGCGCGCGGATGGAACACGGCCCGTTCGGGGTCGACACGGCCGAGGACCTGGAACGCGCCCGCTCNNCGATGACCGGCAGTATCGCGTTCCAGGGCGTACTGGGCGCCTATTCCGACCTCGCCTGTCGCGCCGCGTATCCCGGCATGACCACCGTTCCGTGCGAGTCGTTCGAAGCCGCGATCGACGCGGTCAAGGAAGGCCGCGCGTCTTTGGCCATGCTGCCGTGCGAGAACAGCCTCGCCGGCCGGGTACCGGACATCCACCATTTGCTGCCGCGTTCCGGCCTGTTCGTCATCGCCGAGCAGTTCCAGCGCGTCGAGCACTGCCTTCTGGGCGTCAAAGGCGCCACCCTGTCCGACCTGAAGCGCGCCCATTCGCACACGGTCGCTCTGGGCCAGGTGCGGCGCATCCTGCGTGAGATGGGACTGCAACCGGTGGTCGAGGCCGACACCGCCGGCGCCGCCGAACTGGTCGCGCGCTGGGGGAAAAAGGAGGAAGCCGCGATCGCCTCGTCTCTGGCCGCGGAAATTTACGGGCTGGCGGTGCTGAAGGCGAATGTCGAGGACGCCGCGCACAACACCACCCGCTTTTACGTGATGGCGACGAAAGCGGTCATACCGGACCCGGCGACGCCGAATTTGATGACGACGTTCGTGTTCCGCGTGCGCAACGTCCCGGCCGCGCTGTACAAAGCGCTAGGCGGCTTCGCGACCAACGGCGTCAACATGACCAAGCTGGAAAGCTACATGGAGAACGGCGCCTTCACCGCGACCTTCTTCTACGCCGAGGTCGACGGCCGGCCCGAGGACCAGGCCCTGGTCCACGCCTTCGAGGAACTGGGCTTCTTCTCCGAGCGGTTCGAGATCCTCGGCGTCTACCCGGCCGATCCCTACCGGGCGACGGCGGGGCGGCGCTAGGCTTCGGCCTCAGCGGTGAAGTCGACGCCGCGGCGCTCCGGGCCGAGGAAGGTCACCACGGCGATCACTACGGCCACCGCGCTCGCCACCACCGCCAGGGCGAAGCCGTAGTCGTCGCCCCTGGCCTCGGCGAGCTGGGCCTGCCAGACCGCGTTGCCCGAGGCCAGCAGGTTGCCCAGCTGGTAGGCGAAGCCCGGGAAGGCGCCGCGGGCGTCGGCGGGCGACAGCTCGTTCAGATGGGCCGGGATCACGCCCCAGGCGCCCTGGACCATCACCTGCAT
>PLSZ01000156.1 GCA_003164305.1 Acetobacteraceae bacterium
TTCGACGCCTTCCGCCGTGGTCGCGATATTCAGGCTGGAGGCAAGGTGCAGAATGGCCTGCACGATCGCACCGCCCTCAGGCGATTCCGTCATTCCGCCGACGAGGGACTGGTCGATCTTGATGCGATCGAACGGAAAGTTCCGGATATGGCTGAGCGACGCGTAGCCGGTGCCGAAATTGTCCATGGAGACCAGCACGCCCATCGCCCCGAGACGCTTCAGCGTCGCCCGCGCCGCGCCATGTCGGTTAAGCAACGCGCTTTCGGTGATCTCCAGTTCGAGTCTGTCGCCCGCCTCACCGGATGCCGCGAGCGCCGCTTCGATCGTTTCGACGATGTCCTCGTGCGCCATCTGGCGCGGCGAGAGGTTCACCGCGATTCGCACGCCCTTCGGCCAACGCGCGGCTTCGGTGAGGGCGGCGCGCAAAATCCATGCGCCGATTGGGACGATCAGACCGGTCTCCTCGGCGCATTGCATGAAATCGCCAGGCAGCACGAGTCCGCGTTCGGGATGTCGCCAACGCAACAGCGCCTCGAAGGCGCGCACGCGGCCGTCGGAAATCGTGACGCGAGGCTGGTAGTATAGCCTCAGACCGTCATTCTCCAGGGCATGACGCAGGCCCATTTCCAGCCCGTGTCTTTCCCGCGCTTCCGCCTCCATGGCCGGCGCGAACCAGCGGCAGACACCGCGGCCATCGCGTTTCGCGGCGTACAGAGCCATGTCGGCGCGGCGCAGCAACTGACTGAAATCCAGGTCGTCGCGATCGGCCAGGGTCATCCCCACGGACGTTCCCACCACCACGCGGTGGCCATCGATCTCGTAAGGATGGCTCAGCGTATCGATCAGCCGGCGCGCCAGCATCTCCGCGGAACGGGGTTGATCGACCCCGTACTGGGCTATGGCGAATTCATCGCCGCCAAGCCGGGTGATCGTGTCCACCTCGCGCACGACATCGCTCATTCGCGCCGCGACCTCGCACAACAGACGATCGCCGACCGGATGGCCAAACGTATCGTTCACCGCCTTGAACCGGTCGAGGTCCAGATACAGCACCGCCAGGCTCTGGCCACGCCGGACCCGGCGCAGGCCGCTGGAAACATCGTCACGAAACGCGACGCGGTTAGGCAACCCGGTCAGCGGGTCATGGCGTGCGAGATGGTCCAGCCTGGCCCCGTTGCGGCGAAGCTGCTCGGTCGTCTCGCGCAAGCCAATGGTCAGTTTTTCCAGCTGCCGTGTGCGGCGCAGCGAGAACCAAAGGTAGCATACGATCGTCAGAGTCATGAGCAGGCCGCCGCACAGCACGGCGATCGCGCTCCGGTCCGCGTCGCCAGGGTCCCACCCGCTCGAAGAGGAAAAACCGGCCGGCGCGAATACCGCTTCCCACTGCTGATCGACGAGCTCCAGCGTACCTTGCCAATGCGGACCCGCGAGCAGGTCAGCTTCCGCGGGCGCCGATTTTCCGTCGGCGGCGTGCCAAAAGATGAGCCGGTTGCCGACTGGTCCGTTGGGGTCGAACACGTACATGTCCTGGCCCGCCAAACTCAGCCTTGCCAGAATGTTCCGGATCATCGCCTCCGTCTCGAACGCGCCGAGCACGACGCCGGCGATCTGGCGAGGTGTCGTGGCGTTGCCGTCATTTTTCGCGTTGACGGGAATGAAGCTCATCACGCCGCCATTCGGCCGCAGCATGTTCATCAGCTTGATCGGCGGCGTCGCGGCGGGACGATCGGTCTCGCGCGCCCGCGCCACGACATGGCGACGCATGCTCTCCGACGCCAGGTCGAACCCCATGACCGGCCGGTTGATTTCGCCGGGATCGGAATAAAGGATCGGGAAATATTCCGCGCGGTCGGCCGCGCGGATCAGTTTGCCGTCGGTATTTCGCTCCAGTATCTGGAAGCCGGGAAAGCCGCTGGTTTGAATCTCATGCTCGAACGAGTCACGCTCGGCGGCGGTGACGCGTGGTGCCCAACCGGTGTCGCGCAAGCCGACAGCCCTGGCGCGAAGCCCACTGGAGAAGGCCTGAAACTCATCGCGGCCGACCGGTTGGTTCCGCGCTTCGAAAAAGGCGCGTAGCGACCACAAAAGGTCCGTCGCATCCTTCAGCCCGGAATTGATCGTTCGCAAACGATCGCGCGCCTCGCTCGTGAAGCGCAATTCCGCGACGTGCATCTGCCAGCCATCGATGGCGACGAACATGCCCATCGACGCCAGGATGCCGACGATCCCGGTCAACACGATGATGACGTAGCGAATTGTATGCGCGGACGCGAACCGGCGTTGGGCCACGACCGCCGCGCCCGGAGCCCCGGATCGATCCGGTTCGGCCGCGCCAGCAACAGTCACAGACATTGGAAACCCTTGTGCCGGAGCCGATCCGGTCAGCCACATCTCGGTGGCGATTTCTTACCCGATTCTGGTTAACAAATAGTTAAAGGCTGAGTCGGCGACTGGCTGTTCGACGCCTGGATCCAGCGATGTTATGGCTGTTTTCCTGGCCATCCGGCCGAAATCCGACGCGTCTCAGGGATATGAACATGGAAACCACCGGCCGCCTCGATCGAGGCGATGGCATTGAACTCGCGTGGGCTTCGCTGGATGGCGCGAGCCCAACCGTCGTGTTCCTGCCAGGCTTTCGCAGCGATATGAACGGCGACAAGGCGACGGCGCTGGCGAAATTCTGCGCGGCCCGCGGGCAGGCCATGTTGCGCTTCGATTACTCCGGTCATGGCGGCAGCGATGGCACATTCGAGGACGGGACCATCGGCTTTTGGGCGGAGGACGCTCTGACGGCGATCGATCGGCTGACGTCCGGCGCGCTGATTCTGGTGGGATCGTCGATGGGCGGCTGGCTCGCGTTACTGACCGCGTTGCGACGGCCGGAGCGGGTCGCCGCCATCGTGGGCATCGCCGCCGCGCCGGACTTCACCGAAAAGCTGATGTGGGAATCGATGACGTTCGAGGAACGCGACCGGCTGACGCGGGACGGCGTGCTGCGCGTCCCGAGCCAGTATGGCGAACCGACCCCCATCACCCGCGCGCTGATCGAGGACGGCCGCGCGCGTTTGCTGTTGGACAAACCGATCCCGCTCGACTGTAAAGTCAGACTTTTGCACGGCCAGGCCGATCCGGATGTGCCGTGGGAAATGGCGCTGCGCACGGCGGAACAACTGACATCGTCCGATGTCGAAATCATTCTGATCAAGGACGGCGATCACCGGCTGTCGCGGCCGCGCGATCTGGCGTTACTGGAGCGGACGGTCGCCGCTCTCCTCCCGCCAGATGGCGGCGAGACCCTCGCGAAAACTGGGGTATAACCAGCGCAATCCGAGGGCCTGTTGGGTTTTCTCACCGCGCACCTTGCGGTTTTCAGCCCAGAAACTGAGCGCCATCGGACTCATGGCGGGTGCGGCATCGGCGAAGGCGACGGCGGGAGGCAAAGGGACACCCATCAGGCGCGCGGCCTCGGCGACGACGTGAGCGCTCTCCGCGGGGACATCGTCGGTGAGGTTCAGCACCCGGCGGCCCGGAGGATGGCCCTGGCGCATCGCGGCGCCGACGGCACGGGCGATGTCGTCGCGATGGATGCGGCCGAACTGGTGACCCGGTTTGATCATCCGTCGCGCGGTCCCGAAGCGCAGATCGTCGAACGCGGAACGGCCGGGACCGTAAATTCCGGCGAGGCGGATGATATCGACAGCGAATTGACCGGCCAGGCCGGACCACGCGATCTCGGCGTCGAAGCGGCGTTGGCCTCGCGATTGCGTGGGCGCCGGTGGGGTATCTTCATCGACCCAGGCACCGTCCCGGTTGCCGTAGACAGCGGTGCTCGACAGATAGCTGATCCAGCGCAGGCGCGGCGCGGTCGCGATGAATGGCGCGTAACGGAGCAGCACGGGATCGCCGTCAGGCGTGGGCGCGGCGGTCACCAGAATGTGCGTGGCGACGGCGATCGCGGGTTCGGCGGCGTCGAACGGGATGAACGTCACGCCGGCCGCGTCGCCGGCGGGCAATGTCCGCGCCGTGGCCACGATGTCGAAGTCCGGCACCGCGTTCGCCACAGCGCTCCCGCTGTAACCAAGACCGAAAATCAGCAACGTGTTCACGCGCCGCCTCGCACCTTGAGGATCGCCTGGCCGACCAGGCCGAGGCCGGTGTTGATCGCGATACCCGCCAGCGACAGCAACACCAGGGCCGCGAACATGCGGGGGATCTCCAGCCGGTAGCCAGCCTCCAGAATGCGGTACGCGAGGCCGGAGGCGAAACCGCCCGATCCGGCGACGAACTCCGCCACCACCGCGCCCACCAGCGCGAGGCCGCCGGATATGCGCAGGCCGGTGAGGAAATACGGCAACGCGGCGGGCAGGCGCAGCAACAGCAGCGTCCGCCAACGGCTGCCGCCATACAGGCGAAACAAATCGGTGAGGTCGGGCGGCGCGGAGGCCAGGCCCTCGGCGGTGTTGGCGAACACCGGAAAGAACGCGACGATCATCGCGCAGACTACCAAAGACGCGAACGGATCGCCGACCCAAACGATGATCAACGGCGCGATGGCGACGATCGGCGTCACCTGCAAAATCACCGCCCAGGGCTGGATCGCCGCCTGGGCCAGGCGGCTGGCCGACATCGCGATCGCCATCGCCGCGCCCATCACGGCGGACGCCAGCAGCGCCGCGAAGGTCACCGCCAATGTCGATGCCAGAGACAGCAACAATCCCGCCGGGTCCTGAAAAAACGCCTCGATCACGGCGACCGGTCCAGGAATGAGGTAGACGGGAACGTCGAACACGCGAACGGCGGCTTCCCACAGCAACAGCGCCAGAACGCCAAACAACGCGGGCGCGAATCGATAGACCCGGTCGTTCATGAGCCGCGCAGCCTGGGGTTGATCACCACGTAAAGAATATCCGCGAGCAAATTGAGCATCACGTAGAGAAACGCGGTGACCAGCACGACACCTTGCACGACGGGGTAATCCCGGTTGAACACGGCATCGACGATCATCTTGCCGAAGCCGGGGATGGAGAACACCTGCTCGGTCAGCACCGCGCCGGACAGGAGAGTGCCCAGTTCGAGAGCGCCGAGGGTGACGACGGGGATCAACGCGTTGCGCAAGGCGTGCCGCAGCACGACGGCGAATTCGGACAAACCCTTGGCGCGCGCCGTGCGGATGTAATCCTGGTCCAACGCGGTCAGCATCGCGGCTCGGGTGTGGCGCATCAGGATGGCGGCGATGGCGTTGCCGAGGACAAACGCGGGCATGATCGTGGTGGCCAGAGATTGGCGCCAGTCCTCGGTCAGCGGCACGTATCCCGAGGGCGGCAACCAGCCGAGATCGACCGATATCAGCAGGATCATCATGATGCCCAACCAGAATGTCGGCGTCGAAAGGCCGGCGAGACCGATGGCGTTGGCGAGATAATCCCAGAACTTATTTCGCTGCACCGCCGCGACGATCCCGGCGGGCACGCCGATCGCCACGGCGAACACGAACGCCATGGTGCCCAGTTGCAACGTCACTGGCAGCTTGGTCGCGATCAACGCGGAGACCGGCTGCCGCGTGCGCCAGGAATAGCCGAGATCGCCGCGCAGAACATTTCCCATCCAATGTAAGTATTGCACCGGTAACGGACGATCGAGCCACAGTTCGGCGCGGATTTGCGCGAGCACCTGAGGGTCGCCGCGTTCCTCGCCAGCCAGGACCATCGCTGGATCGCCGGGCATCAGTTGTTGCAGGCAGAAAACCAATACGCTGACCAGTAGCAATGTCGGGATGATCTGCGCGATGCGGGTGCCGAGACGTCCTTGCATCTATTTCGTCACCGCCAGGCCTTGCAACCGGATCATACCGTCGGGCACGGGCCGGAACCCGGTCAACTTCGCCGACATGCCGACAATGTTCACGGGCGATTCCAGATAAATCAGCGGCAGGTCGTCTCGCAGTTGACGCAACGCCGTTTCGTAATGCGCGCGGCGGGCGGCGAGGTCGGTGCTCTTGCGGGCGTCGGTCAGGGCCGCGTCCACCACGGCGTTGCTGTAGTGGCCGTCGTTCTGGCCGCCACCGGTGGTCAGGAAAGAGAACATGTTGCCGTCGGGATCGGCGCGGCCCGACCAACCGATGAGATATGCCTCGAACTCGCCGCGGGTGGCGGCCTGTAATGACGCCGCGAACTCGATCAGATTGATTTTAACCTCGAAGCCGGCTTCTTGCGCCATCGCCTGGATGACCTCGGCTTCCTGCGCGCGATCGGGCGTGTTGGGCACGTTCATTTGCACGACGATCGGTGTTGGCACGCCGGATTGTTTGATCAGCGCCTTGGCTTTCGCGAGGTCGCGTGGCGGCGGCGGCACCGACGCGATGTAAAATGGCGACGCGGGGGAGACAGCCTGCGCGTTTGGCTGGTACATCCCGTTGAACACGACATCGACGACGGCCTGACGGTCGATCGCCGCCTCGAACGCCTGACGCAGCAGTTTGTTCTGGCCAATCGGCGTATTCGCGCGCTCGCCATTGGCGAGGTTGAAGGTGATTGCTTCGTAGCCCAGCGCGGGGGATGTGACGATGCGCAGTTTGGGGTCGGCTTTGACCTGCGCGACGTCGGTGGGCAGCACGCGTTCGGCGAGATCGATCGTGCCGCTGCGAAGATTGGCCAGCAGCACGGAAGATTCCGGCATCGGCTGATAAATCACCCGATCGAAATGAATATTCGCGGCGTCCCAATAGCCCGGATAGCGATCGAGCACGATGCGGTCCTGCGCCACCCGCTCCACGAACTTAAACGGGCCGGAACAAACCGGCGCCTGGGCGAAATTCTTGCCGGCGGCCTCGGTGGCTTTCGGCGGCAGGATCATGCCGGCGCGGTCGGTCAGTTGCGACAGGAATGGCGAGGACGGCGACTTCAGGATGATTTTCACCGTGGCGGGATCGACGATCTCCACATGATCGACCGAGGAGATTTCGCTGCGGCGGAAACTTCCCGGCAGAGTCAGCGCTCGTTCGAGCGTGTACTTGACCGCGGCGGCGTCGAGGATTTCGCCGTCGTGGAAGGTGACGCCCTGGCGCAGGTGGATGATCAGGGTGACGGGATCGGCCCACTCGTACCCGGTGGCGAGTTGCGGCACGATCTCCAGCTTTTCATTGAGGTCGAACAGCTTGTCGCACAGGCCGGCGAAGACGATGCGTCCGACGTAGGTGCGCGCCAGGGTTGGATCCAGCAGGTCGGCATCCTCGCGCAGGGCGATGCGCAGGGTTTGCGCCTGACTAACGGCGGGAACGATCGTAAGCAGGCAGAGGGCCAACAGAAGGAGGCGGAGCATGACGGGGTCCCTGAGCGACGCGGCGCACAATGCGTGCGCCGGCGGATCGCGTCAAAGACCGGGCGCCGCCATCTTACGAATCACGGTCCGTTGAATCTGTAGCGTAGGCCGATCAGCAGGGAATGGTCCCGCGCCATGGATTTTTGCCTCTGGCGGCTCCCCTTTGGCTTTCGCGGCTCCGGGCGCCGGACCAGTCCCGCGTCAGAAGTTCAGGTTTTCCAACGTCGCGTTCGCGTTCGGTCCCGAGGTCACCACCGTGTGCCAACCCGGAAAATTCGGGTCCACCGAAACGACTTCCTTGCTGGACGGATTGCCATACCAGCCGTGGCGGAATTTGCCGCCGGCCTGCTCGCCCTGCAGCCAATTCACGGTCGAATCCTGCATATATCTGATATCGAACTGACCCTGGATCGCGCCGCGCCGGAGGACCACCGCGACCGACGCCAGGGAACTATGGATTTTGCTTGGCATGATCGTCTGGAGATTGGCGTAAAGCCGGATAGCGGCCACCTTCTTAACGCCCAGACAGGTGACGAAGGGCTGCAGATCATCCCGGAGCCGTTCCAGCCGGTTGCCGCCATTGATCATACAAAAGACCTTCCAGGAACTGGTGTTTCCGGGTCCCTCGCAATTCTTCACGAAAGCTCCGAATTTTTGGGCGCCCAACGCTTCCTGGTTCGCATTCTGGGCCTTCACATGAACCGCGTAGAGCAGGTCATTCGTTGCGACGAAGATCCCCATGCAACCCACGATACCCGTGACACCGACGCAGGTCTGGTCGTATCCAAAACTGTTCATGGTGGCAAAATACACTTTATTCTCCGTTCCGATCGAAAGACTGCAATGCCGCATGGACCGTTCAGCCGGCATTTCCCAGATGCCCGCCCCATCCGGACATCTTGAAGGAATGGTAACCATGGCTGAGCGCGCCCGGCAAGATCGGCCGCACCACTGTCAAATGGTCTCCTGATCGCTTCCGTGAACGGGCTGGCGTCGTCCGCCCCATCCCCCCAACGTCAATCAGTCGCCGATGCCTTCGAACAACGGCGTGGTGATGTAACGTTCCGCGAACGACGGAATGATCGTCACGATCAGCTTGCCCGCCATCTCCGGCCGCGCCGCCAGCTTCAACGTCGCCGCCAGCGCCGCGCCCGAGGATATGCCGGCGGGAATACCCTCGGTCCTCGCCAACCGCCGTGCCGTGTCGAAGGCTTCGGCGTTTTCCACGGTGATGATCTCGTCGATCGACGGCACGTCCAGGATTTCCGGGATGAAGCCCGCGCCGATGCCCTGGATCGGTTGCGGCGCCGGCTTGCCACCCGACAGGACAGGGCTCGCCGCCGGTTCCACCGCGACCATCCGCAGTCCCGGCTTGCGCGGCTTCAACGCCTGGGCGCAACCGGTCAGCGTGCCGCCTGTGCCAATCCCCGAGACGATGACATCAACCTTGCCATCGGTGTCGAACCAGATTTCCTCAGCGGTGGTGCGGCGATGGATGTCCGGATTGGCCGGGTTCTCAAACTGTCCGGCGATGATCGAGCCCGGGTTCGCGGCCTGCAATTCCTTCGCCTTGGCGATGGCGCCGCGCACGCCCTCGGCCCGTGGCGTCAGCACCAGTTCGGCGCCCAGATACGCCAGCATCTTGCGCCGCTCGATCGACATCGAGTCCGGCATGGTCAGGATCAGCTTGTAACCGCGCGCCGCCGCGACGAACGCGAGGCCGATGCCGGTGTTGCCCGAGGTCGGCTCGATGATCGTGCCGCCGGGCTTCAGGCGGCCGTCGGCTTCCGCCGCCAGGATCATGTTGACACCGATACGATCCTTCACGCTGGAGATCGGATTGAAGAATTCCAGCTTCAGGCAAATATCGGCCTTTATGCCGTCCTCGGCGGTGATGTTGGGAATCCGCACCAACGGCGTGTTGCCGATGGTCTCGGCGATGCTGTCATAGATCCGGCCGCGCAACGGACGGTCGAGGACGATCGGCTTTGGTGCTGACGCCATGGGTTTTGCCTCCTGGAAAGTAGGGTCCGGGCCGCCACAGAGGCCGATTTCGGGTCTTCAGGCAAGACCCGGTCACGATCGAAACGGCTTTTCTCCGATCGAACATCCCGACGTCATATTATTTCCACGCCCTCTCGGCATCGGGTGAGAACGCACTCCGGCGCGCGACAGCGGCGGGGTTCCGGCGCGATCGAAAGTGGGGCGCGATCGGCAACGGGGCGCGACCAAACGCGGACAGAAGACAACGCCGCCGCCGCGTGGCAGGATCGCCGGCACGATGCACCAGCTTCTGCTTTTGCGGCACGCGAAATCGTCCTGGGACACCGCCGGTGTGCCCGATCGGGAGCGTACGCTGACCCCGCGAGGGCGCCGCGCCGCCGCCGCGATCCGCCGGGCGATGCGCGATCTCGGGCTGGCTCCCGATGTCATCCTGGTGTCCTCCGCCAAACGCACGATGGAAACATTGAACGCGCTGGAACCCTGGGACGAGACGCCGCTGATCGAGCCGCTGGATGAACTTTATCTGGCGAACAAGACGCGGCTGCTGACGACATTGCGGGGCGTGGTGGAAACGGTGCGCACGGTGCTGCTGATCGGCCATAATCCCGGCCTGCATGACCTCGCGATCGCGCTGGCCGATCCGCGGGCCTCCGCCGAAAAGCTGGTGCACGGCGTCCGCGAGAGCTATCCCACCGGCGCCCTGACCGAGTTTGCCATCACCGGTCCCTGGGCCAGACTGGATGCCGAAGGCGGGCGGCTGCTGCGTTTCCTGACGCCCCGCATGCTGGACACGACGGAATAACCTGGTGGAACTCGCGCTGGTTCTGACGACCGCGGACGCCGCCCGGCTGCACCGGCTTCCCGCCATCAAGGCGGCGCGCACCGGGCGGTCCCGCGGCCAGGCGGTGCGGGTTGTCTGGCATGATACGCTCGACCGGACGCTGGCGGCTGACGGGCTCGCGCTGAGCGAGCAGCGTGGCGCCTGGCGGCTGGAACGGCACCGGCCGGAGCCGACCGATCCGTGGCCGCCGGCGACCGATCACCGGCTGATCGAAGAGGCTTCAGACCCAAACACGCTGTCCACCCCCCTGCCCGACGCGCTGACGACAGTGGCGGCATTCGACGGCCGGCGTACCGCGTTCACCCTGACCATCGGCGGCGAGCCCGTCACGATGACGCTGTTGGATGGGGTACTGCGAGCGGTCGCGGCGGACCGGCCGTGCTCGCGGTTGTTCCTGGAGGGAGCCGGCGTCGCGGTGCGGGAACTGGTCCTGCTGCTGGCGGACCACCTGACCCTTTCGATCCCGGTCCAGAGCCTTGCGTCGGAGGCGCTGCGTCTCGCGGACGGCACCACGCCCGAACCACGCCGGATCGGCGCGCCTGTGTTGCCACCCGAGGGCCTGTCCACCCATGCGGCCTTCGCGCATATTCTCGGACATCTGGCGGACGTGCTGCTGCATTTGGCGCCGCTGGCCGCGGACATCGAGTCCGGGACCGTCCCGGTGCATCAGATGCGCGTCGCGGTCCGCCGCGCCCGCTCGGCTTTGTCGATCTTCCCGCCGGTCGAGGACACCGTCGTGCTGAGCCGCGGCGCTGATGCGCTGCGAGACCTGGGGCATATGTTGGGACCGGCGCGCGACTGGGACGTGTTCATGACCGAAACCGCGCCGCCGGTCGAAGCCGCGCTGCCGGATCAGGCCAACCTGCGAGCGTTGTCGCGTGCCGGCGCGCGCCGCCGGCGTGCCGCGCGGGCGGCGCTGAGCGCTTACCTGACCAGCGCCGAATTTCGCCTGCTGAGCATCGAACTGGCCTGTCTGGCCGCGGCCGAATGGACGCTGCCGGACACGGAGCCTCCCCCGCTGAACGAGTTCGCGGCCGGCGTGCTGCGCGCGCGCTGGAAGAAACTGGTGCATGTCGGCAAGTCCCTGGAGGACCTGGATAACCCTGGGCTGCACGGCTTACGGCTGAAAGCCAAGCGACTGCGTTACGCCGCCGAATTTTTCGCGCCATTGTTCCCCGGCAAGGCGACCTCCCGCTTCATTCGTCGGTTGTCCGTCCTGCAAGAGCGTCTGGGTTTGTTCAACGACACCACGGTGGCGGAAACGCTGCTGCGCGAACTGAACGCCTCGCCTGGTTACGCTTCCGGTTTGATCCTGGGCTTTACGGCCGCGCGCGGCGCCGGTGTGCGGCCGAAAATCGCCGCCGCGTGGGCCCGTTTCCGCCGCCGCGAGCCGTTCTGGGAGTAGGCGAACGCGAGGGCTCCGCGCCATAGGCATCAGGATAAGCCACCGAGGAGGAAAATGTCCGCCTCTTCCCGTCATCCTCGGGCTCGACCCGAGGATCTCTCGACGCGCCAGGGAATTCAAAAGTCGGATAAGGTGTCTGGGCCGGCCGATCCTCGGGTCGAGCCCGAGGATGACGTTCGGGGGAAAGCTTTTCGCCCTCGCGGGCCTTATCCTGATGCCAATGGGGCTCCGCCCCTCGAACCCGTGAGTAATGTCCATGCGAAATTGGCGGGGATCACGACATAATATTTCGTGAGTTTGGATTTCGCGGCAACCTGGCCCGGACGCGAAACAGGTGGTCGCACGGGGTAACAGGCAGTTAACCACAATCTGGTTAATCGTTGATATTGCGTTGCATCATCGACGATTTCATCGATCCGGCGCTTGCCGGGCAGGTGGCCTCGCCCTTAGATGAACGTCGAAAAATCCGGCGAATGACGGTCCAAGGGATCACCAAGGGATCATAAAGAATGGCACAAGCGGCGGAAACCAGGAAACGCGGCAAGACTTCGGCGAAGACCGGCGATTCGAACGCCGATCGCGCTCAGTTGCTGACCGCGTATCGAACGATGCTGTTGATCCGCCGGTTCGAGGAAAA
>PLSZ01000073.1:0-286 GCA_003164305.1 Acetobacteraceae bacterium
ACATCGCCAATACCGTCGCGTTTCGAACGCCGGCGGTTCGATCGGTTTTGTCCCGAGGGATCGCGATGGGCGCGTTCATTCCGTGCGCGCCGATTGTTTCCTCCCATCAACAGGAATGGTGCGACATGTTCAAAAAGTCCCTTTTGGCCGTGGCGGCCGCCGGGCTGGCGCTCGGCGCGGTGCCGATGACCACGCCCGCGGATGCCGCCGTCGGTGTCCAGGCCGGCGTGCTGACCTGCAACGTGGCCAGCGGGTCCGGCTTCATTTTCGGATCCGACAGAAATCT
>PLSZ01000073.1:322-7536 GCA_003164305.1 Acetobacteraceae bacterium
GGCGCTTCCGTGGGTGTCGGCGGCTCGGCCAATCTTCTGGTTGGCGGCTCGCGCCACGAAATCTCACTGCAGCCGCTGAGCGTCGAGGGCCAGAAAGGCCTGAACGTCGCCGCCGGCATCGCCGAGATCAAGCTGCGGCCCGCGGGCTAAGGCGACGGTCAACAATAAACGAGTCGTCTGACGAACCATCGTATATCGTCATCCCCGGGCTCGATCCCGGGGATGCCGAGGAAGGACGGTGGTCCGACGCGATCGTGTTTGGGCGTCGCCTAACGTCATTTATCCACACACGCTCCCCGGCTTCGCGCGAAACCGGGGAGCTGTGTTGTTTCAGCAATTCAATCGATAGACCCGCCGCGACGTGCCGGCGAAAATCGCGGCTTTTTCATCCGCCGACGCGCCGGCGGCGAGTCGCTTCAGCGCGTTGAACAGCGCCGCGTAGCCGATGCCCATTTTTTCGACCGGGAAGTTGCTTTCCACGACGCAACGGTTGGCGCCGAACAGGTCGATGCAGGTCTCGACATACGGACGCCACGCGTTCGCCAGCTCCTCCGATGACGGTGGCGCGTCCATCGCCATATAGTCGAACGCGGCCAGCCGCATCATCATGCCGCCGAGTTTCATCGTGACATTCTCGCATTTGGCCAGTTCGGAGATGGACTTTTTCCAATCGGCGAACACCTCGTCGCGTTTCCCCGCGTGACGGCCGTAACCCAACGGGCCGCCGCAGTGTCCCATGATGATGTTGGCGTACGGCAATGATCGCGCCAGGTCGGTGACGTCGGGGATTTGCGGGTGGAAACCCCAGGCATCCAGCGACAGGCCCAGAGCGCTCAATCGCCTCATTCCGGCGCGAAAATCGTCGCGCAGATACAAGCCCGGCTTGATGTCGGGCGCGCTGTTGCCGATGACCGGGTCCGGATCGTAACCGGCGGAGTGACGCACGCCGCGAAACCGGCCGCCGCCGGCCCGGATGTGCGCTTCCAGCACCGGCGTGACCCAATCGCCGGCGGTCAGATCGGCGTAGCCAACGATCCCCGCGCACACTTTGGTTTCGCCGTAACCACCAGAGTCGCTCATGGCGGCGATGCCCGCCACGAACTCGGTTTCGCCGACCGGTTTCATCAAGGGCGGGCCATCTTCGCGATACATCGAATGGCACTGCAGGAACACGCTGCCGACGACGTTATGGCCGGTGGCGCAATCGGTCAGAAATTCATCGAGAAGATAACGAAATTCCGGCACTTCCCACGATTCGCCGCGCGCGCCGCCGCCACGGCGCTGCCAGAGGTGATGATGCGTGTCGATGATCGGCAGCTCAGGCTCGATGATTGGCTCCGGCGGCGCTTTCGCGAGCCAGTCTTCGCGCAAAGGAAAGATGCGTCCAAACGCGGTTTTGGTGGATGGGCCGCTCATCGCCGTTTTCTCCCGATCGGTGGTTGCGGGATTTTTACCATGCGGCGGGCGCGCGGGCCAGGTCTCGCGCACCGCGTGGGGGCGGCATAGAATCGCGCCAGGCGGCAACCAAGCCGCGATCATTTTGAGGAAGCGGACGCTCGTGCGGCCTTGGCTTATTCTCGTCGCTCTGGCGCTCGCCCGGATCGGCTTCGGGTATCAATTTCAGAGCGTCGCCACGCTGGGGCCCGACCTGGTACCGCTGTTCCAGCTCAGCTACACCGCTCTGGGCAGTCTGATCGGTGCTTACATGCTGCCGGGAATGTTCGTCGCGCTGCCGTTGGGATTGTTGGGACGGCGGTTTGGCGATCGACTCGTGCTTGCGTCCGGGCTCGGGCTGATGGTGGCGGGCGCGGTGGTGGGAGCATTGCCACACGATCTGGCGGGAATCGCGTTTGGGCGGACCGTCGCGGGCGGGGGCGCGGTCGCCATGGCCGTGCTTCAGGGCAAGGTCATCGCCGATTGGTTTACCGGCCGACGGTTCATGATCGGTATCAGCGTTTCAGTGTGTTCGTATCCCATCGGAGTGGGGCTGGCGCAGCTTGTGTTGCCGTCGGTAGCGGACATTTACGGTTGGCGGGCGGCATTGATGACCAATGCACTGGCGCCAGGAGCGGCGCTGATCCTGTTCCTGGTCAGCTATCGTCCGCCGCCCCAGGTTGCCATGCAGCCCCGGCACTTCGCGCTGCCGTCGCGGCGGGAATGTCTGTTATTGATCATCGCGGGGTTGATCTGGACATCGTACACCTCGGGCTATTCCGGCTACACGTCTTACGTGCCGTCGGCGCTGGCGGGACGCGGCGAAAGTCCGGCGATGATTGGGTTGGTGCTGGTGATCGCGACCTGGGGCAATGTGCCCGCGACGTTGTGGGGCGGCGACCTGGCCGCGCGATTTGGTGGCTTGCCGATTTTCCTCATCGGGACCGGGGCGATCGTGATAGGCATGGCGGGAACGGCGCTGAGCGGCGGCGCGGTCTGGTGGGCGATCCTGGTCGGGGTGATCGGGTCGATCCATCCGGGTGTGATCATGGCGGTCGGTACGCTCTCCGCGCGGCCGGAGCACCGGGCGGTCGGGATGGGGCTGTTTTATTCGCTATATTATCTCGGCGGCTCCTTCGGGCCGGCGTTGTGTGGCTTCACCGCCGATCGTATGGGTTCGCCCGCGGGAGGCGTGCTGGCGGCGGCGGCGATCTCCGCGTTCACGGTGCCGATTTTTTTGTTGCACCGTTCGCGGGCACGGCATGAGATAATGCTGGCGCGAGCGTGATTGGGCGGCATGGCCGCTGCGTGACGCCGACGGTCCACGATGGTTTGTATGTCGAAATTCGAGATTTTCGCCGTCATCGCCTTAGCGGCCCTCGCGATCCTGGCGGCCGCTCCACGTATGGAGCGAAGCGCCGCGGGCGCCCAGTTGATGGGCCGATGTTGGGGCTCTCCGGCTGCCGCGGAATGCTGGCCCAGATGGCGGCGTATGCCTTGGCCGAGCGATTGATCTGATAAGCGTCAGTTTACAATAAGGATGAACTGCTGGCGGCTCGGGAAGCCGCGATCGAGCAATACCCACTATCGCTGAAGCGCGAGCCAAGCCGGCCATGACGGTATTGTGTGTCGCCTTCCGCGATAGCCGGTACTGGTGCCCCGACGACGCGTGCATGGTTCGGGATGGCTCGAGTGGCCCAGGGTCACCGGGCCACGAGCGTTCGCTTATAAATAATATTCCGCCAACGGTGCGAACCCGTTGAATCTTTGACTGGCGTAAGTCGTGACATACGCTCCGGTGGATAGCAGTTCCACCCGGTCGCCGGAGGTCAGCGCCATCGGCAGCCGGTAATTCGACTTTTCATAAAGGATATCGGCGCCGTCACAGGTCGGCCCGGCGATCGCCACCGGACCGGTTTTTCCACCATCGTGCGTGGTCACGATGCGATACCTGATTGCCTCACCTTCGGTTTCCGCCAGTCCCCCGAAACGGCCAATGTCCAGATACACCCAGCGGATCGGATCGTTTGGTTCACGGCGGCAGACCAGCACGACCTCGGCCGAGACAAGGCCGGCATCGCCGACGACGAAACGCCCGGGTTCGATGAACATCTCGGGCAGATTGTTGCCGAAATGCTCAACCATCGCGGTCATGATCGCATCACCGAACTGGTCGATTTCCGGTACGTCGTCCTTGTAACGAACCGGAAACCCGCCACCGAGATTCATCATCCGCAAATTGACGCCGGCGTTGGTCAGATCGGTGAACAGCATCGCGACCTTGGCGATCGCGACTTCATAGGCACGCGTGGTGGTTTGCTGGCTGCCGACATGAAACGACAGGCCGTACGGATCGAGGCCGAGTTGGCCGGCCCGCAGCATCAGCGACTTCGCGTTTTCCACGGTGGTGCCGAACTTACGCGACAAAGGCCAGTCGGCGCCTTCGTTTCCCACCAGGATGCGGCAATAGACGCGGGCACCTGGCGCATGCGTCGCTAGTTTCTCCAGTTCCTCGATCGAATCGAACGCGAACAGGGTCACGCCACGCTCGTGCGCCTGACGGATCGCCGACACCTTCTTAATGGTGTTACCGAAACTGATCGCATCGGGCGAGGCACCGGCGTCGAGACACGCCGCCACTTCTTCGAAGCTCGCGGCATCGAAGAAGCTCGACAACCCAACAAGACGCTCCAGAATCTGGGGCGCCGGATTGGCTTTGACGGCATAATAGATGCGCGCGAGCGGCAATGTGCGCCGCAGCGCGCGGAAATTCTCTTCCACGCGGTCCACGTCGAGCACCAGACACGGCGTCGCCGGCTGCTGCTCACGAAGGAATCGGGCGATTTTTGGAGTCATCGCACCCGGGCCCCCTATGTAGCGCCCACCTGTCAAGGCGATGGGCGGAGTTGACGAAACGGTCGAACGAACCAGCGACCAAACGATTGCCAGAACGCTTGACGTCGTTGCGTAACCACTGAGGGCCAGAGGCACGTGCGTTGCTGCGTGGGGGGTGCACATAGGACCCCTACCCCCTTGATGCAACAGATAATCCGCCGTCTCGGGGATTTTTTCATCGCCATGCGCCAATCCCCGGCCGATGGCCCCCTTGTCAGGCCCGTTTTCCTTGGTCCATTGACGCGGGCGATCCGGGATTATCCCCGGATCACTCGGGGTTTCCCTCGATCACTCCGAACTTTCGCTGCAATGCAAAGGAACCAATTCAAGATGGCGCGATGGGATCACGGCTACGTTACCGACGTCGCCTACACCACCAACGCGTATCTGGAGACGATGCCGACCTGGCTCGCCGCGGCATCGGTGGTGCTCGGCTATCGGCCGCCGGACCTCGTGGCGCCGTTCCGTTACGCCGATCTTGGCTGCGGCAACGGGCTAAGCGCGCTGATCGTCGCCGCCACCAACCCGCATGCCGAAGTCTGGGGCTTCGATTTCAACCCGACCCACATCGAGAACGCCCGGGCGATGGCGACGCGGGCGAAGCTCAACAATGTGACGTTCGAGGAGGTCTCCTTCGAGGCGCTGGCGCACGGCGTGCTGGGGGCGGGCGACGCGTTCGACATCATGGTGTCGCACGGCGTGCTGAGTTGGATTTCCCTGGAAAATCGCCGGCATCTCGCGGCCATCGTCGGGCGCCGCTTGCGGCCCGGAGGTCTCGCTTACCTCAGCTACAATGTCGGCACCGGTTGGGCCGGGGTGGAGCCGGTTCGGCTGCTGATGCGGCAACTGGCCCAGATCGACCACCGTCGGACCGACCAGGCGGCGGCGGGCGTGTTCCAGGTGCTCGACCAACTCCGCACCGGTGGCGCCGCTTTCTTCCGCGCCCATCCTGGGCTGGAGGCCCGGCTAGAGCAGATGCGCGCTCAGGATGCGCGGTATATCGCGCATGAATTCCTCAACCATGACTGGCATCCGGTGATGTTCGCGGACGTAGCCGAGGCGATGGAGGAAACCAAAACGAGCTATATCGGCAGCGCCACGCTGATGGAGAACATCGACGCCATCGCGGTACCGGAGGCGATCCAGGGCGTGCTGCAGGCCACGCCGGACGCCGCCGCGCGGGAGACAATCCGCGATCTGGCGTCCGCGAAAAGCTTCCGGCGCGACCTGTGGCGCAAAGGGGGAGAGCCGCTTCCGGTTCGCGAACATATCGCGTTGTTGGACGCGATGACGCTGGTGTGGACCGGACGGGTGGCGGAGGCGGACATCACCTTCGCCGGTCCGATCGGCGAAGTCACGGGCCAGTCCGAGTTTTATCGCCCCTTGCTGGATGCGATCCGCGAGGGCCCTACGACGATCGGGCAATTGCGGGCCCTGCCGGCGCTGCGAGATCGCCAGCCTGGCGAATTCGTGCAGGGGGTGATCATGCTGATGGGCGGCGGCTACGCGCATCCGTCGTGGCTGTCGCAGGCATCCAGCGGCCAGCAGCAACGTGCCCGGGACGCGGCTGCCAGGTTGAACGGCGCGATCATTGACAGGCTTCGTCTCGGGATCGATGTGCTTCGGCTGGCGGCGCCGTTGACCGGCTCCAGCATTGGCATCGATGTGATGGAGGGTCTGGTGGTGGGCCGATTGCTTGACGGCGGGTCGCGCGAGCCGGAGGTGCTGATCGATGGCGTGCTGAACGACGTGATCGGTTCTGGGCGGGCTCTGTTACGTGACGGCCAGCCTTTGGGAGATCCGGCCGAGGCGCGGACCGTCGTGGGCGAGGCAGTGCGGGGTGTGCTGGCGCGCCGGCTGCAACTGCTGCGTGGGATGGGCATCGTCGATTAAGGGGGCGAGCACCCGGGAGACGCGGGAACGGCTCACACCTGGCTCGGATTGATCTATGACCCCCGGCTCCATGGCGGGCGACCGAAAGGGACGTGTGCATGACCGATACCATTTCCGTCGATGTCTGCGTTGTCGGCGCGGGCCCGGTGGGCGGGACGTTAGCGTGCCGGCTGGCGGCGGGCGGCGTTTCCACGATCCTCATCGATCGAGCGGCCTTGCCGCCAATGGAACATCCAGCGTTCGATGGGCGCGCTTATGCGATCGCCTCAGGTGCGCGGACGCTTCTGGTGGAGGCGGGACTGTGGGATCGATTGCCGGATCCACCCAATCCAATCCTCGACATTCGTGTCACCGATGGACGTGTCGGCCGGCGGGCGTCGCGGTTGCATCTGCATTTCGATCACCACGAGGTGGGGGACGCCCCGTTCGGTTGGATGGTGGAGGCGCGCGGACTGCGGCGCGCGCTGAACGCGCATGTGCGGGAAATGGAGGGGCTGGTCGTGTTCGCTCCGGCCGTCGCTGAGATCGCCCGTATGGAGCAAGGGGCGCGGGTGCGAGTCGCCGGCGGCCCCTCGATCGATTGCCGGTTGGTGATCGCCGCGGAGGGCCGGCAGTCCCCATTGCGCGAGGCGGCAGGAATTCCGGTGACGCGGTTCGATTACAGCCAGACCGGGATTGTCTGCGCGATCAGTCACGAGAAGCCGCACCACAACGTGGCGCTGGAGCATTTCCTGCCGTCCGGCCCGTTCGCGCAGTTGCCGATGTGTGGCACGACCGATGCGCCGCATGTCTCGGCCATCGTGTGGACCGAACGCGACGCCCTGGCGGCACGCATGATGGCGCTCGACGAGGCGGAATTCACGCGCGAGGCGGCGCGGCGGCTGGGCGATCATCTGGGCCCGATTCGCCTGCTCGGCCGGCGCTGGAGCTATCCGCTCTCGGCGATGATCGCGCACCGCTACATCGGCACCCGCCTCGCCCTGGCCGGGGAT
>PLSZ01000433.1 GCA_003164305.1 Acetobacteraceae bacterium
TGCAGCATGACGTCGCAGCCGTCCTCGGCGAGGGCTTTCGCCGTGGCATGGCCGATGCCGCCGACCGACCCGGTGATCAACGCATGGCGCCCTTTGAGTTTCATTGTCATCTCCGTTCAATGCGCCTGCCAGCGCAACAAGTGGCGCTCCGCGGCGGTCACGATCAGGTCGAGCACGTAGGCGCAGATCGTCAGCACGATCACCCCGGCGAGGACGGCGTCGATGTCGAAGATGCCCTCGGCTTCCAGAATGAGGTAGCCGATGCCTTTGACGGAGCCGAGGTATTCGCCGATCACCGCGCCGACGAAGGCCATGCCGACGGCGTTGTGCAGGCTGGCGAACACCCAGGTCATCGCTGAGGGAAGATAAACCATGCGCAACAGTTGCCGCTGGTTGGCACCTATCATGCGGGTATTGGCGAGCACCACCGGGTTCACCTCGCGGACACCGTGGAACACGTTGAAGAACACCAGGAAGAAAACGATGCTGATGCCGAGGGCGACTTTCGACCAGATGCCAAGTCCGAACCACACCGCGAAGATCGGCGCCAGGATCAGCCGAGGCATCGAATTGAAGGCTTTCAGGTACGGCGACAGCAAGGCCGAGGCGGTGGGTTGCAGGCCCAGCCAAAGGCCGAGGATCAGGCCGAGGAGCGTGCCGCCGAAGAAGGCGAGCAACGTCTCCAGCAGCGTGATCCCCAGATGCCGCCAGATCGTTCCGGTTGAAAACCAAACCCAGATCTGGTAAAATACCTTGATCGGCGTGCCGAAAAAGAACGGCGGCAAAATGCCGGTCGCGGTCAGCACGTGCCAGGCGAGCATGACGCCAACGAGCATCGCCGCACGGCCGAGGTTTAACAGGAAACCATGCGGTTCAGACGCGTTCATGCTGATGGTAGCCTTTCAGCACTTCGTCGCGCATGGTTTCCCAGATCGCCGCGTGGATCTTCAGGAACGCAGGCGTCAGACGCACTTCCGCGACGTCGCGCGGGCGCGGCAGATCGATGACGAACTCGCCGATTGGACGGGCGGCCGGACCGGCGGACATCACCACGACGCGATCGGACATGGAGATCGCTTCCTCCAGATCGTGCGTGATGAACACAACGGATTTTCGATTGGCCGACCAAAGCGCGAGCAACTCGTTTTCCATCAACTGGCGAGTCTGCACATCCAACGCGCCGAAGGGTTCGTCCATCAACAGAATGCGCGGTTCCAGAATGAGGATTTGCGCCAGCGCCACGCGCTTTCGCATACCTCCCGAGAGTTGATGCAGCCAGGCCTCGCCGCGGGTGCGCAGGCCGACTCGTTG
The DNA here is from genome assembly GCA_003164305.1 of Acetobacteraceae bacterium. The sequence goes on from PLSZ01000433.1 coordinate 1,312, forward strand.
CAACCAGTCCTGCGCCTGGCGGCGGCATTCGGCGGCTGGGATGCCACGGATTTCGAGGCCGGCCATCACGTTCTGGATGGCATTGCGCCAGGGCATCAGCGCGTCGGCCTGGAACATATAACCGGCCTGGCGATTGAGTCCGGATAACGGCGTGCCGAACACCGACACGGTGCCGGATGCCGGCGTCAGCAAGCCGGCGATCATGTTCAGGATCGTGGATTTTCCGCAGCCGGTTGGTCCGACAATCGAAACGAATTCGCCGTCGGCGATCGCCAGGGATACGTCGCGCACGGCGGTATACGGCGTGTCGCGGCGGGTGCGAGGCTGGAAGGCGCAGGTGACGTCCCGCAGCGAAACGGCGGGTGTGATCACTGGTATTTCTTCAACGCCTCATCGACGAAGCGGTTCGTGAAAGTTTTCGACAGGTCGATGTTGGCCTCGCGCAACTTCGGCTCGAAGATCGACACCGAGTCCAGGGCGTTCTTCGCCATCGTGTCGTTCAGGCGGCCGTCGAACTGCATCGCACCGATATTTGCTTTCAGCATGCGGCGATATTGATCCTTGTCCTTGATGTATTGCGCGGGCACTTTCGCGATCACCTCGTCGAGGGGGACTTTCGTCAGCCATAGCATCGCGCGCACGGTGGCGTTGACGACCGCTTGCGTGGTGCGTGGGTTCTTCGTGATGAAATCGGCGGTGGTGTAAAGACTGTCGAGCATATAGTCGCCGCCGTATGCGAACTTCGTACCCTCGGCGTCACGCGAGTCGATCAATGGAATGATGTCGTCCCACATTTCGGTGGTCGCGGGATCTTGCGTGACGATGGCGTCGATTTCTCCGGCGCGTACCGCGGCGACGGCGGTCGGTCCAAGCCCGACTCCAACGTAAGACGCATCGTCTTTGGTCAGGCCGACACGTTGCAGCGCACGCACGGCGAAGATTTGCGTGGCGCTGCCCGGTCCGGAAATGCCGATCGATTTGCCCTTCAGATCCTTCACGCTCTTGATGGCGCCGCCTTTGGCTTTCACCACGCCGAGGACATAGCCGGGATAACGGTTGGTGCCGACGACATCGACCATCATGAAGCCTTTGGCCTGCAGATCGATCGTGTGCTCATAGGCGCCGGCGACGAAGTCCGTATTGCCGGCGATCAGCGCCTGCGCACCTTTGGCCCCGGTGTTGAAATCGATCATTTCCAGGTCCAGGCCCTCGTCTTTGAAGTAACCCAGAGCGTTGGCCATGACCAAAGGCAGCTTCGCTACCTGGCTGAACAAGCCGCCGGCGCCGATCACCACATGCGGATGTTCCAATCCGGTGCTTTGGCCAAACGCCGGGAGCGCGATACCGCCGAGCAGAGCGGTTAATGCGGATCGTCTGCCAAATGTCATGATTTACGTTCCCAACCGGCGTTTTTGATATTTGCCGGGATCGTATGGGCGCGGCGCGGGAGAGTCAAACCTGTGGCTTGTCAATCTCCGGCTCTGGTGGATGCGCGATCTCTGACGCATGCTTTGTCCGATCGTTGGAGGGGCAGGCCATGACCGTTGGATTTATCGGATTGGGCGCGATTGGGCGTCCCATCGCGGAACATGTCGCGGCGCACACCGACTCTGTCGTGTTCGACATTCGCGAGGACGCGTTGGCACCGTTCCGCGGCCGTGCCGGCATCGCGCTGTCGCCGGCCGATGTCGCGGCACGCTCCGATATCGTGATCGGATGCTTATCCACCCTGGATGCTTATCGCTCCGCGATCGTCGAGCAGCAGGGCATCTTTGGCGGGCGCGCGAAGATCTACGTGCATATCGGCACCACCGGCTCCGATCTGGCGCATGAACTGGAAGCCGCGTTGGCCACGCACGGCATCGCGATGGTCGACGCGCCGATCACCGGTGGCGTGCCGCGCGCGAAAGAGGGGACGTTGACCACGATGGTGTCAGGCCCGCGCGATGTGGTGGATCAGGTGATGCCGGTGCTGCGCTCGTACAGCAGCCGCGTTGTGCATGTCGGCGATAAGGTCGGCGCGGCGCAAACCATGAAGGTGATCAACAACATGCTGTCCGCGGCGAATCTGGCGATCGCGGCGGAAGGGCTGGTGCTAGGGGTGAAAGCGGGCCTCGATCCGGACACGATGCTGGAAGTGATCAACGCTGGCACCGGACAGAACAGTGCCACGCTGACGAAATTGCCCAACAATATTCTGACGCGCGGATTTGATTACGGTGGCAGCATGGCGATCACGATCAAGGACCTGTCCGCGTTCATGCATGAGGCAGAGGCTCTGGCGTTCGATACCCCGCTGGGGGCGATGGTGCGGCGGGCTTATCAGGCGGCGGATCGGGCCGCGGCGGGTCAGGACATGACGGAGGTGATCCAGCCGATGGAACGGCGGGCGGGAGTAGAGGTGAAAGGGCGTTGAGCGATTGGGCTGATGAGACGGCGGCCCTTGGTAGCTGGGCTCGCCGCGGATGAGGCCACTACGGTCATGCGCGGGCGCGGACCCGAGCATCGGTCGCCGCACGGAAGATCGCCGATATGGAATATGGTGCGTGTTCGCAATGATCATCGGGTCGAGCCCGCGGATGACGGGAAAGGCGCACAGGATGACGAGGGAGGAGACGAGGAGGCCGCCCCCGCCGGTTCAAAACCAGGCGTCGCAATCCTTCAATCGCGGCAGCACCTTGTCCTTGTCGGACAAGATCACGTCCTCCGCGGCGATCGGCCACATCACGGCCAGATCGGGATCGTTCCAGATCACCCCGCGTTCGGCCGCTCGATCCCAGGGGGCGGTGACTTTATAGATCACCTCGGTCTCTTCGGTCAGCGTGCAATAGCCGTGCAGGAAGCCGACAGGGACCCAGAGTTGGCACCAGTTCTCGGCGCTCAGCATGGCGCCGGCCTGCTGACCGTAGGTGGGGGAACCGCGCCGTACATCGACCGCGACGTCCCAGATGGCGCCTTTCACGACGCGAACCAATTTGCCCTGCGCGTTCTCGCCGATCTGGCAATGCAAGCCGCGCAGCACGCTACGCGCGTTCGACACGGCGTGGTTGTCCTGCACGAAGGGTCCGGGAACGCCGGCCTCAGCGAAGCGGGTCTGGTTCCAGGTTTCGGAGAAAAAGCCGCGGGGATCGGAAAAACGAGGCGGGGTCAGCAGCAGCACATCCGGAAGCGTCAGCGGTTCAACCTTCAATCGTGCTCTCCTTCAGCGAGTTCCATCAGCACGCGCCCGAGTTCGGTCTTGCCCAGATCGGCGGCGTGCCCGCGTAATGTGTCGGCGGTAATGAAGCCCATGCGAAACGCCACCTCCTCCGGGCAACCGACCAGGTTGCCGGTGCGAGATTGAATTGTCTGCACGAAAGTCGCGGCTTGCAACAAGCTGTCCGGGGTGCCGGCGTCGAGCCAGGCGCAGCCGCGCGACAACCGCTCCACCCGTAAGGTCCCGGCGTTGAAATACACGTTGTTGAGGTCGGTGATTTCCAGTTCGCCTCGCGCCGAGGGTTTGATGCGCGGCGCGATCTCCGACACGTGGCGGTCGTAGAAATACAGGCCGGTGACGGCCCAATTGGACGTTGGCGCGGTGGGTTTTTCGACGAGGTCGGTGGCACGGCCGGTGGCGTCGAAGGTCACGACACCATATCGTTCCGGGTCGCGCACCTGATAAGCGAATACGGTGGCGCCGTCCTCGCCCTTGGCGGCTTTTTGCAGAAGGCGGGATAAGTGGTCGGCGTGGATGATGTTGTCGCCCAAAGCCAGGGCGCAGGGCGCTCCGGCGATCCAGTCGCTGGCAATGAGAAACGCTTGCGCGATGCCGTCGGGTTTCGGTTGCACGGCGTATTCGAAGCGCACGCCGAAGCGGCTGCCGTCGCCCAGGAGACGGCGGAACTGCGGCAGGTCCTCGGGTGTGGAGATGATCATAATGTCGCGAATGCCCGCCAGCATCAGAGTCGACAGCGGATAATACACCATCGGCTTGTCGTACACCGGCAGCAGTTGTTTCGACGCGGCCAGGGTCATCGGATGCAAACGAGAGCCGGAGCCGCCGGCGAGCAGAATTCCCTTCATGCCGCTGTCCCCAAACGTTGGCCCGCGTAACGGGCGGCGCGCACGCCCTCCCACCAAGGCTGGTTCGCCAGATACCAGTCGATGGTGAGGCCGATACCGGTTTCGAAATCGTGCGGGGCTTTCCAGTCCAACGCGGCCTCCGACCGGGTGGGGTCGATCTCGTAACGGAAATCGTGGCCGGGCCGGTCGGTGACGAAGCGGATCAGCCGCTCACGCGGGCCGGCGGGGTCGGGACGGCGATGGTCGAGGTGGGCGCAGATCGCTTTCACGACCTCCAGGTTCGAACGAGGCTGGCGGCCGCCGATGGCATAGGTCGCGCCCGGCTGCCCAACTTCGATCACCCGTACCAATGCTTCGGCGTGGTCATGGACAAAAATCCAGTCCCGGATGTTGGAGCCGTCGCCGTAGACCGGCAGGGTCAGGCCTCCCAGTGCGTTCAGGGTGACCAGTGGGATCAATTTCTCGGGAAATTGCCAGGGGCCGTAGTTGTTGCAGGTGTTGGAGACCATCGTCGGCAGGCCGTAGGTGTGATGCCAGGCGCGGACCAGATGGTCGGAGGCCGCCTTGGTCGAGGAATAGGGGCTGCGCGGATCGTAAGGGGTGATCTCGGTGAAAGGGGCGTCGCCGGGGTTCAGGGCGCCGAACACCTCATCGGTGGAGACGTGGTGGAAGCGGAACGCGGCCTTCCGAGCGGGGTCGAGTCCGCTGTAATGGCGGCGCGCGGCTTCCAGCAATGTAAACGTGCCCACGACGTTGGTGCGGACGAAATCGTCGGGGCCGTCGATGGAGCGATCGACGTGGCTCTCGGCGGCGAGATGCATGACGGCATCGGGGTCATGCGTCTCGAACACCTGGCGCATGGCGGCGGCGTCGGCGATGTCGGCGCGGATCAGCACGTGGCGGTTGTGGTGACGCGCTTCCTCCAGCGCTTCTTCCGAGGCGGCGTAGGTCATCTTGTCGACGTTGATGACGACGTGGCCGGTGTGGCGGATCAAATGGCGGATCACGGCGGAGCCGATAAAGCCGCAGCCACCGGTCAATAAGAGCTTCATGCGTCGAGGGTTCCTTTGGTCCGTCGTATCCGGTGCGCGGGTCGCCTTAGCATCATGGGGCATGAAATCTCAACAAAACGTTGCCGGCGGGAGTGGTTCCTGGGGCCGCGGATGGACAGGCGGCCCAGGAAGTTGCGTATTAGGCCCGGAGCATGGGCGATGGGAGAAGCGATCGCATGAGCAACCAGATGCGGGGCCTGGACTTCGACCTCGGTGAGGTCGCCGACATGTTGCGCGACGCCGTTAGTAGCTTCGCCGCCGATGAGATTGCGCCCCGGGCCGCCGCGATCGACACCGAAAACGAGTTTCCCGCCGATCTGTGGCCAAAATTGGGCTCGTTGGGCGTGCTCGGCGTGACCGTCGCGGAGGAATACGGCGGCGCCGGCATGGGCTACCTGGAGCACGTGGTGGCGATGGAGGAAATCAGCCGGGCTTCGGCCTCGGTGGGACTGTCGTACGGGGCGCATTCGAACCTCTGCGTGAACCAGATCTTCCGAAATGGGACCGAGGACCAGAAGCGCCGGTATCTGCCGAGGCTGGTGTCGGGGGAGCATGTCGGGGCGTTGGCGATGTCGGAGCCGGGCGCGGGATCGGACGTGGTGTCGATGCGGTTGCGGGCGGACCGGCAGGGTGATCGTTACGTATTGAACGGCACCAAGATGTGGATCACCAACGGGCCGAACGCCAACGTGTTGGTCATCTATGCCAAGACCGATCCGGACGCGGGAGCCAGAGGGATGACGGCGTTTCTTGTGGAGAAAGGGTTCAAGGGGTTTTCGACGTCGCCGAAGCTGGACAAGCTCGGCATGCGCGGGTCGAACACCTGCGAACTGGTGTTCCAGGACTGCGAGGTGCCCGTGGAAAACGTGCTTGGCGCGGTCGGGCGCGGCGTCAACGTGTTGATGAGCGGGCTGGATTATGAGCGGGCGGTGCTGGCGGCGGGTCCTCTGGGGATCATGCAAGCCTGTATGGACGCGGTGTTGCCGTACGTGCATGAGCGCAAACAATTCGGCCAGGCGATCGGCGAGTTTCAACTGATGCAAGGCAAGCTGGCGGATATGTATACCACGATGAACGCGGCGCGATCCTACGTTTACGCGGTGGCCAAGGCCTGCGATCGCGGTCAGACGACACGGAAAGACGCGGCGGGAGCGATCTTGTACGCGGCGGAAAAGGCCACGTGGATGGCGCTGGAAGCGATCCAGGCGTTAGGCGGCAATGGGTATATCAACGACTATCCGACGGGACGGTTGTTACGCGACGCCAAATTGTATGAGATCGGCGCCGGAACGAGTGAAATCCGCCGCATGCTGATCGGCCGCGAATTGTTCGCCGAGACCGCCTGATCATGCCCGTCATCGACAGCGTGATCGACCGGCGCTCGGCGGGGTTTCAGGCCAATGCCGAGGCGATGCGCGGGCTGGTCGCGGATTTGCGGCTTCTGGCTGAGACCGTGAGTTTGGGCGGCGGCAAGGCGTCGCGAGACCGGCATGTCTCGCGCGGGAAGTTGCTGCCGCGGGATCGGGTGCAGGCGTTGCTCGATCCTGGCTCGCCGTTTCTGGAGATCGGGCAACTGGCGGCGCACGGGATGTATGGGGGTGAGGTGCCCTCGGCGGGAATCATCACCGGGATCGGCCGGGTGTCGGGCCGCGAGTGCATGATCGTGGCGAATGATGCCACGGTGAAGGGCGGCACGTATTATCCGCTGACGGTGAAGAAGCATCTGCGGGCGCAGGAGATCGCGGCGCAGAACCGCTTGCCGTGTGTGTATCTGGTGGATTCCGGCGGGGCGAATTTGCCCAATCAGGATGAGGTGTTTCCGGATCGCGAGCATTTTGGGCGCATCTTTTTCAACCAGGCGAATATGTCATCGGCCGGGATCGCGCAGATCGCCGTCGTGATGGGGTCGTGTACCGCGGGTGGCGCTTACGTACCGGCGATGTCGGATGAGGCGGTCATCGTGCGCGGTCAGGGCACGATTTTCCTCGCGGGACCGCCGTTGGTGAAGGCGGCGACGGGGGAAATCGTTTCAGCGGAGGATCTGGGCGGCGCCGATGTTCATTGCCGGGTGTCCGGTGTGGCCGATCATTACGCGGAGAGCGATGCGCATGCTTTGGGGATCGCGCGCGGGATCGTTTCGTATCTGAACACAGTGAAGACGCCGGGCCTGGCGATGCGGGAACCGGTGGCGCCTTTGTACGACGCGGCGGAGTTGTACGGGATCGTGGAGGCGGACCGGCGGCGGCCGTTCGACGTGCGGGAGATTATTTCCCGAATTGTCGATGGCAGTGAGTTCGACGAGTTCAAACGGTTGTATGGGGCGACGTTGGTCACCGGGTTCGCGCATATCTGGGGAATGCCGGTCGGAATCGTCGCCAATAACGGCATATTGTTCAGCGAGAGCGCGCAAAAGGGCGCGCATTTCATTGAGCTTTGCGCGCAGCGCGGGATCCCGCTGGTGTTCTTGCAGAACATCAC
>PLSZ01000413.1 GCA_003164305.1 Acetobacteraceae bacterium
GATCATCTGCTCCTTCCCGCGCTCCTCCGACCCGGTGGTGTTCGAGACCCTGTACCGCGCCGGAAAGATCGAGCTGGAGATCGTCCCCCAGGGCACCATCGCCGAGCGGATGCGCGCGGCCGGCGCCGGCATCCCGCAATTCTTCACCGCCACCGGCGCCGGCACCAAGATGGCCATCGGCAAGGAACACCGGGAGATCGATGGCCGCACCTACATCCTGGAAAACGCGCTGAAGGGCGATGTCGGCCTGGTGGAGGCCTGGGAAGCGGACCGCTGGGGCAACCTGACCTACAAACTCGCCGGCCGGAACTTCAATCCCGTGGTCGCCATGGCGTCCGAGCTGACGATCGTCCAAACTCAGCACATCCGCGAACTGGGGGAACTGAACCCCGACCACATCGTCACGCCGAGCATTTTCGTGGATCGTGTGCTGCACGTGCCGTACGGCGATCCCGGAACGTTCTGACCCCAAACCGTCATGGCCGGGCTTGACCCGGCCACCGCTTCCAGCACAGTGCCGCGATTGATGGCCGGGTCAGGCCCGGCCATGACGGAAGTCCAGGAGACACCTCAATGTCCGACACCGCCGCCACGTTTCAACCGTTCAGCCGCCCGCGAATGGCGAAGCTGGCCGCCGACGACATCCCCGAGGGCTGGTTCGTCAACCTCGGCATCGGCATCCCGACCGCCATCGCCGATCACGTGCCGCTCGACCGCGAGGTCATCTTCCATTCCGAAAACGGCATCCTGGGCATGGGACCGGCGCCGGAGAAGGACGCGATCGAACCGTGGCTGATCAACGCCGGCAAGCAATACATCACCCTGCGCGCGGGCGGCAGCATCTGCCATCACGCCGACAGCTTCTCGATGATCCGGGGCGGGCATCTGGACCTTTGCGTGCTCGGCGCGTTCCAGGTCGCCGACAACGGCGACATCGCCAATTGGGCCACCAGCGAGAACGACACGGCGCCCGCGGTCGGCGGCGCGATGGACCTGGCGGCGGGGGCGAAACGGCTGTGGGTGCTGATGGATCACACGACCAAGGACGGCACGCCGAAGCTGGTGACGAAATGCTCCTACCCGCTGACCGCGCAAAGCTGCGTCAAGCGCGTCTACACCAATCTCGCGGTGCTGGACGTCACCGATCAGGGCTTCGTGGTGCGCCAGATGGCGCCCGGCCTGTCGTTCGAGGACCTGCAGGCGAAGACCGAGGCGAAGCTGCATCGACCGGGGTGATTGCTCGCGGCGGGCCGCCCGGATCAGGCGGCCAGCGACTTTGAGTCGGCACGGCTGGCGAACCACCGCGCGGCCGTCTCACCCTGGGCCCGGTTCAGGAATGCCAGGTTGATGATGCCGCCGGACGCGTTCACCACGCGCATGGGCGCGTCGATCGCGCCCAGGACGATCAGCCTGATCTCCCGCGGATTGGTAGGCAGACGGGTGGCATCGGCGCGGATCGCGGCGCCGCCGTTGGAAATATTCACCATCAGCCCGTTCAGGGTGACGCCGTCCGCGATCATCCGGCCCTCGGCGGCGACGGGCTGGCGTGGTTCGTCGCGCCGGTCCGCCGTGCGGATTTTGCCGATGAAATCGGTCGCCTGACCGGTCAGCGCCACCGTGCGTTTCGTCAGATCGGCCGAGGCGTTGGCGACGTCGCGCGCGGTTCCGGCGGTCTGACCGGCGACACTGGCAAGGTTACGCGCGCCTTCGGTGATTTCCGCCGCTCCGGCCGCCGCCGCGGCGACCGATTGACTGATCTCCCGCGTCGCCGCGCCCTGCTGCTCGACCGCGCCGGCGATGGACGTGGTACTCTCGCGAATCCGCTCCACCGCCTGGACGATCCCGCCCATGGCCTCGGCGATTTGCGCGACGACGCCGCGCACCGCGTCGACCTGGACGCGGATGTCCTCGGTGGCCCGCGCCGTCTGGCCTGACAAGGCCTTCACTTCGCCGGCCACCACCGCGAAGCCGCGACCCGCGTCGCCCGCGCGCGCGGCCTCGATCGTCGCGTTCAGGGCCAGCAGGTTGGTCTGCCCGGCGATGCTCTGGATCAGGTTGACCACATCGCCGATGCGGGCCGCGGTGACGTTGAGGGTGTTCACCACCTCCTCGGCATGACTGACGGTTTCCACCGCGGCACCGGTGTTGACCGCCGCCTGCTGCGTCTGGCGGGAAATCTCGGCGATCGACGCGGTGATCTGCTCGGCGGCCGAGGCGACCGCCCCCATGTTCATCGACGACTGATCCGCGCTGGCGGACAGGCCGCCCGCCGCGGTGGTCGCGGTGTTGGCGGCGGTCAGCATTTCCTCCGAACTGGCGTTCAGGCCGCGCACGGCGACCGTTACGCCGTCAGTGAAGGTATCGATGACGCCACCGAACTGATCCGCGAGTTCCCCCAACCGGCGGCGATACGCGGCGGCGTTTTCCTCGAGGAAGCCGCTGACGACCAGTTGCAGGTCGAACATCACCGCGCGATCGATGGCGCGGAGCGCGTGCTCCAGCCGCCGCCGGCTTGTGTTCGTGGCGTAGCCGCGACCGTATGCGTTGATGACCAGCGCGTGGATTTCTTCGAGCGCGAGGAGATAGGTGCTGATGTAAAACGACGGTTCCAACCCGATCCGGGCGTGCGTGATCGCGATCCGGCGGACCGAGGCGATGTATTCCTGGTCATAGCTGCCGCTGAACAACCGGCGCCAATGCTGGTGCTGGCGCTCGCGCGCGCTTTTGATGATGCTGTCGTTGGTGAACAACGCCTTCAGTTCCGGCTGGCGCAGGATGTGGTCGTACATCAGATCCAGCAGCGGCGTCATGGCGGCATCGATCAGCGGCCAGACCTGGCGCAACGTTTCACTCGTTTCACCGGTGATGCGGCTGAATGCCAATTGAGCGGTCAGATCGTTTGCCATGGGGCACTCCGGGCGCGATGCGTGGTCCCCAGAGTGCCGTGGAGATATGAACGAATCGCTAACGCACGGCAGATGGTCGTGAGGGATGCCTCAGAGTGCCGCGCGGATGAGGCTGTCGTAACGCTCCGCCAACTGCCGTAAGGCCTCGCCGCCATCGCCCTGAAACGATGATCCGTGCATGACCGCGAGCGTCGCCGGCTCCAACGCGGCCAGCTTTCGCAAGGTCGCGCCGGTGGTTGGGCTCAGGCTGCTGAAGCCGAACAGAGCCTCGGCGTCCATGGCGGGGCCGACGATGTCGCCGCCGGTGATCGCGGGGCCGTTGCCGGGGTGACTGAACAGGTCGCCGCAGAGCAGGGTGTTGGTGGTTTCCTCGAACAGCACGCCGGCTTCCCAGCCATGCGGGACATGCGGCGTGTCGATGAACCTCAGGCGCCGGCCGCCGATATCGATCGTTTCGCCATCGGCCAACGCGCGCACCGGCTTGTCGGCCAGGTCGTTGATCGAGACGGCGGCGCCGATCATGCCATGCGCGATCTCCGCGTTCGGCGCGGTGGCGAGCCACTCGTTCATCGCGCCGCACTCGTCAGCCTCGACGTGCCCGAAGCAGAGCCAGCGCAGTTTTTCCAGCGGCAGCACACGGGCGACGGCGGCGGAGGTCTGGGGGAAGGTCTTGCGATGGCCGAGGTGGAACAGCAACGGCTCCTCGCCCATCACGAGGAACTGGTTGAAAGTGAAGCCGGCGGGCGGCGCGATGTGCGGGACGAAGGTGGAAAAGCGGAACAGGCCGGCGGCGATTT
>PLSZ01000288.1 GCA_003164305.1 Acetobacteraceae bacterium
ACAATGGGACCGCACCGCGGGAACCTTCGACCTGCATCCCGTGGTGCGCGGCTACGCGATCGGTCATCTGGATGCCGCGTCGCGAGCCGCATCCGGGCAGCGCGTCGCCGATTATTTCACTTCTCGCGCCGAGCCGGATTACGCAAAAGTGGCCTCGCTGGCGGAACTGGCGGACAGGATCCAGGTCATCCAGGCGCTGACCCTCGCGGGGAAGCTGCAAGAGTCCTGGAACGTGCTGGATCACGGTACGCGTCGCGCGCTCTTCCGTCTGGAACGCCACAATGAGACGTTGGCACTGCTGAAGCCGCACTTTCCGAATGGCTGGTCAGCTCCTCCCTTGGACGTTTGGAACGTTACGGTCATAGCGTCTAGCGCGTTGGTCGCCCTGGGAAGCATAGAGCGCTACGGCGAAGCGGACGCGCAAGCACTGTTTGTTGTCGAAAGGCACGTTACGAACGGCCCCACTAATGATTTGAGTATTTCACTTCAAAACCATTCAGTCCTCCTGAGTCGCAGCGGCATTCAGGCCAAGAGAGATCAGGTGTTGAAGCTGGCTCGCGACGTCGCACAAGCCCTCGGAGACGAACAGCAAGTGCTCTGCTGCGACGTCTGTCGGGCCGGAAATCTCACCGATGAAGGAAGGATGGATGAAGCACACGGCCTCTGGTCCGAATTGATAGCGTCCACCGCGTGGCAACGCAGAAATCGAGAGCTCGAGGCGCAAGCGGCGCACACTGAAGCGGTGCTGCGTTACCATGACGGTTCCCTAACCGAACCCGACCTCCGAGGCATTATCGCGAAAGTTCATAATCTCGGGACCCAATTTCATGAACGGGGGCTATGGCGTCTACTGGGCGGATTTTGCCAGTCAAAACGCGACTTCGCCCAGGCGGTTGACGCCAGCGGCTACGCTGTCGAAATGGCAAGAAACGCGGGACTTTTCGACCCAATAGCGGAGGCCCAACGCGGGATATCCCTCCTCTCGCTCGGTCAGTGCGCCGCGGCGGAAGCTGCGGCCACTTCAGCCGAGTTTCACATCAGCGCCTATCCGGAGGCCGAGCCTCGCCTGTCCGAACTCTGGCTTGCCCTGGGCCACCCCGACAAAGCCCGCGACCACGCACTCATTGGCAACGAATGGGCCTGGGCCGACGGCCCGCCTTACACCCACCACTGGGACCTCGAACGCTGCCGCGCCGTTCTGCGCGAACTGGGCGAGCCCGAACCCGACCTCCCGCCATTCGCCCCCACCAAAATCGAGCCCCTGCCCTACGAAGCCGACATCAACCGCCTGCTGGCGGAACACGCGAAGAAAAAGCCCACCTGACGCCGTCACGTGAAATTCATGCGCTCATCGTCCGCGTCGTGCCCCAGGACTCTTTCGACGCCCTTCGCATTGCCTACAAACACGACCGCAAATCGGTGTGCGTGAAGTCGCCCCCCTTGAACAGCAAAGGCGCATCCATCGTCCTTCCCAGCGCATAGGCCGCGCAATCGGCGAGATTCAGCCGCGCCCTGGAATTGATCCCTTTGCCGTACCGATCGAACGCGACGGCGGCGGCGCGCACCTGCGCCTCGTCAAACGGGATCGTCTCGATCTCGGCATCCGTCAGGAAGCGCCAAAACGCCACGACCGCGGCGGCGCCGTGCCGCAACCGCAACACTGTCGCCGTCTCGTGAACGTTGACCGCCGACATCAAACACCGCTCGCCACCGGCGATAATTTCCGCGAAGCTCTGACGATCCGCCTCTCCGAGCAGGATCGCCAGCACGGCGGAGCTATCGACGACGATCATACCGCGTTCAGATCGTCCATGATTTCCTCAGGGGAACGCGCGTCAAGGATCGGCATCGAGGCGATCTCGCGCACGATCTTGTCCATCCGTTCCCGGCGCGTCGCGACCGAAACGCCGGACCGCCCGCGCGAAGGCCCGAAGCGTGGGATGACGCCGGTTGCCTGAGCGCTGGCTTCCAACGCCTCGCGCACGGCGGCGTCCACCGTGACCTGGCGCGCGTCAGCGAGGCGTCGCGCAAGTGTCTCGGTTTCCGGAGATAGTTCGATCATGATCACCCCAGTGTCCCAGCCCGCGCCGTCGCGCGAGTGTAGCACGGCGGGACGAGCCAGCCCAAAACTATCCGCACGGCGCGATTGAACCGCACCCACCTTGCCTCCTCGCCAAATCCCCGCCATTGCTTTCCCTAAATCAGCAACGCCCAGGAGACCTCATGGCCGATCGCCCGTTCAACCAGTCCGACCTCGATGTCCTGGCGCAGTGGGACACGCCGACCATCTGCAACGGCCTGGAGATCACCAACCCGGAGCGCCGCCGCTTCGGCTACACGGTCGAGCCGATGGTCTGCATCGACCATAAAGCCAAACCGATCGTCGGCCTCGCCCGCGTCGGCATGATCCGCTCCACCGAGGTGCCGCGTGGCAAGGTCACCGACCGCGCCGACTGGTACGACTATGTCCACGCCACCGATTTCCCGACCATCGCGGTGATCCAGGACATCGACGGTCAGATCGGCTACGGCGCCTATTGGGGTGAGGTCCAGTCCACCGTGCACAAAGCCCTCGGCTCCATCGGCTGCGTCACCAACGGATCTTTCCGGGATATCGACGCATGGGCGCCCGGCTACCAGATGGTCGGCGGCCGCATCGGACCGAGCCACGCGCATGTTCACATGGTCACGTTCGGCCAGCCGGTGAACATCTTCGGCATGCAGGTCGGCCACGACGACGTCATCCACGCCGACTTCCACGGCGCCGTGGTGGTGCCGGCGGACTCGGTGCGCAAACTGCCGGCCGCGATCGATTTGATTTCGCGGCGCGAGAAGGTAATCCTCGACGTCTGCCGCTCCGCCGACTTCACGCCCGCGAAACTGCGCGACGCGCTGAAGAAGTCGGGCGAGATCCACTGATCCGAAAGGGTATTCGATGCCCAACTACGAGTACGAGTGCGAAAGCTGCGGCCCGTTCACGGAAAACCGGCCGATGGCGGAGTTCGACCGGCCCCAGCCCTGCCCCGACTGCGCCGAACCGTCGCCGCGTTTGCTGACCTGTCCGGCGCTGGCGGGCGGTGCGACGGAAACCACCGGGATGGCGGCGGGCCCGTCGCATCCCGGCGGCTGCGCCTGTTGCGCGGCGCCTCGAAGCTGGAGCGCCGAGGCGGTTTAGCGACGACGCCAGACGGGACGCGGTTTGTCGGCCTTTATCGAGCGGCTTGTTGGAAAAATTTACACTTTCGGGTTGAATTTATTAGATACCCGTCGAGTACATGAGAGGCGTCTGACCAGAAAGGCGCTGAACAGTCCCCCTCGCCCGTTTTCTCAGTTTTGGAACACGCGAAGGGGGGTGAGAGGCGCCATGTCCAGGCGCCACCGCCGGGGGCCGTCAGACGAATGTCGGGATACTTTACACGTCTGTAACGCCACCCCCTGACCGCGGTCGCGACCGCCTCCTAAGAGATTGATTCGGCACAGCATTTGTTTTTGCCACGCGGCTTGCTTGTTAACTCGCGTCGAGTTGTGTCGAATTATCACGGGTGGGGAACCATCATGCAATTGAAGCTCGAGGATATTCTCTTGGGGCCGGCGACTCGCGCTGAGGTGCTCGGTGTCGTGCCGAACGATGAAGCGATTTCGGTCGCCACTTCGATCAGCGTCGCCGGGACGACAGAAAGCGCGATGCGCCTCTATGGCGCGGCTTTGCTCGGCCTTGGGCTGACCCTTGGCATCGCCAGTCAGGCATCGGCCGCAACCTGCACCGGCGCCGGTATTTACAACTCCTCAAACGGCACGGCCGGGAATCCCGGCACCTCATATAAATATGCCGGGATTGTTGGCGGAAGTGGCACCCTTTGCCAGATTGGGATCGTCGACCCCAGCCCTCCTCCGGCCAGCGCCGCCGAAGTGAATTCTGGAACGGATCCGTCCAATTACGAAATCTATTATGACGGCGGAAACCTGACCATTACCGAGCAAATTGGTTCCGAAGGAACGAATGCGTCTCAGTTCCTTAACATTGGCGTCGAACTTTATTCTTTGAGCGGCACGACAGCGACCTTGGTAACCGGGGCATCGATGGAAATCGTCCCGATATCCGGGAGCCCGAGTCTGGTCGATACATTAATCAGTGGCGACCCGTTGTCCGCCGGTGACTATGTCATCAGCACCTATTGCCTGAACGCCGGCTGCGTCACCACGGGCAACTTAAGCGTCGATCCACAGTTCCAGATTAACTTTACGTCCAGCGGCACCGTCACGACAGGTGACAGTTCGCTCCCCGAGCCAGCGTCACTGGCTCTGTTCGGCGCCGGTCTGGCTGGTCTCGGCTTCCTGCGCCGCCGCCGGCCGGGGAAATAGAACAAGCCGCGCCTGCGACGAAACCGGAGGGCGTCGGCAACGGCGGCGGTCCTGGTAGGATGAGTCCGCTCAGCGAGGCGAATGGCGTGCGTCCGAGGACGAACCGCCGATCACAGAAGCCCTTTCGACCCAGGACGGCTGTTTCGCCCAGGCCGGTCTGAGCGCCGTGGCGACGTATCAGGAGCGGGAGGCGGGACGCCCGCTTCACCGCCAGGCCGGCAAGAACCGCAGCGCGTTGCCGCGTTCGATCGCCGCCAGTTCTTTCGTATTGAACCGCGCGGCGAGACCGGTCACGTGCTCGATGCCGGTACGATACGGAAAATCGGTGCCGAACACGATCTGCGACAGCGGAACGAGTTTCGCCAGCGCCTGAATGGTGACCTCATTGGAAACCTGCGCGGTATCGTAATAAAACCGTTTCAGCTCGTGATCGACCATCTCCTTCGTCACCTTCCCCAGATACGGCGGCACGGTGACCATTTGAACGCGCAACCGCTCGGCGACCGCGGTCAGCACCCCGCCGCCGTGCGAAAAGATGAAGGTGATGTCCTTATATCGCGCCGACGCGCCGCTGAAGATCAGGTTGGTGATCGTGCGGGTCGTGTCGGCGCCCCACTCCACCGTTCCGTCCGACACGCCCTTGACGACGTTGACGCAGCAGCTGGGACTCATCGGGTGCGTGTAAACGACCACCTTGCGACGATTGAGTTCCTCGAACACCGGCGCGAGTTCCGGGTAGCCCAACCATTTATCGCCATAATTGGTCATCATGCCGATGCCGTCGGCCTTCAGCGTATCGAACGCGTAGGCGATCTCCTTCAGGCTTTCGTCGATGTTGGGCATTGGCAACATCGCGAACACCCCAAAACGGCCTGGATGATCGGTGGCGATCTTGCGCGACCACTCGTTGGATTCGCGTGCCACCCGCGCGGCGTCGGCGGGCGGCAGGAAGCCGACCTGCGGCGGCATGGGCGACAAAATCGATGTCGCGGTGCCCGCTTTATCCATGTCCTCGAGCGATTTTTCCGGCGTCCAACCCGTCATCGGCGGATTGTCCAGATGCGCTTTTTTCACCGCTTCGACATAAGCGGGCGCGACCACATGGTGATGCACGTCGATCCGGAACGGTTTCGGCGCGGCGATCGCGCCGCCAGCCGCGATCGACGCGAACGCGGTCGCGAGGCCGCCACGCAACACATGGCGACGCCCGCGCGCACACCCTTGGTTCATCGTTATCCCTCCCGTTTTTGTCGCCGTTTCTCGACGAACGCGCCCATCAGGCGTTTGGTTTCCTCGCTGCCGTGCGCCGCGGCGACGGCGCGGATGCCCTGCTGGATCGCGTCGGCGATCGACATCCGTTCCCAGTCGTGCATGAGTTCCTTTTGCGCGCGGATCGCGTTCGGTCCGGCGGAGAGGATCGCGGCAATCCAGTCCTCCACGGCCTCGTCCAGCTTTTCCAGTGGCACGACGCGTTCGACGAGGTGACACTCCGCGGCTTCCCGCGCGTCGATGTGGCGGCCGGTGAACACCAGTTCGCGCGTCTTGCCCCAGCCGATCAGGTTCGGCAGCAGACAGGCTTCCATGCCGGACGGCAGGCCGAACAGCACCTCCGGCATGCCAAACCGGGAAGAATCGGCGGCGGCGCGCATGTCGCAGGAAGCGGCGATTTCCAGCCCGGCTCCGAAACAATAACCGTTGATGCGAGCGATCACCGGCACCGGCGCGCGGCGGATCGCCTCACAGACGCGGTGCGTCAGGAACGGACCTTCGAAGGCGTGCTCCTGTTCGAAAGTCGCCATTTCCGCGACATCGGCGCCACTGATGAACGACCGGTCGCCGGCGCCGGTCAGCACCATCAGCCGCAGGCCTGGCTGCAGTGAAACATGCTCCAACGTTTCCGCCAGTTCGCGCTTGCCGGCATTGCCCAGAGCGTTGCGGTGCGCGGCGTTGTTGACGGTCAGCAGCGCGACGCCGCGATCGTCCGTATTGCTCAGAATCAGGTCATGCGGCATGGATTGAGCGTCCGGCCAGACCCGCGCGGTGTCAAGGCGGCGGACGCCCGGTCAGGACGTCCATCGCGTCACTTCCTCCGGCGCAGCACCGCGTCGCGGATCAGCGGCATGCGATCGTTGCCGAAATACATGTCGTCGCCGCCGACGAACATGGTGGGAGAACCAAAGCCGCCGCGGTCGATCAGTTCCTGCGTGTTGTTACGCAGCTTATCCTTGTTCGCCTGGTCGTTGATGGCCGTGAAGAACGCCGCCGGATCGACGCCCGCTTTCTCACAGATCGAGGTCAGCACGTCGTCTTTCGAGATGTCCTTGTCATCGCCCCAATAGGCGTCGAAGGTCGCCAGAGCGAACGGTTCCAGCTTGTCGGTGCCTTCCAGCCAGCAGCATCCGCGCATCGCCTTGACGCTGTTCACCGGAAAGACCGAGGGCCGGTAGCGCATGCGGATGCCCAGGAAACGAGCCCAGTCGGTCTGGTCTTTTTTGCTGTAGGCGGATTTGGCGAGGACTGGCTTTTCGCGGGAGTTATGCACGCTGGGATTGACGGCGTTGAACACGCCGCCGACCAGATGCGGCCGGAAGGCGATGGAGACGTCGATTTCCTTGCGTAATTCCAGTAGGCTATGGAACGCGAAATACGTCCACGGGCTGGAGCAATCGAAGAAGCATTCGATTTCGGCCATGACATTCCTCCCTGGCAATGCAGGTGCGCACCCTAGCGTGGCCCGCACGGAAGCTCCATCGTTGACGAGGCGCATCCGGGGCTGGCATCAAACCATACGACAATTCTTGGGAAGCCAGGCGTGAGCGAACCGAAACCCGATATCGTGCTGGTGCACAGTTCCGACCTGCATGTGGACGACGAGCCCGCCGAACCGAGCTATGGCACCGACGGCACGTCCGGCCTGCGCTGGGTGCTGGACACCGCCCGCGACGTGGACGCGGATATCGTGCTGCTGGTCGGCGACACGTTCGACAACAATCGGCAGAGCGCGGCGATTCTCGAGCGGGTCACGGAGCTTTTGGCCGAAGCCGGACGGCAGGTGGTCATCCTGCCGGGTAACCACGATCCGCTGACTCCGGATTCCGTGTACCGCCGCAGTGCCATTGCCGACCTGCCGCATGTTCACGTGCTGGGCCTGACGCATGAACAGGCGGTGGGGTTTCCCGACCATGCACTCGAGATCTGGGGTCACGCGCATCATCACTACGACAACATGGTGCCGCTGCGCTCACCCAGGCCGCGCGCGGCACGCTGGCACATCACGTTGGCGCACGGCCATTACGAGGCTGACGGCGTACCGCCGCTGCGTCCGTCCTGGCTGATGAGCGACGCCGAGATCGCCGCGACCGCCGCCGATTATCTCGCGCTGGGGCATTGGAATCGTGCCGCGCAGGTCGGCAACGGTGCTGTCCCTGCCTATTATTCCGGCTCGCCCGACCTCGCCGGCACGGTCAACCTGGTGCGGCTGAGCGAGAGTGACGGCGTGGTGGTGACGCGCGAACCGGTGCGGCGCGGCTGAATCGCTTTCACCGTGGGTGTAATCGCCGGAACAACCTGTCATTGC
>PLSZ01000057.1 GCA_003164305.1 Acetobacteraceae bacterium
TCTTGCGGAACAGGAACTCGACGCCCTTGACGTTGGCGGTGACGACATCGTCCTTGCGCGCCTGCATCTTCGCCAGATCCAGCTTCACGCTGTCGATCACGATGCCGTGTTCGGCGAACGCGTGGCCCGCGGCATCGAAGTTCTCAGATGACTGCAGCAACGCCTTCGACGGGATGCAGCCGACGTTGAGGCAGGTGCCGCCCAGTGTCGCGCGTTTCTCGACGCAGGCGACTTTCAGGCCGAGTTGGGCGGCACGGATGGCGCAGACATAGCCTCCGGGACCGGAGCCGATGATGATGACGTCGTATTGTTCGCTCATGCGGGGCTCCCAGAGGCGGCGGTCGGTGTTCAGGTGAAACAGACGGCCTCGAGGGTGTGACCGTCCGGATCGATGACGAAGGCGCCGTAATAGTCCGGACGGTAGTGGGGGCGAAGCCCTGGGGCGCCATTATCCTTCCCGCCCGCCGCCAGCGCCGCCGCGTGGAAGGCGTCAACCTGGGCGCGGGTCTCGGCTTCTTCAGCAGTCCCGATCCGATCCCCTGCCCTGCCCGGTCTTTGGCGACCGCGAGCCGGGCCAGGATCATCAGCGGAACAGGATGCCGGGCGGCACCCTTGCGCAACCGTTCCGGCGCGTCCTCGTAAGCGACGTCGCCAAAGGTCAATGTGTAGGAGCCGAGCAGGTCATCGTCCAACAGCGCCAGATACGTCCGCGAACTGTTGGCGAACTGGCTTTGCGGCGCGAATCGCGTCAGGAAGCGGTACACCGGCTCCTTGCCGCGATCAAATCCCTCAACGCGATGTTCCGCCGCAACTTCCCGCCGCGGAGGACCGTCCACCGGGCCTGGGGATCGCGTTCAAATACACTCGGCTCGGCCAGCAGGCGCCCCATCCGCGGCAGCGGCCGGACCGGCGCCTCCAGGGCCGCGAGAAGCGCCTGCCACCGCGCGGCATCCAGCCCAAAATGCTGACGGTCCGGCAACGCCCCTTGCGCGCGGGCGAGCGCGCTCGCCAACACAAATTCGCTGACCGACCGACGCGCGGCCCGTGCCGCCGCGTTCAGCACCCGTTTCGCCCCTCGGGTCAGACGTAGGTCGAGCTTCTCGGTTCGTGTGGCAACGGTCACAAAGCGTCCTGACCGGTTATGTAGCGATTTTGCAATGCGCTGTCACGACATTGTCCGGCGTCGCGCGACGTCAAGGCGGCGTCCGGGAGCCCAACCGCGCCTACGCCGCCACCGAAACAAACTGATAAATCTCCCTCACCGGCACGTCCAACCCAACGCTCTCCAGCGTCAGCATCCCGTCCAGCCCATTGACCGCCGAGAACGCCCACCATCCCTCCTCCTCCAGCCGGTAGACGTGAATCGCCGCCTCATCCTGGTAGATTTCGACGATCTCACGCACGCCCTCGATATTTTGCAGATGCTGGCGCCGCCGATCCCGCGCCCGCCAGGCGCGCAACTCGGATGGCGAAACCACATCGAACGTCACCCTCGGATGCTCGCCGCACCGGATCATCGCATCGGGAATCCGTGCCGTCGGCCGCTGCTGTTGTCTGGGCGCGGCGCCACTGCCGATCTCCGGCCGGCAGCCATCGGAGCGCGCACTCAGACGCGTCGCCAGCGCAGTGCCCAGTCCCGCGAGGATCGCGCCATGATCGGGCGTCGGCGCGGCATGGGCGACAATGACGCCATCCACCAACTCATACCGCCACGCATCGCCGAACGCGTTCTGATCGGTCGCCAGAAATTCCTGGGCCGTCCAAACCCGTTCCGAACCGCGCGTTGTCGCACTCATGGGAGCCTCCTGGGTTGACGATACCGTAAGGACGACGAAACGCCAGTCGAATCGCGGCTACAAAGGCGCGATCGGGGTCATTGGCGCACCGTTGACGGAAACGACCGCCTCCCGAGCGTGACGCCCCATCCCTGCCAATGGCTCCCCCCGCGGGGGGAGCCGGAAGCGCCGGGGATCAGATATCCAGCAGCAATCGCCGCGGATCCTCGACCCCTTCCTTAACCCGGACCAGGAACGAAACGGCTTCCTTGCCATCGACGATGCGGTGATCGTACGACACCGCCAGATACATCATCGGCCGGATCTCGACCTTGCCGCCGATCGCCATCGGCCGTTCCTGGATTTTGTGCATGCCCAGGATGGCGGATTGTGGGGGGTTGAGGATCGGCGTGGACATCAAGGAGCCATAGACGCCGCCGTTGGTGATGCTGAAGGTGCCGCCGGTCAGATCCTCCAGCTTCAAATGCCCGTCGCGGGCGCGCTTGCCGAAATCGGCGATGGCGCCTTCGATCCCCGCGAAACCCAGTTGGTCGGCGTCACGGATCACCGGCACCACCAGGCCCGAGGGTCCGCCAACCGCGATGCCCATGTTGACGTAGTTCTTGTAGATGATGTCGTCGCCGTCGATCTCGGCGTTGACGGCGGGGAATTCTTTCAGCGCGACGCAGCAGGCGCGGACGAACACGCTCATGAATCCCAGACGAACGCCGCTGTGCTTCTTTTCGAAGGCGTCGCG
>PLSZ01000512.1 GCA_003164305.1 Acetobacteraceae bacterium
CGCGGCGCGGAAGCGACAGGGACACCAAAGCGGCGGGCGCCACGAACGCCGCCATGACGATGAACCGGGTGTCGAGGTCGAATGTCCCCTTGAACGCCGTCGGCAAGGCCAGAAACAGCAGGAGCAGCACGACAAGCGCCACCGCCGCTCGCAACGGCATCGCGCACCACCTCCGGGCCAGACAAACCACTGTGAGCGCGATGCACAGGAAGGCGGTCGCCAGATCCAGCGGCCACAGATAATTCATCACCGGCATCAACGCCGCATGGGTTTTGTCCGCCGGCGAGCGGAACTCCGCCGCGCCCGCCATGTGGCTGAGGTCGGAAACCGCGTACAGCACCATGGGTACCGCGAAGACCGTCGCGACGGCGGCGCCGCGGCGAGCGATTTGGACAAACCGGAAAGGATCGGTCCGGGCGATTAACAACTCATGCCCGCCGATAAGGATCGCGAAGAACAACAAGCCGGTCAGGTGGCAGAAGAACAGCGCCACGGCACCGAGCGCACAGACCAGGATCGCGAGCAAGGGCCTTTGCTCTCGCCATCGGATCCACACGGCCGCGAACAGAAGCGCGAGTCCCACGGAAAGGACGAAGTTCAGAAAGCCCCGCAGCAGTGCCGCGTTGTAAGCGAACAACACGGCGCCGAACGGCCAGTAAGACAACCGTCCGGTCAGCGCCCGATGATACGCGGTGGTGCCGAGCACCGGCAACAGCAGGCTCAGGCCGACCACCGCGCGGCCCACCAGATGCACCGGAAACATCCGCAACAACGGCGGCACCACCAGATCGAGCCCGAGGTTCGGAATGATCCCCCAATGCGGCTGATAAAACCGTGCCAGCACTGTATCGCCCGGCAGCGACGCCAGCACGAACAGCCGCGCCAGATGGTTCGGATAATCCAGCAACGGCGGCACATCCGCGAGCGTCAGCGGCGCCAGCAGCGTGAGGCACAGCAGCCACAGCACGCACCACCAGGGTGCGTTTCCGAAGGAGCCTTTCGCGGTCATCGTTCCATGAAAGGTGGACCGCGCGCCTGAAGTGATCTCGGGCCGGTGAAACCGCGACGGCTCAATCACGGCTCACTGGTCTCATTCTCTTCGCCCGGTCGAGCACCAACAAAAGGGCAATGGCCAACAATAAACGAATGGGCGCGCATCTCTCCGGGTCATCACCGCGCCTGACCCCATACGGGCTGACATGGCAAGGCGAGCGGCCCGGTACTTGCCTCCATCGTCATGGTCCGGCTCGACCGGACCATCAGCCCGAACACACCGGTGAGAGCGATTTTGGGGACGCCGATGGTCCGGTCGAGCCGGACAATGACGCTTGATGCACGATGCCAAACCATCGGTGTCACTATTGCTGCCCGCATGCGGTCGAGCGCGGTGATGACGACGCAACGAAACCTACCCGTAGCGGCAATTGTTTGGTGTCGTCCGGAAAGCTGTAACGGATCACCAGGCCAGGCAGCGGCGCGGGAAAGCTCACGAGGCGGGCTTGAGATACTCGGCTCTTTCAATGGCATCGACGATGTCGGCTGGAAGCTCCCCGGCCGCATACACCTGACGCTCGCGGCGTTTCAGACGCTCGAAATGTTCCAGGTCATGGGACGACAAGAAACCGCCGATGACATGGCCGTGGCTGGTCACCTTCACGGGCTCGCGATGGGCTTCGTCCTGGTAGCGCCCGAAATCTCGCCGGAACGTGGTCGCATCAACCGTTGGCATCAGTCGCTCCAAATCCATCAATTTGCGGTTTTTAATGTATTTGAGCGAATTGGGGAAGCGGTTGCGCGTTCCAGTAGCGTTCAATTTCAGCCTGGCGCTACTGATTGTGGGGGTGGGAGCGGCTTTACTATCAAATGGGACACGTAACGTCGCCGCCTGTAAGGCGGCCTTCTGGGGTCAAGGAGCCGTCGTCTCTCGGCATCCCAGACCGCCCAATGCCAGGCGCCGGTACTTGGTTTCAGATTCATCTTGATGATGGCATTTTCCGTAATAGGTGGCAGTTGATTGCGTCTGATCGGCACAAGCCGGTTTGCAACATCAAATCCGAGTTGCTTGAGGGCGACACGAACGTCGTTGGTTGACGTATAGAACTCACGCGTCTTTGGATCAGGAAACATCAGCCTCCGGACGGTGGAATATGTAATCCCGGCCAGCATGGCCACGCACGCGATCCCACATCCGGTCTTGTCGATTTGTTTCACCAATTTCATTGGGCGTTCTTTGTTCTATGCTCCGCCACCGCCGCGACCAGCGCGTCGCAGACATGGGCAGCCGCCGCCGCATCCAGATCGGGATGGATCGGCAACGCCAGAATGTGATCGGCGAGGCGGTCCGACACCGGCAATTCTGTCCCATCGTGTTGCTCGCGATAGGCTGGCTGACGATGCAGCGGACGCGGATAATAGATCGCTGTCGGCACGCCGTCCGCGCGCATCGCGTCCTGCACCGCGGAGCGCTCGACGCCGTCCGGTAACAAAACGGAATAAATCGCCCAGGCGGCGGTGCTGTTGGGAACGCGGGCGGGAATGGTGAGCGTGTTGCCGAGGCGTTGATCGTAGTAGGTCGCGATCTTCTCCCGCGCGATCAGTTCTTCCGGGAACACGGTCAGTTTCGCCAGCAGAACGGCGGCCTGAATTGAATCGAGACGCCCGTTCATGCCGGTGCGCAGCACCTCGTAACGAGTCTTCCCTTCGCCGTGCGTGCGCAGGCTGCGATACAAATCCGCGCGCTCGTCGTTCTCGGTGAACAGCGCGCCGCCGTCGCCGTAGGCACCGAGAGGCTTGGACGGGAAAAACGAAGTCGCCGTGGCGTCCGCCTGCGTGCCGAGCGGACGTCCGTGCAACGACGCGCCGAAACTCTGTGCCAGGTCGTCGATCGTGAACAATCCTTCGGCGGTGGCGATCGCGGCGATCGCGGGCCAGTCCGCCGGTTGGCCGAACAGATCGACACCGATCACCGCGCGTGGCCGCAGCTTACCCGCCGCGCGGACCTCGCCGATGCGCTTGCTCAGATGCGCCGGATCGATCTGAAACGTACGCGGATCGACATCGACGAACACCGGGGTCGCGCCGAGCACCAGCGGCACCTCGGCCGTCGCGGTGTAGGTAAAGGCCGGCAGAAACACCGCGTCGCCGCGGCCGATGTTCTCCGCCATCATGGCGATCTGCAGCGCGTCGGTGCCGGAACTGACGGATACGCAATGTTTCGCGCCGCAGAACCGCGCGAGCTCCCGTTCCAGCTCCGCGACTTCGGGGCCGAGGACGAACTGGCAATGCGCCAGCACCGCGTCCAGACGGCGCCGCAAATCGTCCCTGATCCGCGCCTGTTGCGCGGGCAGATCGAGAAACGGCACGGAAGACTTTGTTTCGGCCATCAAATCAAGCTCCAAACTGCTTCAGCCACACGTCCGTCATCGCGTTTGCGGTCTCATCCGCCCCTCTCGTCGTTTCAAGTGGGCTCGTCATCCCCGGGTTTGACCCCAAGGGCGCCAAGAATAAGAGCCGCGAGGGCGAAAACCCTGGTCCGAGGCCATTTTTCGTCATCACCGGGCTCGACTCGGTGATCTGGCGCCCCACGCACATTGTGCGGTGAGAGATGGCCGGGTCGAGCCCGGCCATGACGCTGAGAGGTTGGCGGAACACGATTTCCGCGCGCCGCCGGACGTATTTTAGCCCGTATGGGACTTGACCCGGGGATGACGTGGAGAAGTTGTGGTGCGACCAGGAGAGACCGGCCCGCGACGAACACTCCGCCATCACGCCCCGCTCCCCGCGCGGGCGTCCGTCTGCGCGCTGTCGGTATTGCGCTCGAACTCGGGGATCAACCGGCTCAACAAGGTCAGCGCCAGGCGCGTTTGATTGCCACGGCACGCGGTGGCGATTTCTTCTATCGCGCGTCCGACGATCGCCGGGTCCGCCGTGCGAGGATGCGCCATCAGAAGCCCAGGATGCCCGGTCGGCGCGGGAGGCTCCTTGCCGTGGAACAGTTCCTCGAACAGCTTTTCACCGGGCCGCAAGCCGGTGAAACGGATCGCCACGTCCTCGTCCGGCTTCAATCCCGCCAACCGGATCATCTGCCGCGCGAGATCGACGATCTTCACCGGCTCTCCCATATCCAGCACGAAAATGCCGCCATCCTGGTCCGCCGGCAGCCGCGCCTCGCCGACGCCCAGAACGTTGGCCTGCAACACCAGCCCCACCGCCTCCCGCACCGTCATGAAATACCGTTGCATATCCGGATGGGTCACCGTCAGCGGACCGCCGCGCGCGAGTTGGCGTTGAAACAGCGGCACGACGGAACCGGTGCTGCCCAACACGTTACCAAACCGCACCGTGATGCAGCGCATGCCCACGCCGGTCTTGCGCGCGACAATATCCAGTGCCTGACAATACATTTCCGCCAGCCGCTTGGACGCGCCCATCACGCTGGTCGGATTGACCGCCTTGTCGGTGGAAATCAGCACCATCGCCAGCGCCCCGGACGCGCGCGCCGCGTCGGCCACGTGCCTTGTCCCCGCCGCGTTGGTCATCAGACCTTCCAGCGGGTTGTCCTCGACAATGGGAACATGTTTCAGCGCGGCGGCGTGGAATACCAGTTCCGGGCGGATCGCTTCGAACACCGAGCGGATCCGCGTCTCGTCGCGAATGTCAGCGATCAGCGACTGGCGGCGCACGCTGGGGTGGGTTTCCGCCAGTTCCATATCGATCTGCCACAGCGCGAATTCGCCATTGTCGATCAGCACGAGGCTTCCTGGGCCGAACGCGGCGACCTGACGTGCCAACTCGCTGCCGATGGTGCCGCCGGCACCGGTCACCACGACGCGGCGGCCCTGGATCAGCCGCGCCATGCCGTCGCGGTCGAGCGGGACCTGCGGGCGGTTCAGCAAATCCTCGATCATGATCGGCCGCAACTCGACCGGCCGAGGCTCCCCCGGCGCCGAACCGCCATGTTCCAGTTCAGTCAGTCGAGGCGCCCGCCGCACCCGCAACCCGAACCGGTCCGCCTGTGCCACGACGCTGGCCAGAGCGGCGCCCTGCAGGTCCGGGGTCGCCATCACCAGCGTGCCCGGGAGCCGGCCCTCCTCGCGCAGCCGCTCCAGTACCGTGCCCGCGTCTTTCATGGCGCCCAGGATGGAGTAGCCCTGAATGCGTCGGCCGGTGGGGCGGTCGCCGGGGGTCAGCAGCCCTTCCACCCGGAAGCGTTGCCGCCGGTCGCGCACCAACGCGCGCAGGAACAGATCACAGTCCTCGGTCTGCCCGACGACCAGCACCGACGTGGCGTCCGCCTCGGCCACCATGTTCTGCCCGCGTGAGCGGAACCAGCGATACGCCACGCGCGGGGCGCCGAGCAGGGCCAGCAGCGTCAACGCGTGCGCGATCGGAAAGCCAAAACTCGGTGGTCCCAGTCCGCGCGCGAACAGCACCAGCGAAAACAGCGCGGCGCCGAGAGCGGAACTGGCGGTGACCGTCAGCAAATCGCCCAACGCCGCGAAGCGCCAGTATTGCTGGGACAGCCGGAATGGCAGCCCCGCCACCAGCAAAGCGGCCGCGCCGAGCGGAATGGAGAACGCGGCCGAGGGAACCGCTCCGGTTGGGTCGGTGATCCACCAGGCCACCGGGACCGCCGCCGCCGCCAGAACACCGTCGATGGCGACGTTGACGGCGATGCGAATCAGGGAGCGCGCCGCGGGCATGGCGGTCCTATAGCGCGATGCCGCGCGGGCGTCATAGCCCGGCCTCCGTCGGGCGTTGGAGTGTGGGGCGACGCCGGGGCGTTGCCCCACACTCCAGCCTCCGCGGAAGCCGGGTGCTTGACGCTGCTCGGGCTCGACCGATACTGGCCGGCGGGGGTCCTGGTGGGAACCGGTCGCAACGAAGATCGGGCAGACGGGGCCACCAGGGAGTAAACAATATGACAAAGCGTGTATCGCGCCGCCGCGCGATGAAAATCGGAGCCGCCGCGGCGGCCTTGCCCCTCGTTCACATCCGCACCGCCGGTGCCGCCGGCAAACTCAGCATGGCGCTGTGGGACCATTGGGTGCCCGCCGGCAACGCCGCCATGAAGAAGCTGATCGACGCCTGGGCGGAGAAAAACCACGTGGATGTGGAGGTCGATTTCCTCACCGCCATTGGCAGCAAGATCAACATCACCATGGCCGCCGAGGCGCAGGCTCGCACCGGTCACGACGTCTACGCCTTCGACATGTGGACCGTGCACGAGTTCGCCGAAAAGCTGGACCCGGTCGATGATGTCGTCAAAGGATTGACGGACCAGTACGGCAAAATCTCCAGCGCCGTGGAGTATCTGGGCAAGGTCGATGGCCACTGGATGGCGGTTCCGGTCGGATCCGGCGCCGCGCCGCTGACTGCCTGCGGCCGCATCAGCATGCTGAAGAATTACGCCGGCATCGACGTCACGAAATGGTATCCCGCGCACGAATCGACCCCGGCCGCCGCCGCTGACTGGACCTACGACACCCAGTTGCGCGCCGCCGAGGCCTGTCACAAGGCAGGCTTTCCGTTCGCCCTCGGTTGCGGTCCGACCACCGACTCCTGCCAGACCTGGGGCGCCACGTTCGGTGCGTTCGGCGCGGAATTACTCGACGCGAAGGGCAATATCACCGTCGACTCCGACAACGTCCGCAAGGTGTTGGAGTATGCCAAGAAGATCCTGCCGTTCCTGCCGTCGGACACCGTCAGCTACGACGACGCCTCCAACAACCGGGCGCTGATCTCCGGCAAATCGGCCCTGATATGGAACCCGCCCTCCGCCTGGGCCGTGGCGAAGCGCGACGCGCCCGCCGTTGCCGAGGACTGCTGGACCTTCTCCAACCCAAAAGGCACGCACGGAAGATTGGTGCCGCTGCGGCCGTATTTCTGGGGCATCTGGCAATTCGCGCAAAACAAAAGCGCCGCGAAGGAACTCATCGCCTACCTCTCGCGGCGCGAGCAGGTCGAGGTCCTGGCCGAAGCCGTCGTCGGCTACGACATCCCGCCGTTCCTTTCGATGTCCGACCTGAAAATCTGGAGCGAGGTCGAGCCGCCGAAAGGCACCGTCTACAACTACCCGGTTCGCCCCTGGCACGACGCCGAATACTTCATCACCGGCTCGTCCGGGCCACCGGACCTCGCGGTGCAAATCTGGAACCGCGGCACCGTGCCAACCATGGTCGCCAAAATTTACGCGGGCCAGACTATCGATCAGGCCATCGCCTGGGCCAAGGATGAACTGGAAGGCTTCGTACGGTAGACTGACCAGGGATCGCGGCGAGTAGCCCTCGTCGCGATCCTCCATTTCGGAACCGGACGTTCGATTTGCAGTGTCTACGGCCTGAACCGGTTCCGAGGTGCCGAGCATGACCACCGATGCGATGCTGCGCCATCTGGCCTTCGGGCTGGGGTTGACCATGCTGTCCGCCGTCGTGGTCCGCGCCATGATCGCGATCCGCGTGATGGACACGCCCGAGGCCCGCAAAGCGCACGATCGGCCAACGCCTAAAGGCGGCGGCGTGGGCATCGTCGCCGCGTTTCTCGTCGGCCTCGTGCTGCTTTACTATTTCGGCGAATTCGCCCGCCTCGCCAACGAATACTTCCTGGGGGTCATCGCCGCGTCGTTCGCGATCGCATTGGTGGCGTTCCTCGACGACCTCCGCGACTGGCCGTTCATCGTCAAACTGGGCATTCAAACGCTCGCGGCGCTGGTGGCGGTCGGGACCGGCATCTATATCCACGATTACCGCATCCCGTACGTCGGAGCGGTCTACGTCGGCTGGATCGGGGTACCGGTGACCGTGGTTTGGCTGCTGTTCACCACCAACGCGGTCAATTTCATCGACGGATTGAATGGTCTGGCCGGCGGCGTGATGGCGATCGCCTGCGTGTTCCTGGCGTTATTCTCCGCCAGCTATGGCAGCTGGTTTTGTTACGCGGCGAGCGGCATGCTGCTGGCGGGATTGCTCGGGTTCCTGCCGTTCAATTTCCCGCGCGCGCGCATTTTCATGGGCGATGTCGGCAGCCAGTTTTGCGGCTTCATGATCGCGGTGCTCGGCGTGGTCGCCAGCCGGTTCGACGGCGCGTCATTGTCCTTCATGCTGGTGCCGATGCTGCTGTCCGGCGTGTTGTTCGACGTCGCCTTCACCCTGGTCCGGCGCACCCTGGTGGGAGAGCGCGTGACCCAACCACATAGAGGCCATTTGTATCAGGTCGCCCACCGCTCCGGCGTGCCAGCGGTCACGGTAACGCTGATCCATTGGGGTTTCGCCGAATTCGGCGGCTTGTGCTGCGTGTTGTTTCTGGGCGCGCCGGGTAACTGGAAGCCGCTGGCGCTGCTGCTGGTCGTGCCACCGCAACTGGCGTGGCTTGCGTTCGTGGCATGGCTGG
Organism: Acetobacteraceae bacterium; assembly: GCA_003164305.1. Next base: position 8,389 of record PLSZ01000512.1, read on the forward strand.
CGCGGAGGAAGCGGCTGGGGCGCTGGGGGTGACCTCGTTGAGGCACGATCGACCCAAAACCTCTCTTAGCTGGATGACGTCGCCTGACGCCGTAACGGATAGGGACGGATCAACGCGTCGGCCGGAAGGTGCCATTCGACGTGCAGTTTCCAGGCTTGCTGAAGTGTCAGATGCCGACGGCGATTGAGCACCTCGGACGCTCGCGCCTTGGACCCTAGCACATGCGCGAGATCGGACTGCCGTAGGCCTTTTTGCTCCATCCGAGCCCGTAACAAATCAGGAGCATCGGGTGCTTCGATCGGCCAATGCTTCGCCTCATAATCGGCGATGACAAGAGCGAGCAGGTCGAAGCGATCGGCTTCGGGACTGTCAGGCGCGGGTTCGTTCTCAAAATATTCTTCGATCGCTTTCAGGGCAGCGTCGTAATCGGCTTCCGTCTTNNAGGATAAGCTTGTATGTGTACGAGACATGAACAATGAGGCGAAACCTGTTCCCTCCAATGTCGAATATGACCCGATTATCCTTGATGAAGTCCACCGTCGCACCGAACTCGATCTTAATATCCCGGGGAGTGTTCCAAACCGCCGCGGATGCGACGGCATGCCAGGCGCGAAGCGACACCTCTGGCTGATCATGAAGCGCCCAAAATTGCTTCAAGGTGCGAAGCGCGATCACCTGCATCGCCCTTGTTAGTAGGTTCCCAATTTGGGAACAAGCGCATAAGTTCCAGGGTGCGGAACCTTCGGCTTCCCTGGCGAGGACGGGAACATCCAAATCTTCGGGCTGACTTTCGCCCATTCGGGACCATATCCCCGGCGCAGCCCAGGAGTTTCGTGATGAAGATCGGTGTGCCGAAGGAAATCAAAATTCAGGAGTATCGCGTCGGCCTGACCCCGGGCGCCGTGCGCGAACTCACCCACCACGGCCATCAGGTCATCGTCGAGCACGCCGCCGGCACCGGCATCGGTTACGGCGACGACGCCTACCGAGCCGCTGGCGCGACAATCGCCGAGACCGCCGGCCCGATCTTCGAAACCGCCGATCTGATCGTCAAAGTCAAGGAACCGCAGCCCACCGAAATCGCCCGCCTGCGTCGTGGTCAGGTGCTGTTCACCTATTTGCACCTCGCCGCCGACCGCGCGCAGACCGAGGGGCTGATCCGCTCCGGCGCCACCTGCATCGCCTATGAGACCGTGACCGACCGCTTCGGCGCGCTACCGTTGCTGGCCCCGATGAGCGAGGTTGCCGGTCGCATGGCCATCCAGGTCGGTGCCCACTGTCTGGAGCGTGAGCAAGGCGGCATCGGCATTCTGCTCGGCGGCGTGCCAGGGGTGCCGCCCGCCAAGGTGGTCGTGCTCGGCGGCGGGGTTTCCGGCACCAATGCCGCGCGCATGGCGGCGGGGCTGGAGGCGTCGGTGACTATCATCGACCGCTCCATTCCCCGGCTGAAGGAACTCGACCTGCAATTCGGCGCCCGGGCCACGACGCTGTTCGCCACCACGGAGGCGATCGAGCACGCGGTTCTGGCGGCCGACCTTGTGATCGGTGCCGTGCTGGTGCCGGGCGCGGCGGCGCCGAAACTCGTGACGCGGGAGATGGTCCGGCTCATGCGGCCGGGCTCGGTACTGGTCGATATCGCCATCGACCAGGGTGGCTGCTTCGAAACCAGCCGCCCAACCTCGCATTCCGCGCCGACCTATGTGGACGAGGGCGTGGTGCATTACTGCGTCACCAACATGCCGGGCGCGGTGCCGCGGACCTCGACCTACGCGCTGACCAACGCGACGTTGCCGTTCGTCATGGCGCTCGCGGAAAAGGGCTGGCGGCGGGCGATGCTGGACGACCCGCACTTGCGTGAGGGGCTGAACATCCACGATCGTCAGGTCACCCACCCGGCGGTGGCCCAGGCGTTCGGCATGCATCACATGACGGCGATGCAGGTGCTGGCCGATGGCAGTGGCGCCTGATCTGGCGGGTTACGCGATCCGCCCATGGCAGAACTTGTATTTCTTTCCCGACCCGCAC
>PLSZ01000118.1 GCA_003164305.1 Acetobacteraceae bacterium
AATGCAACAACGCGCCTGGCACCTGGACGCCTTTCAGCGAACCGCCGCCATCGCCGTATGGCGGATTGGTCACCATGCTGTGGCAATCGGTGGGAAAATTCTTGCATTCCAGGAAATCGACGCCGGTCTCGCCGAAGCCGCGATCCGCGAGATCGCTGGCGACGACAGCCAGGTCTCGTTCCTGAATGATGCGTGCCATGGCGCCGTCGCCGCAGCAGGGCTCCCAGACCGGGCCGCGCAACGTGACGCAGTCCAGGAGCGCCTCGGTGACCCAGGCGGGCGTGGGGTAGAAATCGTTCTCCTGCCGATCGTAGCCCGAAATGTGAATCGGACGGGCGTCGCGGTAGGCAACGAGTGAACCCGGCTCATCAAATGACACGATGCAGACCCTCTCCGCCGAGAATCGGAGCGATTTCGGCAGCGAGACAACTCTGCCCGAGATCGGTTCGATTCGTGAAGGGGCAATGGAAGCGGGAATTGGGAAATGGGTCGCTCATGGCCCCGGGGACGGGGTTTGGCTTGGTGGAAGTAAGAATATTCAACCACACATGAACGCGGATAAGTCGGATCATCAACGCTACCAGTGAGGGTGCCCCACCCATCACAGTTAAGGTAATTCGGATTTTGAATCATGACGTCGTCTCCACTCAATTCTTTACACTTGTATCAAGCCATTTGAAGTCCCGTACCTGGGCCGCCTCAATACGGCGCCTGAGCTCCTGATCCGCGTCGATGATTTTGATTAGCGGGATATTCGGCGTTACGAAACCCGTGCTGATCGCGATATCGGTTCCGATTTCGTAGCCATATTCGCAGATGTCGAACTTTTCTGAAAGATCGTTATGACATTCAACAACCAGCTTGTTCCCATCTGGTGTCAGATAGTCGAGAGCTTTGTAGACGAGGTAATACCATCGCGCCGAGCCTTTGCCGGTGCCAATGAATCCCGGAATGCTTTCGTCCGATAATCCCCGGCTCTTAGCCAGCAGGTCGAATAACCCGTCCCGAGTGAAGGCCCAGCTTCCACTGTTGATCACCAGGCTGATGTGGTCGGCATAATCGGAATTGGCATTGGGTTTCTCCCCCGCCATCGCCGACATGCGGCGAAGACTGTAACTGGCGCCCTGTATAGGGTGATCTGGGCACCCAACCGGCTCGGATGGATCAGGGGGCGCGGGGTAAGACGCCTGTTTTTGTGGTGATTGAGTGGTAATATGACCAGTAATTTAACTAAGATTGTTCATCGGTTGGCGGAATACCCGCCGTCCTACAGCGAAATAGACCATGCCCTGTGCGTCTTTCGAGCATTTCGTCGGGTCGTCCGGGATTTCACCATTATGGTTAGAGTACTGTTGTGCAAAAGCCAGAGAGCCGCTGACGCCGAGCCATACGAATATCCAAAGAACAGGCTTTAGGTCTGCCATGGTAGGCCTCCTGGAAGTCGAGGTCATAGTCCGCTCTTATCCGTTCATCGGCGTTCATCCACGGTCGAATAACCTTTGCCCGTTCGGAACCCGAACTCTCCACAGTCCCTCCGACGCCCCGATCACCCTGTCGCGGCGATCTCCAGCACGTGATCGGCTATGGCCAGCGACGCCGTCAGTCCAGGGCTTTCGATGCCGAACAGATTGATCAGACCCGGCACCCCATGAGTTTGCGGCCCCTGCACCACGAAATCCTGCGCCGGCGCGCCACGCGGCACGATCTTCGGCCGAATTCCGGCATACCCCGGCTGCAGCGCGCCATCCTTCAAATCGGGCCAATACCGCCGGACCGCGGCATAAAACCCATCCGACCGGCTTGGATCGACCGCGTAATCGATCGTCTCGATCCATTCCACATCCGGCCCGAACCGCGCCTGCCCGCCAAGGTCGATCGTCAGGTGCACGCCCAGTCCGCCAGGCACCGGCACGGGATAAATCAGCCGCGAAAATGGCGAGCGTCCCTGCAACGTGAAGTAATTGCCTTTCGCGTAATACTCGGTCGGCACGCGGTCCGGCGGCATCCCCGTCGTCCGCCGCGCCAGCAACGGCGCGTGCAGCCCGGCCGAGTTCACCATCAACCGGCAGCGNNTGCGCGCCCATCACCGGACTGAAGAACACCGGCAGCGCGCCGGCGTGCTCGGCGTCGCCTTGCAGCGCCAACATATAAGCATGACTGTCGATGATACCGGTCATCGGCGACAACAGCGCGCTGGTGCAATTCAGCGCCGGCTCCATCGCGATGGCTTCGTCGCGAGACAGCACACGCATCCCCTCGACCCCATTCGCTTCAGCGCGCTGCTTGATGCCGGCCAGCATCGCGTCTTCCTGTTCGTTGGTGGCGACGATCAACTTGCCGCAGTTCTGATGCGGCACGCCGTGCTCCGCGCAAAACGGATACAGCTTGCGGCGCCCCTCGACACAGAACCGCGCCATCAGGCTGTTGGCGGGATAATAAATCCCGGCGTGAATGACCTCGCTGTTGCGCGAAGACGTTTCGGTGCCGATCCCCTCCGCCGCGTCCAGGATGATCACTTCCCGCCCGCTCCGGGCCAACGCGCGAGCCACCGCCAGACCGACGACACCGGCGCCGACGACGACGCAATCCACTTCCTCCACGTCCGATCCCTCTCGCTGATCACCGGCGAACGGGTTAGGCTGTGGGCAAACAGGAGTCCAGACATGCGGATCGCGGTAATCGGCGCCGGCGGCGTTGGCGGAGCTTTTGGCGCGGCGCTCGCCAAAGCGGGAGGCGATGTGACGTTCGTGGCGCGTGGCGCGCATCTGGCGGCGATGCGCGAACACGGTCTGCGCATCGAAAGCGAGCGCGGCGACACGCTGATCCATCCGGTGCAGGTGACCGACGATCCGGCCTCGATCGGTCCCGTCGATATCGTGTTGTTCTGCGTCAAACTCTGGGATGTCGAGAGCGCGGGCGAGCAAATCAAACCGCTGATCGGACCCGGGACGGGTGTCATTCCATTACAAAACGGCATCGACTCCGGCGACCGCCTGCTGCCCATCCTCGGCGCCGCGCATGTCATGGCCGGCACCGTCGCCATCAGCGCGACGATCGCCAGTCCCGGCGTGATCAGGCAAACGGGAACGTTCATGTCGATGGCGTTCGGGGAACGGGATGGACGCCCGACGAAACGCGCCAGCGAACTTCTCGCTCTGGCTCAGAAAGCCGGCTTCACCGTCACGCTCAGCGACGACATCGCCGTACCGATCTGGGAGAAATTCATTCTGCTCACCGGCATGAGCGGCGTGACCGCGATTACGCGGCTGCCGATCGGCAAGCTGCGCGACGATCCCGACATCCTCGGGCTGTATGAAAGCGTGATGCGCGAGACGGCGGCGGTGGGACGCGNNGCCGAGGGCGTGCCGCTCGCGGACAATATCGTGGAACAGCGGTTGGCGGGCGTGGCCTCGCAGCCGCCCGGGTTGATGGCGTCGATGGCGGTCGATCTGGTGCGCGGCAACCGACTGGAACTGCCGTGGCTCGCCGGCAAAGTGGTGGAACTGGGCCGCAAGCATGGCATCCCGACACCGTCCAACGCCGCGATCTTCGCCGCGCTGAAACCCTATGCGAACGGTAAGCCGGCCTGATGCTCAGCCTGACGCGCGGCAAAGACTCGCTGGTCGTGGCCCCGGAGTCGGGCGGGACGATCCTGGGATGGACACGGCGTGGCGCGCATCTGTTGCGGCATCCCTCGGCCGAGGCCGCGTTGCACGGACGACCCGGCGACATGGGACTGTTTCCGTTGGTGCCGTATTGCAACCGAATCGCCTGGCGCCGCTTCACATGGGAAGGAATAACCCACGAACTGGCGGCGAACTTCGGCGATCACCCGCACGCGATCCACGGCGTCGGATGGCAGCGTCCCTGGACCATCGAGGACCTCGCCGGCAGCGGAATAACGTTGTCGCTACGGCACGATCCATCCGGCGCCAACGCGTTGGCCTGGCCGTTCGCCTTCTCCGCGCGGATGGACTACCGCCTCACGGACCAGGGACTGACCATCGCGATCGAGATGACCAATCTTCACCCCTCGCCCGCGCCGGCCGGCGTCGGCGTGCATCCTTATTTCCCGCGTGCCGCCGGCGCGACGATCGCGTTCCAGTCGGATGGCGTCTGGTTGAACCGCGACGCGCTCCCGGTCACGCATGAACCCGTGACTCCCGCGTGGGATCATGCCGCCGGCCGGACAGTGAACGACGAGCGCCTGGACAACTGCTTCACCGGATGGAACGGCGTGGCGCGATTGCCCGCGGTGCGGATCGAAGCGGAGACGCTGTTCGCCAACCTCCAGGTCTTCACGCCGCCCGACGCGAATTTCTTTTGTGTGGAGCCGGTGAGCCACGTTCCCGACGCGATCAACCGCCCGGACCTGCCGCCGGATCAGGCGATGGCGGTGCTCGCGCCTGGCCAGACGTTGCGCGGGTCCGTGACCTTCGCGGTGTCGCCCTGAGCGTGATCGCCAGCCCAGAATGTCCCGCTTGCAACCCGTCGGCAACGCTCTTCCCATTCACAATCCGTTACCCTAATCTCCTCTCCAACGAATACGCGCAGGGAGCGCTCCACAACCGACCATGTGGGATTGGATCAACGACAGTTCCGGCTGGCTGGCCGGCGCCATCAACCTTGTGGGACAGAATCCCGAATGGTCGCTGGTCGTCGCCTTCCTCGCGGCCATCATCGAAGCGCTGGCCCTGGTCGGCACGGTGATCCCCGGCACGTTCATCGTAATGGGTGTCGCCGGCGCCGCGGCCGCCGCCGGCCAGGCGAAGTGGCCGTTTCTGGCGGTCGCCGTGCTTGGCGCGGTGATTGGCGACTTCATGTCGTATTGGATTGGCTACCACTTCCGGCACGCGGTGCGGCAATGGGGCCCGTTCGCGCGCCGGCCGCGATTGATGGCCAGCGCCGACCGATTTTTTCAGCGCTACGGATCCTACAGCGTCGCGCTGTGCCGGTTCATTCCCGTCTTGCGCTCCACGGTGCCGCTGGCCGCCGGAATCGCCGGCATGTCGCGCAAGCAGTTCCTGATCGCCAACGTCAGCTCGGCCCTGGTCTGGGCGCCCGCGCATGTGTGCCCGGCGCAACTGGCGGGCCTGTCGATCGATCGGCTGCGAGAAGGCGATTGGCTATCGGCCGCTTATCTGGCGGCGGGCGTGCTGGCGTGCTGCCTCGCCGTCTGGTGGTTGCACCGGCGCCTGACCCCGTTGGTGCTCGCGGCCAGGCGCTGAGGCATTCAGCCGCCCGCGACCCCCTGCGTGTTGACGTAAAGCGCGTAGAGGCCATGACTCGCCGCCATGAACAGGCGATTCCGCCAGCGGCCGCCGAAGCATAAATTCGCCGATCGCTCCGGCAAGGAGATATGGCCGATTGGTTGCGCGGACGAATTAAAAATCCGCACCCCGTCCAGCGCCGGATCGCCCATGCCCCATCCGCACCACAAATTCCCATGAACATCGACCCGGAATCCGTCCGGCGAGCCTGGCCCGGCGTCGATGAACACCCGGTTGTTGCTCAGTTTCTTGCCATCCACGACATCGAACGCGCGGATCAGGCGGTTCGGCTGCGCGCGCGACGCGACGACATAAAGAATCGATTCGTCAGGCGAAAACGCCAGACCATTCGGCCCCTCGACGTCGTCGGCGACCATCGTCACCTCGCCACTCTGGCCGTCGATCCGGTAGACGCACATCGGCAGTTCCTGCGGATCCATCTCCCCTTCGTAATAACCCAAAAGGCCGAACGCGGGATCGGTGAACCAGACCGATCCATCCGACTTCACCACGACGTCGTTCGGGGAATTTAACTTCTTGCCCTGATACGAATCCGCGAGAACGGTGATGCCGCCGTCATATTCGGTGCGGGTCACGCGGCGGCCGCGATGCTCGCAGGTCACCAGCCGCCCCTGCCGGTCGCGGGTATTGCCGTTGGCGTTATACGACGTTTTCCGGAACACGCTGACCGCGCCGGTTTCTTCGTCCCATTTCAGGATGCGATCGTTGGGGATGTCGCTCCACAGCACATAGCGTCCATCACCGAAATAAACCGGCCCCTCGGACCAGCGGCAACCGGTATACAGCCGCTCGACCGAGGCGAGCGGCAGGCGCAAGGCGTTGAAGCTGGGATCGAGGACCTGAACGGACGGGTCCGGGTAGCGTGTGCTCGGTTCCCACATGGGGCGTTTCCCTCCTGAATTGGACGCCCCGAATGCTACAGGGCCAGGAAGCCACCGCAAGCCGCATAGGCATCAAGATAAGCCGCCGTGGAGGACAATGACCGCCTTTTCCCGTCATCCTCGGGCTCGACCCGAGGATCTCTCGACCCCGCCAAGGACNNCGCCAGCCTTAACTTGATGCCTATGACCGCAAGCCGTGCCGACGCCGGTAGGGTCACGCGATCGACACCGTCGTCCGTACGCGAACGAGGAGCCCCTTCGCGATAAAGGGACTCCTCGCCGGTATCGATGCTCAACCCACGGGAAGTTTATTCCCGGGCCCTGAAAGTTTTATTCCCAGGTGTGAACGACCTTGCGGGTGGTGCGCTCGACGACCACCGGCTGGTTATTGATGATGCTGTAGCTGTAACGTTCAGCCGACGGCACATGCATCGTGTCCGGCAGCGGATACATCGTCACTTCGCCAGGAAGCTCCTCGCCAACCTGGGCGTGCCACGTCGGCTGGTCGTAAGACTTGTAGTGGCGTGTCGTCGAATAGTCGCGCAGACCGGACCCTTCGTCGGAGGACCACGTCGTCGTGGTGGTCGTCGTCGATTGCGCGTGAGCCATGCCGACGCTCGCGGCCAAAAGGGACGCGGCGGCGATTGAAAACAGTGACTTCCTCATCGGAGTCTCCTTATTCTGACGTGATGAAACACCCTCACCGCTCATCCGAACGGCAGGAGCATGGAGCAGGTCACGGATCAAGTCATGTTGATCAGATCAGCGTCGATGCTGCGTGTTCCTGACGCGCGAACGCCGCGTGCAATTTGACAACGCGAGCGTGCCCGCATGGTTCCCAATTTCAATAAGGCGAAACCATGGCACGAGACTTCGCTCATTAAATGCCGCCCGGCGAATGAGTGACAACGACCGATCCGGGCAATCGTTCGGCGACGGTCCCCCGCGGCGCGTGAGCGGCTTAATTCCTCCGCGGGATTGGTGCCGCGCTCGCCTCACCCTGGCCACATCCATTGACGGGCCGCTTTCATCCACGCACGAACGTCGCTTATGTGTACCGTCGTTCTGCTGGTTCGTCCCGATCACGCCTGGCCGGTCATGCTCGTGGCCAATCGGGATGAGGCCTTGGATCGCGCCTGGGATCCACCCGCCGCCTGGTGGCCGGAGCAACCGGGCGTGATCGCCGGGAAGGATCGCACCGCCGGCGGCACCTGGATGGGCGTCAACGCGCACGGGGTCACCGCCGCCGTGTTGAACCGCCCAGGATCGCTGGGGCCGGCGGCCGGCAAGCGCAGCCGGGGGGAGTTGCCCTTGCTGGCATTGGCCGAAACCTCGATGGCCACCGCCGTCGAGGCCATCGCCGTGCTCGACGCCGGTCAGTGGCGCGGCTTCAACATGGTGATCGCGGATCGGACCGGAGCCACGTTCATCCGCGGAGCGGGACATGGACGGCCCTCCGCGCGCCGTCTGCCGCCTGGCGTCTCCATGATCACCGCGCACGATCCTAACGATCAGGACAGCCCTCGGGTGGCCCGCCATTTGACACGGTTCCGCGAGGCCACCCCGCCTGGGCCCGACGATTGGGCCGCGTGGCGCGCGATCCTCGCCGACCGGTCCGGCACGGCGGGGGAGCAGATCAACGTCGAACCGCGCGGCGGCTTCGGGACGGTGTGTTCTTCGCTACTGGCGATCCCCGCGGCGGGGGAGCCGGTCTGGCTGTTCGCGGCGGGCGCGCCGGACCAGGCACCGTTCGAACCCGTCAGCCTTCATTCGCGGCCGGCAGGGTCAGACGCATCTCGCCCTTGAACGCGTGGATCAGTTCCCGGCGGCGGAAACGCCAGCCATCCGGCCCGCGAACCAGACCGTCGGCATAGGTCCCGCACACCGAGGGCACCGGCCCTTCAGGCCCTTCCACCATCACCAGATAGTTCGATTTCGCCATCGCGATGTCGCCCGACACGGCGATCACCGAATTCATCACGTAATGCATCCGCCTTGGCGACGGCGGCACGGACCGGGTCAGCCAGTCCGCGATCTCCACCGGCCCGCGCGCCGTACGATACGGCGCGATCCATTCGCCATCGGCGGCGAACAGCGCGGCGAGTTCGGCGAACCGGCCCTCGTCCATGTGGAAACAGTAGAGGTGCAGTAAATCGCGGATCGCGTTGACGTCGTCGTCCATGGGGCGCTTTCGGTTGGAACGAGCGTGAGCAGCGTACGTCTCCGACAGAGTAACCGATAAGTAGCGATT
>PLSZ01000231.1:0-21779 GCA_003164305.1 Acetobacteraceae bacterium
TGCTGGATCCGGCGCTGCTGCGGCCCGGCCGCTTCGATCGCCAGGTGGTGGTGCCGAACCCGGACGTGGTGGGCCGCGAGAAGATCATCCGCGTGCACATGCGCAAGGTGCCGCTGGCCTCCGACGTCGATCCGAAGACGATCGCCCGCGGCACGCCCGGCTTCTCCGGCGCCGATCTCGCCAATTTGGTGAACGAGGCCGCGTTGCTGGCCGCGCGTCTGGGCAAGCGCGTCGTCGCCATGGCGGAATTCGAGCACGCCAAGGACAAGGTGATGATGGGCACCGAGCGCCGCTCGCTGGTCATGTCCGAGGCCGAGAAGCGGATGACCGCCTATCACGAGGCCGGTCACGCGCTGTGCGCGATGCATGAGCCGGAATGCGATCCGGTGCACAAGGCGACCATCATTCCGCGTGGCCGCGCTCTCGGTTTGGTGATGAGCCTGCCGGAGGGCGACCGTTACTCCAAGTCGAAGTCGAAACTGACGTCCGAGCTGTGCATGGCCATGGGCGGCCGCGCGGCGGAGGAGATCATCTTTGGCCCGGACAAGGTGTCGAACGGCGCCGCCGGCGATATCAAGATGGCGACCGATCAGGCCCGGCGGATGATCACCGAATGGGGCATGAGCGATAAGCTCGGCATGATCGCGTATGGCGACAACAGCCAGGAAGTGTTCCTCGGCCACTCGGTGACGCAGAGCAAGAACGTCTCCGAGGAAACCGCGCGGCAGATCGACGGGGAGATCAAGTCGCTGATCACCCGGTCGTATGAGAAGGCGCGCCGAATTCTGAGCGAGAACGTCGAGGAATTGCATCGGCTCGCGGGTGGCCTGCTGGAATACGAGACCCTGAGTGGCGACGAACTGCGCACGGTTTTGCGCGGGGAGAAGGTGATCCGCACCGTGGTCGATGATCCGGCGCCGGAGAATCGGCGTGCCTCGGTCCCGACGTCCGGCCGCCCGGCGACCCCGCCACCGCCGGCCGGAGGAGCCGCCCCGGCGCCGCAGCCGGGCTGAGGCCGGGGGGAGGGGCCAGGTCGAGCCCCATAAGCATCAAGATAAGGGCCGCGACAGGCACGATTGGTCCTTTTTCGTCATCCTCGGGCTTGACCCGAGGATCGCTGCACGCACACACAGCGTTGATTTTCCGCAACTACCGAGCGTCAACCGATGCTCGGGCCAGGCCCGAGCATGACGGTGAGAGGCAATTTCGACCCCGCCCAATTCTTAACCTGATGCCTATGGGGTCGAGCCCCGCCAGGACGTTCAGAGGGCGCGCCGTTCGCGGAAAGCGTCGAACCGCCAGCCCAGTCGTCGCGGCGACCCGCCATCACGGGGACCGCCTCCTAATACCGTTCGAACCCGCGCCGCAGTTCCCAGTCCGTCACCCGCCGGTCGTATTCGAACTGCTCCCACTCGGCGGCATGCACGTAATGCTCGATCACCGCATCCCCCAACGCCGCCCGCGGCATCGCCGACCCGCGCAACGCATCGGTCGCCGCGCGTAACGTTCCGGGAAGCTCCCGCAACCGCTCCCCTACGTAAGCATCCCCGGTGAAGGGCGCCTCCAGTTCCGCCTTCGTCTCGATCCCCGCCAGCCCAGACGCGAGCAACGCGGCGAACGCCAGATACGGATTGAGGTCGGCGCCGCCAACCCGGCACTCGACCCGCACCGATTTCGTTCCGGCCCCGCACAGGCGGAATCCGGCGGTCCGGTTATCTACGCTCCACACCGCCCGCGTCGGCGCGAATGTGCCGCTTTGGAAACGTTTATAGGAGTTGATATACGGCGCCAGGAAATAAGCGATCTCCCCAGCGTGCGCGAGTTGTCCCGCCAGATAATGCCGCATCAATTCCGACATCCCGTGCTCGGCCCCGGCATCCGCGAACAATGCCACGCCGCCGGTTTCATCCCACAGCGACTGATGGATATGGCTCGACGATCCCGCCAGATCGTACCGCCACTTCGCCATGAACGTCACCGCCTTTCCCTGGGCGTGCGCGATTTCCTTGATGGCGTTCTTCAGGATGACGTGCCGGTCCGCCATCTCCAATGCGTCCGCGTAACGGACATTGATCTCCTGCTGGCCAGGACCCCACTCGCCCTTGGAGTTCTCCACCGGAATTCCCGCGTTTTGCAAGCCATTGCGGACGGCGCGCATCAGCGGCTCTTCCTTGCTGGTCTGGAAGACGTGATAGTCCTCGATGTAACGGCTGCTGGTCCGGGGCGCGCGAAAATCCCGCGCCGCGATCGCCTCATGACTTTCATCGAACAGATAAAACTCAAGTTCCGAGGCGAAGAACGCCCGCATCTTCAACGCCGCGAGCCGCTCCAACTGCCGCTTCAGCATCGCCCGCGGCGAATGCGGCACCGGCGCGTGATGATGATCCAGCACGTCGGCCAGCACCAGCGCGGTGCCCTCGAGCCACGGCACGCGGCGCAAGGTGGTCAGATCCGGCCGCAGAACGAAATCGCCATACCCCTGTCGCCAACTGGCCGCCGCGTAACCGGGCACCGGCTCCATGTCGATGTCGTTGGCGAGCAAGTAATCGCAGGCATGGGTTTCCCCCGCGCCGCTATCGAGGAAATACCGCGCGTGAAACCGCTTGCCGATCAATTGGCCCGCCATGTCGGTCATCGCGACGACGACCGTGTCGATCCGGCCCGCGTCGGCTTCCGTCTTCAGGTCGCCCAGGGTGAGCATGCCGGTCATCGCGACCGTGTTTGCCGGGAATTTCGTCGCGCGGCAATTCGGCGACCGCGATCAGCCGGCGCGCTTACCGCGGCCGGTGTGTGATAGTCACGACATGAGGGAGACCAGTCGCTCAGCGAGGATAGATCCGCACGCTGCGCGCGACCTCGTCGGCGATGTGTTCCTTGGTGATCACGCCGACGATCTTATTGGCGCGCGGGCGCCCCGGGCCATCGATCACGATCGCCATCGCGGCGCGGCGGCGAGTCATGCGCGCGATGATGTCGAACACCACCGCGGCGGTCCGCACGATGGTGAAGTTACGCCGCGCCAAGGTTCCCATCGTCACATCATGCGCCGCCGCGCTGACGGTATTCCGCAGGTCGGTGTTCACCCGGATCACGCCGACGATCAGCGAGCCACGCGTCACCACCACGTGGCGCATTCCCGACGCCACGGTGCCCGGGCGAAACGCCGCCGACAGCCGCAGGAATTCGTCGAAAGGCGTTGTCTCTTCGACCAGCATGAAGTCCGGATCCATCACGTCGCGCGCGCTGCGCACCATGAACATGTTGGCGTGCAACGCTTTCGGGATCGGATGCCCGCGCCGCACCAGTTTCATGGTGTAGATGTTCTCGCGCGACAGCACCCGGCGCACGCCCAGAGCGACCGCGACGGTGAGAATCATCGGCAGCACGATGTCGTAGTCGCGCGTCATCTCGAACACCATGGCGACCGCCGTCATCGCGGCACCGGTACCGCTGCCGACCATCGAGCCCATGCCGACCATCGCGAACGCCGGCACGCTGATCGGCAGATCGGGGAAAATCGTCGTCATCACCGCCGCGAAAGCGCCGCCCAGGGTCGCGCCCATGAACAGGGAGGGCGAGAAGATGCCGCCCGAGGCGCCGGAACCCAGGCTGATCGACGTCGCCAGCAGTTTGCAGAAATACAGCAGCAGCAGGAAGCCGGCCGCCGTCAGTTGGCCCGTCAGCGTGGCCTGGATCGTCGCGTAGCCGACGCCTTCGACGTAATAATGGCCGCCCCAACGCATCAACGCCCAGATCAGCGTGCCGACCATCAGCATCCCGATCGAATGGCGCAGGTATCCGCCGGGGATCTTGTCGAACAGATCCTCGGCCCAATGCAGCGCGCGGACGAACAGGGCGGCCGCCGCGCCGATGACGACTCCCATGGCGACATAAAGCAACAAGACCACGGCGCCGCCCGACGACACCGGCAGCGACGCCAGCGTGGTTGGAATGTCGAACGCCGGGCGGGCGCCGAAGAACAGCCGGCCGATGAAGGTCGCCGTGCCGGTCGCGATGGCCACCGGCAGGAACGTGTTCACGCTGATTTCCGGCAGCATCAGTTCGGTCGCGAACAGCACGCCGCCGATCGGCGTGTTGAACGTGGCCGCGATTCCCGCCCCGGCACCCGCCGCGACCAGGATGATGCGTTGTCCCATCGACATGCGGATCACCTGACCGAGCGTCGAGCCAAGCGCGGAACCGATCTGGATGATCGGTCCCTCGCGCCCGACCGCCGCGCCGCTGCCGATCGACAACGCCGACGCCAGCGACTTGGCCACCGCCACGACCGGCCGGATCACGCCGCGATTGTAATAGATCGCGTCCATCACCTCGGGCACGCCGTGACCCTTGGCTTCAGGCGCGAAGGTGCTGACGATGAAGGTGACGCCGAGCCCGCCGATCACCGGCACCAGAATGACCCAGGCGCCCCAGGGTGGTGACGGCGTGAACAGATTGGAGTCGTAGACAAACGAAAACTGGCCCAGGAACAGCAGATTATGCACGAAGCCGATCAGCGCGCGGAACACCACCGCGCCGATACCGGTGATGCCGCCGACCACCAGCGCCAGACCGCAGACCAGCAGCAAATGCAACGAACGCGAGTCTTCCGCCGTGCCCGGGTCTCGGCTCGCGGGTCCCCCCGGGGCGTCGGAACGCGGGGCGAGGGCATGGCGAGGCAGCAACGCCGCGATTTGTTGTTTGATCATTCTGGATCAACTTTCAACGGTTACTTCGCTGGCGTGACGAAGTAGACCATTCGCTCAACCAATACTACCCATGACCGGCGGTTTTTTCCGGCCGCGCGGGACTATTATTTCGAATTATTAATAAAATCCGACGGTAATTCATTCCGCCGGCGTTCCTCACGGTCATTGCGTCACCGTCGTGGGACCACCGCTCCGGCCATTGCCTCCGGAATCGCGACGTGCCGGCATGCCACATGGTGGCGGAGCCGGTTCAGGGTGTTGGCGTGGCGCTTCCGGTATTTGCTCTCGCGGCTACCGCCGGCATCATCGCAATCGTCTTATCGGGGCCGTACGCCGCCCCGCTGGCCTGCATCAACGGCGGCATGGCGACGTTGATCGGCGCGGACCTGCCCAACCTCGACGCGATCCGGCGCATGGGCGCGCCGGTGGCTTCGATTGGCGGCGCCGGAACCTTCGACGGCGTGTTTTTGGCGGGGGTTCTGGCGCTGCTGATCGCAAGTCTGTCCGGTGGTCCCCGCCCACGGCTCCGGTCCGCCGCGCGGCGGCGACGGTGGCCGCTCAGTCGCGAGTCGCCGCCCGAAACGGCACCAGCCTGCGACGGTCCGCGTCCCACAAAGCCAGCCGCGCGCAACGCAGACTCTGCCACAATGTCAGCCGCGGGGCCGCCTGCAAAACCGGGTTCGCCTCATGGCATTCCCGCAGCCGGTAATTCGGAATCCGGCTGGCGAGGTGATGGATGTGATGGAAGCCGATATTGCCGGTCATCCAGTGCAACACCCGCGGCAGGTCGTAAAAGGATGAACCGCTCAGCGCCGCCGCGTGGAAATCCCAGCGCGGCCGTGCTTCCCAGTAAGCCGTCTCGAACTGATGCTGGATATAGAACAGCCAGACGCCGATCGTGGCGGCCAGCAGCATGACCGGCAGCCAGCCCAGAAGCACCGGCAGCGGCCCCAGCAGCAGCACCAGCACCGTGACCAGCGCGGCGAGCGCGGCATCCGTGCCGACAATGCTCAACCAATCGCGCCAGCGATGCCAGGGACTGCCGCGCGGCACCCGCAGGCACCACAGGATCAGCCACGCCGGACCGACCCCGAACATCACCAGCGGATGCCGGTACAACCGGTAAGCGAGCCGCCGCGGCAGCGACAGCGCGCGGTATTCGTCCAGCGTCAGCAGCGTCACGTCGCCCGCCCCCCGGCGGTCGAGATTGCCCGTCGAGGCGTGATGCATCGCGTGATCGCGGCGCCAGTATGTGAAGGGCGTCAATGTCAGCAGGCTCAGCGCCCGGCCGAGCAAGCCGTTGGCCCATGCGGATTTGAAGAATGACCCGTGCCCGCAATCGTGCTGGATGATGAACAGCCGGACCAGCAGCAACGCTCCCACCGGGAACAGCAGCATCGCCGCCAGCACGCCGTAATTGAGCGCGATCAGCATCCCCGTCATCACCGCCAGAAATGGCAGCGCGGTGTTCAGCAATTGCATCAGGGAACGGCGCGGCGAGGGGGTCAGATACGGCGTGACCAGTGTCCGCCACGCCGCCGCGGTGAGAACAGGCCGCTCCCCGACGGATCGCGCGAGGGGTTCGGTACCGGAGCCGGTTGGCGTGACATCGGAACTGGACATGGGTGATACCAGCTTCTGGCCTCCGGTCAGGGGAACGTCGGAACCGGTCAGGCGAATTCGCGCGCGAGCCGGATGACGATTCCGTGACGCTTGACGTTGGTGTGGACCGCGATCGACACGCTCCCGACCGCGGGAGCGGAAATGGCGGGGCTGATCGTGCCCCGCCAGACATTCCAGGCGCGTTACCGAAGTTCGAGATTAACCGCGGAGCTTTTGCCGCGCTGGCCTTCCTCGATTTCGAAAGACACCTTCTGGCCTTCCGGAAGCGTTGTCTTACCCGCCCGCTCCACCGCCGAGATATGCACGAAGATGTCCTTCGAGCCATCGTCGGGCTGGATGAAACCATAGCCCTTCTGGGCGTTGAACCATTTCACTGTACCGTTTGACATGTAACTGCTCCATATAACGTCGTTCCGCCACGCAAACGCGCATGACGGGTCTGACCGCGGCGATGGGATAGGGAACCGGGTTCGACGCCTGAAGCGAAACGAAAAACGGACCTGACTCAAACAACAGGGCGACGAGCGTTATATAAGCGGCGATTTCGCCGGATGCAAGATCAATCGCCGTGACGCGGGATTCGCCCTCGCCGGATTTCGGCATGCGAAGCAACCCCGGGGAACGCGAACAACCTGGCCAAACCATAAGCTGGCAACCGGGGCGAGCCGCCGGCCAGCGGCTTGACGGCCCGCCCGATCCACCCGCATGTCGCCCGGACCAGGCGACGGCGATCGGGCCCGTCCCGGATACGGATAACAGCGGATATCGGTACGTGGAACGCGAAATATTTCATACCAGTAACGAAACGCTGTGCCGTCTGGAGCGCCTGCATGTCCGTGCGTGGCCCGCCTCCGAAACCGAACGCATCGACGGCTGGCTCTGGCGTTGGTCCGGCGGCGGATCGCAACGCGCCAACTCGGTCTCGACGGTTGATTTCATCGGCGGCGATCCGGCGGACGCGCTCGACCGGGTGGAGCAACGCTACCGCGCCAAAGGGTCGCCCGCGCGGTTCCACACGTTCGATCTCAGCCAGCCCGCCGCCTTGCCGGCGTTGTTGGCCGCCCGAGGCTACGGCGCCGGCGAAACGACCGTGACGATGCTGGCCGTCGCGCCGCTTTCGGAACCGCCGGCCACCCCATCCGCCAGTGTCGAGATCGCGAGCGATCCAACCCCGGAATGGCTCGCCGTCTACCTGGAGGCGATCACGGAAAGCCGCCGCGTGGTCAATAGGCGAATCCTTCGGCGGATTCCCGATCCGCGGGCGTTCTTTTCGGTCCGCCGCGATGGGCGAGTGATTTCGACCGCGTTATGTGTCGCCGACGCGGGTCTCGCGGTCGCCGAATGCGTCGCCACGCGCGCCGACGCCCGCGGCCAACGCGGTGCCGATCTGGCGATGCGGGCGCTGATGGCCTGGGCCGCGTCCATGGGCGCCCATACGGTCGGGCTACAGGTCGTCGAAAACAACCAGGCCGCCCTCGCGTTGTACCGCCGGCTTGGGTTCCGCCCGGTTTGCACCAACCGCTTCTGGGCCAGACCCGTCTGAGCGGCGTTGCCCCGTGTCGCCGGCGGCGCCTCAGCCTTTTGAAAACGCGGCGAAACATGTATGAGTTACCGACGCTATCGCATAAAACTGTCCGCCGCCTCAGTGAGGATTTGGAAGGACCCGCCGTTTGAACGATCGCCCGCACGACGTCCCGGCCGAAGAGGCGACACTGACCATCGATCGCCGCCGCGTCGATCGGCCCAGGGTGGGGCCGGACGTGGGGCCGGACGTGGGGCCGGACGTGGGGCCGGACGTGGGGTCGGACGTGGCGTCGGACGAATCGGACCAGGCGGCGGTGTTGCGCGGAATGCGCCGGAGGGCCGCATGGCTGCGGCTTCAGGCCCGGATTTGCCTGGTGACGCTGGCGGTACTGCTGGCCGGCGGCGGCGTGATCTTTCTCGATGCCCGGACCATCGCGATGACGGAACTGGCCTTGCTGCCGGCGTTGCGGCCGCCTCCGGCCGTTCCCGCCGATGTCAGGCCCCATGCCGGCAAAGCTGATACCGCCAAACCCGGCGTGGATACTCTCAACGGGGCGAAACAAGCCTCGATCGCCGCCGATGAAGTTCGGCTCACGCGCGGCCGCGAGGCCCTCGCGGCCGCGCGTCAACGCATCGTCGATCGCGTGGCGGGCGAGGTGAAACTGAACCAGCAACGACTGGGCTCGTTCGCCGCCGATACGTCCATCACCAGCGTCACCTTCGCCGATCCCACGCACGGGTGGGCCGCCGGTATCAATGGCACGATCCTGCTGACCACCGACGGCGGCGCGACGTGGCGAATCACCCCGAGCGGCACCACCAACGATCTGTTTTGCGTGCGGTTCGTGGACGCTTCGCGTGGTTGGGCGGTGGGCGATAAAGGCACGATCCTGTCGACCAACGATGGCGGGACCACCTGGCGCGCGCGCGACAGCGGCGGCACGGCCACTCTCACCGGCGTCGCCGCCTTCGGTCCCGACCGGGTCTGGGCTGTCGGCGCGGCCGGCACGATCCTGGTCAGCACCGATGGCGGAAGTTCCTGGCGGCGCGGCGTCAGTGGCATCGACAACGCCCTGACCTCGGTGCATTTCGCCAGCGCCACGCAAGGCTGGGCCGTGGGGCTGAACGGCACCATCCTGGCGACCCGGGACGGCGGCACCACCTGGCAGAAGCGCGAAAGCGGCGTCACCGCCTCGCTCGCCAGCGTCTTTTTCACCGATCCCGGCCGCGGCTGGGCGGTCGGCGGCGGCGGCACCATCCTCGCCACGCTGGACGGCGGCGCCACCTGGTGGAAACGCCAAAGCGGCACGGCCAATTCGCTCACGGAGGCGCGGTTCGCCGACGCGAAGCACGGCATCGCCGTTGGCCGCGATGGCACGGTCCTGCTGACCGCCGACGGCGGCTTCGCCTGGAAGAAATCCGACAGCGCCACCGCCAACGACCTGTATGGCGCGACCTTCGCCGACCTCACCCACTCCTGGGCCGTCGGCGTGCGAGGCACCATCGTCAGTTCGGACGACGGCGGCGCGAGCTGGGAAATGCGCGACAGCGGCGTGGCCCATGCTTTGTCCGGCATCGCTTTCTCGACGCCCGATTCGGGTTGGGCCGTGGGCGATTCCGGAACCATCATGCGCACGACCAATGGCGGCGCGACCTGGAATGAAACCGAACCGGTCACGCGGGCAAGGCTGCGCGGCGTGTTCATCGCCGATTCAGGCCGCGGGTGGGCGGTCGGCGCCAACGGCACGATTCTGACTACCCCGGCGGTCCCGGACCAGGCGGCGCCTTCCCAGAACCCATCACCGGCCGGAGCCGCGCGAGACGGCTGGAGCAAACAAACGAGCGGCGTCACGGCTTCACTCGTCGGCGTATCTTTCTCCGGCGATACGAGCGGATGGGCGGTTGGCGCCGGTGGCACGATCCTCGGCACGGCCGATGGAGGCGCCACCTGGGCGAAGCAGGACCCCGGTGTTCAGGCAAACCTGTATGCGGTGTCGTTCATCTCGCCGTCGGCCGGGTGGGCGGTTGGCAATGGCGGCGCGATCCTGGCCACCACCGATGGCGGCGCCACCTGGCGAAGCCGCGACAGTGGCACCGAGGACGATCTGCGCGGGCTGTATTTCAGCGATCCCACGCACGGTTGGGCGGTGGGCGCGAACGGCGCCATCCTGGCGACAACGGATGGCGGAGCCAAATGGTCGCGGCGCGACAGCACGACGCCGTTCGACCTCTACGCGATCCGGTTCACCGATCCGGTTCACGGTTCGGCCGTGGGAGCGCACGGCACATTGCTGCTGACCGGCGATGCCGGCGCGACCTGGCGGCAGCAGGACACCGGCTCCACGGTGTCGTTCGTGAGCCTCGCCGCCGCCGGCCCATCGCGTCTTTGGGCGACCGGTGGCGACGGTTCGGTCCTGTCGATCACGGCGCCGGACACGGCCGCCCTCGCGACGGCCGAGCATCTGTCCGCCATGCGCGCGGCCTTGCGAGCGCTGGACGTCACTGACGACCGGATTGGTCAGCCGCTGGCGGATTTTATCGCGGCGGACACCGACCTGGCGGATCGCGGCGCCCAGGTGGAGCGGGAGAAGGCGGCGGCGGCGGCAGTGACGGCGGCGGTTCCGGCGCCGGCCGCGATGAAGGAACCGCCGGCGAGCGACGAACGGATCCTGACCCTGGCGCACGATCCGATGATACTGGCCAGCGTCAACCGCGCCGCGATTTCCGTCTATGTGCTGTTGGCCGCTCTGATCCTGGCGGGCCTGACACGCCGGGCGACGCGGCTGACCGCGCACCTCGACGCCTGCGCCGACGCGCTGGCATTGAACGGCACCGGGAGCAACGCCGACTACATCGCGCTGGTTCGCGCGCTGTCGGCGACAACGACAATCCCTGACGAGTTGGCTTTGCGCGTCGACGGATTACGCGGAAAGTGAACGTCGCCGGCCGGTGACGTTCGCTCCCGGGCCGCCGCCGCGCGAAACGAGGACCGTTACTTCCGCGTCGTTCAGTCGGCGTCCGCGTCGATGATTTCACCGAAATAGGTAAAGCGCTCGCCATCGAAACGAACCATCCGCAGCTTGCGCATCGGCTCATAATTCGTCGGACTGGTGGTGAGGTCGACCCCGTCGATCAGCATCGCGGGATGGAAGTGCTTCAGATTGGCCGCCTGCCGCATGACGTTTTCCCGGGTCAGATCGTCGCCGCACTGTTTCAGCACCTGCACCATCGTCTGTGCCTGAGCGTAACCAACCGCGTTTTGCGGATCTTCCAGGCTGCCGTCAGGAAAATACTTCTTCATCCACGCCAGCCATTCCCTGAAATCGGCATCGTTCTGAAACTGAGGATCCGTCGGATCCTTGACGAAGCCGGTCGATAGCACGCCTTTGGCTTTCTCCACTCCCGCCGGCCGCATCACCGGCCCGACCGAGGCCGCCGGATTGTCGATGAACTGCACCGGATGCCAGCCAATGTCGAAAGCCTTGCGAATTGCCTGCGCGGCGAATTTCGGCGTCGCGATATTGAAGAACACCGTTGCCCCGCTGCCCGCGAGATCGACGATCTGCGAATCCACCGTCGCGTCGGTCACTTCATACGTCGCTTCTTTTACGATCAGGCTGGAGGCTTTGTCGCCAAAGCGCTGCTGGAATCCCTTCAGAAAATCTTTGCCGAAATCGTCATTCTGATAAAGGATCGCGATCTTCGCGTCCGGCATGTGTTTCAATACGTAGCTGGCATAAACCCGCGCCTCGGCCTGGTAGGTCCAGGTGAATGTCATGGTCCAGGGGAAATGTTCGGGGTCCGCCCATTTCGTCGCGCCGCTGGCGAGAAACAGTTGCGGGATCTTCTTGCCGTTGAGGTATTTTTGCACCGCGCCATTGGTCGCGGTTCCGAGCGAGCCGACGATGGCGAGAACGCCGTCCGCCTCGACCAGTTTGCGGGTCTGTTCGACGGTTTTCGGCGGGCTGAATCCATCGTCGATGGATAGCATGGTGATCTTGCGGCCATTCACGCCGCCCTGATCGTTGATCATCTGGTAATACGCGGCCTCGGCGCGGCCGAGGGTCGCGAACGCCGACAGCGGACCGCTGTAGGGCATGGTCTGACCGAGTTTGATCTCGGTGTCGGTGGCACCGGTATCGTAGCGTTTCTGCGCTGACGCGGCGGACGTCACGGCGATGGCGCACAGCGCCACGATGATGAAACGCGCGGACATGATTTCCCCCATGTTCGGTTCAAACCGAAGTTGAGTCAGGGCTACTCCGAAAGACGCATGCTGGCCACCCCGGGAATGGCGGGTCAGCGATTCTCATTTTGGCGGAACCGCTTGAATTTCCCGTCATCCTCCGGCCTGGCCGGAGGATCGGCAGCCACGCGCCCGTCCGAAAATGTGTGACCATTCAAGGTTGTGCGGAATTGACTGATCCTCCGGCCAGGTCGGAGGACGACGAATTGGGGAGGCCGATCGGCAATATGAGAACTGCTGATGGCGGGTGGCCTCCGGCACCGGGGAGCGGGTGGCTGTGCTTACCGCGATACGCGCGGCGCGCTGGTTCGCTGGATCAGGTCGAACACCCGGCGCGCGTCGCCGATCGCCAGAAAGCGCGGCGTCGGATCCAGGGCTGGTGTGAGATTGCCCAACCCCTGATTGCCCCACCGGGTCGCTGATTGCCCGAACTGAATGGTGCCACGGCCGCCGCTGCCCTCGTCCAATCGCACATCGGGCAGCCGTTCCAGACTGATGGCGATGAAGCGGGCGAACGGCGCCGGCCGGGCGATGAGAACGCGGCGATCGGTAACCGCGTACGCCATGTCGCGCCGGAGCCAGGCGTCGAACAGGAAACGGCCAACCACGAAATAAAGCCCAACACAGACGAACATCGCGCCGAACAGCGGAAAGAAACCGGGCGCTCGCTGGTTCGTCACCGACACCTCCCAGAAGATCGCGAAACCGCACCACATCAGGCTGAATGGTATGAGCAACGCATCGCGGGGCATGAGCATGAGTCCCTGGCGCGGCTGACCCGACCAGAGCACACGCTCCCCGCTCAGCATCCGGCCCGCGAACAAATCGGTCGTCATGCCTGTGGTCCTCCGGTGGTTCTTTGCCACGAAAATCTGTATTCATGCCATTCGGCTCGTTGCCCATGCGAACGGTGGACGCGTCGAGCGTGAACGGTTCAGTCCTTCCGGAGGCGACGGATCATGGCGATCAACCTCAATCGCATTGGCCAGATCGCGCTCGCGGTCAGCGATGTGGATCGGGCGGAGGATTTCTATCGCAACTCGCTGGGACTGCGTCATTTGTACCGGTTCGGCGACCTGACATTCTTCGATTGCGCCGGCGTTCGGCTGCTGCTGGAAAAATCCCATGATCCCACGGCCGCCGGGCACGCCTCACCGATCTACTTCGCCTGTAACGATATCGCGCTCGCGGTGAGCGAGTCGCGGCGGCGCGGGGTGACGTTCGACGGCCCGCCACATCTGATCGCGAAGATGGACGATCACGATCTGTGGATGGCGTTTTTCCGGGACCCCGACGGGCACACGCTCGCGTTGATGCACGAAGCGCCGAAGGGTTATGTCCCATCGGACACCTGATCCGGCGAAATCCGGTCTGAGTTCGTCTTCCTGGCGGCGGTTTCCGCGCCGGGAAGTATAACGCCGAACCACATCTCGCCGGTCCGTTCGGCGCACCAGATCAGTTCTCACAAAAGGGCTCCGATGGCCACCCCGTTCGCGACGACTTCGAGCGATACGTTCCTCACATGGGCTGGTCTGACCCTCGACCGGCCGCGTGTCATGGGGGTGCTCAACGTCACCCCGGACAGCTTCAGCGACGGTGGCCGTCTCGATCCGGCCGCCGCCATCGCCGCGGGCCTCGCCATGCGCGACGACGGTGCCGACATCGTCGATGTAGGCGGGGAGAGCACGCGGCCCGGCGCCGCGCCGACCTCCCCGGAGCTGGAGCGCGCCCGCGTCCTGCCCGTCATCCGCGGCCTCGCGGCGGAAGGGGTGCGGATTTCCGTCGATACCCGCCACGCGGAGACCATGGCGGCCGCGCTCGACGCCGGCGCTTCCATCGTCAACGACGTCACCGCGCTGACCCATGACAAGGACGCCGCCGCGCTGGTCGCCGCGCGAGGCTGTCCGGTCATCCTGATGCACATGCGCGGCACGCCCGAGACGATGATGGGCCTCGCGCGCTATGACGACGTCGCGGCTGAGGTCATCGCCGAACTCGCGCGACGGCTCGCGGAAGCGGCGCGCGCGGGGATCCGGCGAGAGGCGATCGCCGTCGACCCCGGTTTCGGCTTCGCCAAGCATCCGCCCCATTCGCTGGCGCTGCTGCGCGGCCTCTCCGTGTTGCAATCGCTCGGCCGACCGATCGTCGCCGGCGTTTCGCGCAAAGGTTTCATTCGCTCCACGAGCGGGGAGCCCGATCCGGCGCGCAACTTCCCCGGCTCCATCGCCGCCGGCCTGTTCGCGCTGAGCCAGGGCGCCGCGGTGCTGCGCGTCCACGACGTGAAGCAGACGGTGCAGGCGGTGCGCGTCTGGCACGCGCTGGTGGTACGATGAGTCGCGTACCTGATCGTCTCGCGCGGCCACCGAAGCGGGGGAAATCCGCGACTGACCGGCGACGCGACGTCTGGCCGCCGGACGAAATTCTTCCTTTTCCGCCCTCCAGGGGGTAAACGAATCCGGGTCGATTGTTCCAACGGGGGTTCCCCCGGTGGGCGGCGTCCCCATCGGGGCTTCACGGAGAGAGCATGAACAACGGCAGGCGCCTGTTCGGCACCGACGGCATCCGGGGCACGGCGAATTCCGACCCCATGACCGCCGGAATCGCCCTTCGCCTGGGCCAGGCCGCTGGGCTGATGTTCACCCGCGGCACCCATCGCCACCGCGTCGTGATCGGCAAGGACACCAGGCTCTCCGGCTACCTGATCGAGCCCGCGCTGACGGCGGGTTTCATCGGCGCCGGCATGGATGTGACGTTGCTCGGCCCGCTGCCGACCCCGGCCGTGGCAATGTTGACCCGCAGCCTGCGCGCCGACCTCGGTGTCATGATCTCCGCCTCGCACAATTCGTACGAGGACAATGGCATCAAGCTGTTCGGTCCCGACGGCAACAAGCTGTCCGACGAGATGGAGCGCGAGATCGAGGCGCTGATGGACGCCGACCTGCACCATCGCATGGCGCCACCCGCCAAACTGGGCCGCGCCAACCGGCTGGATGACGCCGCCGGCCGGTATATCGAGGCGGCGAAAGGCAGTTTCCCACGCGGCCTGCGGCTCGACGACCTGAAAATCGTCATCGATTGCGCTCATGGCGCCGCCTACCGCGTCGCCCCCACCGTCCTCTGGGAACTGGGCGCCACCGTGATCCGCACCGGTGTCGAGCCCGACGGCTTCAACATCAACAAAGGCTGCGGTTCGACCGTGCCCGAGCATCTGTGCGGCCTGGTCGCCGAGCACAACGCCGATCTCGGCATCGCGCTGGATGGCGACGCCGACCGCCTGATCATGGCCGATGAGCGGGGCGAGATCATCGACGGCGATCAGGTGCTCGGTCTGATCGGCCGCTCCTGGCAGGAATCCGGCCGGCTGCGCGGCGACGGCATCGTTGCCACCGTGATGTCCAATCTGGGCCTGGAACGCTTCCTCGGCGCGCGCGGCCTGAAACTGCACCGCACGCAGGTGGGCGACCGCTATGTCGCCGAATACATGCGCACGCACGGCCTCAACATCGGCGGCGAGCAATCCGGCCACCTGATCCTGTCCGACTTCGCGACTACCGGCGACGGCCTGCTGGCCGCGTTGCAGGTACTGGCCGTGCTGGTGGAGCGTCAGCGCAGCGCCTCGGAGGTGTGCCAGGTCTTCCGACGCCTGCCGCAGCGGCTGAAAAACGTGAGATTCTCAGGCATTTCGCCGTTGCGTCTGGAAACCGTGCAACGCGAGATCAAAGCCGCCGAAATCCGGCTGAATGGTGCCGGCCGCGTGCTGATCCGCGAAAGCGGCACCGAACCTCTGATCCGTGTCATGGCCGAAGGCGAGGATGAAGCCGTCGTCCTGGAAGTGGTTGATTCGCTGTGCGCGATCATCGCCGACGCCGCCCGTCAGCCCGCCTCCGCCGCCGAATGATCCCGGTGCGTGACGGCGGGCGGAACCACGCCGCCAACGGACGCAACACGTGAACGGGCGCGTGCTGATCGTCGCCGGCTCCGATTCCGGGGGCGGCGCCGGGATCCAGGCCGACATCAAAACCGTGACCGCGCTGAACGCCTATGCGGCGACCGCGCTGACCGCCCTGACGGCGCAGAACACGATGGGCGTCCACGCCGTTCACCCCGTGCCGCTGGACTTCATCGCGCGCCAGATCGAGGTCGTCATGAGCGATATCGGCGCCGACGTGATCAAGACCGGCATGCTCGGCGACGCGGCCGTGATCGCCACCGTGTGCGAAGCGCTGGAGCGTTACGCTCCCGGCATCCCCGTCGTCGTCGATCCGGTGATGGTCGCCAAAGGCGGTCACCCTTTGCTGGCCGCGGAGGCGGTGGACACGTTGCGGCGTCAGTTGCTGCCGCGCGCGGCCGTGATCACGCCGAACCTGCCGGAGGCTGAGGCGTTGTCGGGCATGACCATCGCCACCGTCGCCGACATGCGCGTCGCCGCCGCGGCATTGCTGGCATTGGGCGTGCCGGCGGTGCTGCTGAAAGGCGGTCACCTGCCGGGCGATGAACTGGTCGATCTGCTGGCGACGCCGGATGGGATCGAGGCGTTCTCGGCGCCGCGTATCCAGACCCGGCACACGCACGGCACCGGCTGTACGACGGCGTCCGCGGTCGCGGCGGGACTGGCCCAGGGCATGACGCTCCGCGACGCCGTGCTGCGGGCGAGGGCCTATGTGCGCGCCGCGATCGCCTCCGCGCCAGGCCTCGGCGAGGGTCACGGTCCGTTGAACCATGCCGTCACGGTCGATCCGGGATCGCTGGCCGCTGCCGCGGATTGAACGGATTCGGCGGTGACGCGGAGAGGACATGCCTCGAAGCGAATTCGGACGGAACCTTCCACGGGACATAACAGGAACAATACGAACCGCTCGATGAATTGACCGATCGGCGCCGCCGCCCAATCCGTCATCGCCGCGCCCGTATGGCGTTTCGTCTTCTGAGGTGCGATATTGTACAGTCCAAAGACATCGACGCCGGACATACTTGCCGAATCTTAAGCGCGATCCGCCAGGCCGATCGGCCCACGGTGTCGATCGTGGCGCCGATCGTGCTCGAAAGGAGCCACGAGATGCTTGCCATGCCGGCCAACCAGGCCGCTCACGCCAACCGACTGTTGAGCTTATTGAGCCGAGCGGATTATGAGCGCCTGCGTCCGCATCTTTATCCGGTGGTTCTGGACTACAGAAAGGCGCTGTATGACGCGGACACCAGGATCGAGTTCGTGTGGTTCATCGAAACCGGCGTTGGCTCCCTGGTCAACACGATGGAAAATGGCGACGCCGCCGAAGTCGGAACGATCGGCAACGAAGGCATGGTGGGCCTGCCAATTCTCCTGGGCGATCATCAGGCCCCCACCAGCGTCTACATTCAGGTCCCCGGTCTCGGCCTGAGAATGCGCGCGGACCTGTTCGCGGGCGAACTGGCGCGCAGCGCGTCGATGCGCACCGTGATGCTGCGTTACAACCATGCCTTCTTCAATCAGGTCGCCCAGTCGGCCGCGTGCAACCGGTTCCACTCGCTGCGGCAACGGTGTTGCCGGTGGTTGCTGATGACCCACGATCGCATGGCCTCGGACGAATTCCTTCTCACGCAGGAGTTCCTCGCCATGATGCTGGGCGTGCGCCGGTCTGGCGTTTCCGTGGCCGCGGGCGCGCTGCGGAAAATTGGTCTGATCCGGTATTCCCGCGGCAATCTCACAATCATCGATCGCGCGGGGCTGGAGCGTGAGTCGTGCGAATGCTACGCCATTTCAAAGCGCGAATTCGATCGGCTGCTGACCGAGCGGCCGTTGCACTCCGCTCCCGCGGCGGTCTGACCGTGTCCGGCCCGATGGCCTGACTGGCGTTTGTTCGGTGTCCGCCGGTGAAACGTGATAGAACGTTTCTGGTAACGAACGTTTGGCTCGGGCGAGCGGGACAATTGGCCCGCCACGGCCGGGTCGCCCCGCTTCGTCATGGAGCCGTGACACGATGACATTTCCGCTGAAAATCCGCGGCAGGCCGGCTTCGACACGGGCCGGCACGCAGCGGACCGCCGCTGTCGCGCTTTGGAGATGGCGTGCCCAGTACGGGTCCGGATGCAACGGTTCCGCCGCGAGACCGTTACGCAGGGACCCGGCAAGGCCCGGCCCGGCGAGGAAAACGAGGTCCGCGGGGCCGTGAAGACGGGGTTGTTCCGAACTTTCCGGGGAGCAGAAGCGCCATGCCCGAACTGCCCGATGTCGAAAGCTTCCGCGCCCTGGCACAGCGCCGGTTCATCGACGACGCGGTCTCCCGTGTCGCTGTCCCCGATCCGGCGAGCCTGGAAGGCGCGACCGAGGCGACGTTGCGTCAGAGGCTGAAGGGCCGCCGGTTGCGGAGCGCTCATCGCCACGGCAAATACCTGTTTCTCGACTTTGGCGAGGCAACGGTGCTGGCGATGCATTTCGGCCCCGCCGGGTCGCTTCGCCACATTCCAGCGGGTCAGCAGGAGCCGGATTATGTTCGGTTTCGGCTCGATTTTTTCGACGGGCAAGGGCTTGCGTATCTCAATCCGCGGCGGATCGGCCGGGTGCGCCTGATCGATGACGCCGCGGCGTTCGTGAAACGGATGAAGCTCGGCCCGGACGCGCTGGATGCCGGCTTCGAAGCCGACGATTTCGTCGCGCTGCTGGTGGGCCGGACGCGACCCATCAAGCTTCTGCTGATGGACCAGTCGAAGCTGTCCGGGATCGGCGATACCTGGTCCGACGAAATCCTGTTTCAGGCGCGGATCGATCCCACGATGCCGGCCGCCGAACTGGATGCCGCGCGACGCCGTGCGCTGTTCCGTACCATCCAGAGTGTCCTTCGCGAGGCGATCGAACGCGACCCGTCCGCCGAGGATTTTCTCGAACGATTGCCATCCGGTTTCCTGCTGCCGCATCGCCATCCCGGCGGTCATTGCCCACGCCGCGGCGGCGACCCGCGGCGCGTGAAACTGGGCGGTCACACCGCGACGTATTGTCCGCGCTGCCAGCAACCGGAGCCCGGCCGACGCGGGTCTAGGTCTGGATAAACCCGCTCCACCACTGCGTCATGCCGTTCGTTTCTATGTCGTAAGACCGGACGAACGTCAGCTTTCCGTCGTCGCCGATCCGATACGCCGACAACGTCGCGGGCTGGATCCTGACCGCGTCGCCATCGCGCACCGGCATCGCCATCAGGTTCGCCACCACCAGCATCTTCCCGCCGGGATCGATCGAGAAGGTGCGGGGATGATAGCCTCGCGTATCGATCGTTTGCATCATCCGCGGCTCCCCCGAGGCCGCATCGATGCTGAACACCGCCACGCTGTTCTCCCTGCCCGCCGCGACCTTCTTGCCCTGGGCTTCGATCATCCCGCTGGCGCGGTTGCCCAGATAGACGAACCTGCCGTTGGGATGCACATGAATCGGTCCCACCATTTGCTCCGGCCTTAGGTTGCCGGGTTCGCTCAACGTGGTGAGGACGAAGGCGGGCGCGGGATCAATCCCATCGCCGCGCAATCGATACATTTGCAACTGGTTCTGCCGCTCGATCGAAACGTACATCCAGGGCTTTGACGGATGCAAATCGAGATGCCGCGGGCCAAACCCATATCCCGAACCCGGCGCGATCGAGGCGATGTCCGACAATTGCCCGTTCTTCAGCGCTTTTACCTTCAGCGCGCCGGGGTCCTCGGACTTCGTTGGGGTCGCGTTGTTGCCGCGGGTGACCAGCACCAGCGCTTTGTTGGAGGGCAACACGCGAACCTGATGCGCGTAGACGCCGCCGTCGATGGAGGCGGCCTGTTTCACCTCGTCACCGATCGCGCCGTCCTTGCCGAGCGGATGCACCGACATCGTACTGGGCACGTTATACGCCGTCAGCAGCCACTCGCCTTTGGCGTCCACCGAGATGTTGATCGGACGGGCACGGATCGCCACCGGCGCGCCGAACGGGCTGAGCGCGCCCGACGCCGGATCGATGTGAAACGCGGTGAGGTGATGTTTGCCGCCAGGATCGCCCATCGGAACGAAGTTGCTGGAGGCGACGTACAGCACCGGTTTCACGGGATTGCGCCACGCGTATTGCACCAGGCCGGGTAACGTTACGCTCGCCTGCCGGGTCAGGCCGGCGGCGCCGATGTCCACCTGCCACTGGGTCAAAGTGGGACCGACCGCGTTGTAAAACGCGACCCCCGTCGCGGAACCGGCGGCCCAGACGGGCACGGTGGCCATGCTGGCGAGCAAACTCGTGGTGGCGCGGCGTGTGAGCATGGGCGGGGTCCTTTCTTCGAAGGATTTGGACGTTTCCTGGGGCATCCTCCGCCGATGCCGGCGGGGTGGCAACCAACCAGCAGTTCTCATTTTGACGCAACCGCTCAGCTTTCCCCGTCATCCTCCGGCTCGACCGGAGGATCAGTCGCGGCACACCCGTCAGAAAACGTGTGACCATTCAATGTTATGCGCGGGGCTCGACTGATCCTCCGGTCGAGCCGGAGGATGACGAATTGGGGAGACCGGCCGGAAAAATGAGTGCTTCTGGCAACCAACGGCGCGGCTTGTGGCCGGGGAGCGCCGCGGCCTAAAACCCCGCGACCCAATGAACCCGCGGAGCCCAACGTGCTGCCCAAAGCGATCCTGTTCGACCTCGATGACACGCTGATTTCCGCCTATAACCGGCCGGATCTCGCGTGGAATTCCATCGCACGCGAATTCACCGTCGAGTTGCATCCGCGCGACCCGGCGGAGGTCGCGGCGGCGATCAACCTGGCCGCCGATATTTTCTGGGCTGACGCGGAGCGTCACCGGGTCGGGCGGCTGCAACTGATCGACGCCCGCGCCACCATCATCGCCGACGCGTTCGAGGAATTGGCGAAAACCGGCTTCACGCATCCGGGCGATCCAGTGGCGCGGCGCATGGCCGCTCGTTACAACGCGTTTCGCGAGGAGCAGATGCATCTGTTCGACGGCGCCCATCACGTCGTCGATACGTTCCGCGCGCGCGGCGTGATGCTGGCGCTGATCACCAACGGTGCCGCGGCGCCTCAGCGTGCGAAAGTCGAGCGTTTCGATCTGACCCACCGCTTTCACCACATCCAGATCGAAGGCGAGCACGGCTTCGGCAAACCGGAGGAGCGCGCGTATCGCCACGCACTGGAAGCGCTTGGGGTCGATGCCTCCGAGACCTGGATGGTCGGTGACAACCTGGAATGGGAGGTGATCGCTCCCCAACGATTGGGTATTCACGCGATCTGGCACGATCTGGTGGGGGAGGGGGTGCCGGAGGGTTCGCTGGCGCGGCCCGACCGGGTGATCCGATCGTTGCATGAGTTGCTGGAGGGAATTGGGTGAGGGGAGGCGGTGCGGGACAATTGTCGCTCTGGCAACCTGTCGAACTTAACGCCTCAACGTAACAATCGTAAATCCTCGCGTCAGGAAATGTCATGATATTTTGTGGAGCAGCTTATACCAGCCAGCGTTGACATTAACCCTCGGTCGTGACCTCCATGTAACGTCATCCTCGGGCTCGACCCGAGGATCGGCCTGCACCACGAGATGCCAGGGCCTGACCCATGGGCATTAAGATAAGCCCAGCGAAGGCGATAACCTTCCGCCGAACGTCATCCTCGGGCTCGACCCGAGGATCGGCCGGCCCAGACACTTCATCCGACTTTCGACATCCATGGCGCGTCGAGAGATCCTCGGG
>PLSZ01000231.1:21867-27748 GCA_003164305.1 Acetobacteraceae bacterium
TTTGCGTCGAGCGATGGCTCGGTCAAGCCGAGCCACGACGTGGGTCAATGTTTCGGGCGCCTGGTATTACACGGGATATAAACCTCCAAAAATCATGAATTATTGGCTAAGTCCGACAGGCTGCCAGGTCGTGGTCGTCTGCCGGGACGCATGGATCCTCGATCGCGGCGAGCGCCTTGAGATCAAGATCGACAATCGCCTGAAGCGACTCAGCCGTCGCCGTGCCCTTCAGCGTCTCAAGCAGAGCGCAAGTGCATCATTTAGGTGATTGCGTATTAGCGGTTGGAGGAGGAACAACCGAGTGGAGATTGCCTCCAGGGGCAACCACATAGAGGCACAAGTCCTGTTGGCTTTTCACACCGTTGCAGATACAAGCCACGAGTTGGTCGTGGCATTGCCCCTTCGAAACGCCTCTTAAAGGAGTGTAGCCGGGCGGTATTTTGCAGTCGGTGCATTCCTGCGCGCTCGCCGGGCCAAACGAGACGCAGGCAAACATTGCCACCGCTGACAGCAGCCTTGCACTTATCGGTGAGTAAGTCACGAGCTTCGTCCCAAACCGTATGACTGATCTGATAACTCTTTCGCCATCGCGAGCGATCCAAAATGACATTGGGAATCTCTCCTCTTTGATGTCCACTTCACTGCTGCTTTGTCGAGCCATCCGCTGATGGCTTCGAAGCTGGCGGCGCCGCGCAATTCCGACAGGGGGAGGGGGGAGGAATGACCACGACTTTATGTGGTGTGGTATCACAATATTTCTGTCCATTTTTGCAAAGACCGGATGCATGGGAAGCACCTGACGTAATACAGAGTCCAGCAAGCGTGACCGTCACCAGCAGCGTGGTTTTGAGGGGCAAAACAAAAACCTCCCTTGCAACGGAAAGAGCAAAAGGTAATCCGATCCATGACAGAAATAATTACAGCGCAAGATGACAGGCTGTCAAGCGATTTTGCGACGATTGTTACCGCGAAGTTAGAATGCGCCCCCAGGCTCCCCGGGCGGGCCGAGCGGATTCCGCGAGCCCCCGAAATCCAATCAGCCGGGTGACGTCTATATTCCCAAACAGACCCACGCGTTCGGATTACAGAAAAATTTGTCAGGGTGCGCGTCTATCTCGATCCGGATTCCTGGCCGCCGCGACCCGGCCATTTTCCTCAAACGGCGCGGGGTTTCCTTGAGCCGCTTATCCGGTTCGTTTACCAGCGCGGCTTTTATTGCCGCCTGCTGTTCGTGCGCGGCCCTGACCGGGAATCATCGAAGGTCAGCCTGACCGGATGGCATTGCATAAGCCTGTTCATATCGAGCCGTGAAAATGCAGAAAAAGTAGACCATATCTATCATCTTCGTTGTTCCATATCTCTTGGGTCGTGTAACGAAGCCGCGAAGAAAATCCCGGCGTCCGCCGCCGCCCGCGCGTCACGCGGCCTTGGTGACACCCTGATCGTCCTCGATCGGCAACGGATACCAGTTCCGCGACACTACCCAATCCGGCCGCGGGTTCGCCCCCAGCACGGGCTTGTTCGCCACCGCGTTGCACGACACATAAATGTGCCAGCGGTCCTCCGCCGACAGATTATGTCCCGACGCGTGCAGCACATTGCAATGGAACAGCACCGCGGTTCCCGCTCGTCCGGTGACCGCGACCGGAGGCGGCGAGGCGCGCATCACCTCGATCATTTTTTGTTTCGGAATCGTCCACAATTTATATGATGTTGACGTGTCCTGAACCGACTCCAGCAACCCAAGTTTGTGACTCCCTGGAATGATGTAGAGCCCACCCCCGAATTCCGACGTATCGTTCAGCATCACGTTGAACGTCGCCATGTCCGGCCGAGGACAGCCATCCTTGCTCCAGGAGTTGTAGTCCTGGTGCCACATCCAGATCGTGCCCTCGATCGCCGGCTTGGCGTTGATCTTGGTGTGGTAGACATACGTTTCGCCGGTCCCCAACACCTGTTGAACCGGCCGCAGCACCCGCGGCGTCCGCACCAGAGCGCGGAACGGCGCGGACCGCGTGGGTCCGTCTTCCTCATGCACGCGAAACAGGCTCTTCACGCCGCCGGTATGCTCGCGCACGACCTCCTCGGCGTCGATCCGCGACAGCCGGGCGACTTCCTGACGCAGCACCGCGATCTCCGCCGGAGCAAACAAATCCGGAAATATCAGAAACCCATCCCGCTCGTACTGTGCCAATTGGGCCGCGCTCAGTTCCATGGTTTTCCTCCTGGCCACTCACGCTCTCCGCCGCTGTTCGATCGGCGGCGAGGCAAACCATGTGCCGTTCCCGGCCGCGATTCAACCACGCCGGCCACCGACAGTCTGTAACGCTCGCACCGTCGTCAGGCCGATCATTTCGCTGGCCATGCCTGTTGAGTCGGATATTCATCGATGGACGGGTTGATCCACGTGCCCCGGACCGCCATCTTGCGCGGCCCGCGACCGCGCGGTTCAGTCTGTTCAAAAGGGAGGCTACCATGGGACAAACCATTCAGCTCAAAGCGAGCGACGGTTTCACGTTCGACGCTTATGTCGCCGGTCCGGCGGACGCGACGAGCGGCATCGTCGTCATCCAGGAGATCTTCGGCGTCAATCATCACATTCGCGATATGGCCGACCGGTTCGCCGCCGCCGGCTACGCTGTCGTCGCGCCGGCTGTTTACGACCGTGTCCAGAAGGGCTTCGAGGTCGGCTATACCGCCGAAGACATCGCCAAGGGCCGCGACGTGCGCATGAAGCTGGAAGACAAACAACTGATGCTGGATGTCGAGGCCGCCGCCGCTCATCTCAAGGGCAAGAAGCTCGGCATCGTCGGTTATTGCTTTGGCGGCACGGTCGCCTGGTGGGGCGCCACACGGAGCACCAGCTTCGCCGCGGCGGCGACCTGGTACGGCGGCGGGATCGCCGGCACCAAGGACGAGAAACCGAATTGCCCAGTACAGATGCATTTCGGCGAGACGGATGCCTCAATTCCGATGACCGACGTCGACGCGGTTCGCGCCGCGCAGCCGAAGGTCGAAGTGTTCGTCTACCAGGGCGCCGGCCACGGCTTCGGCTGCGACGAACGCGGCAGCTACAGCAAGCCCGACTACGATCTGGCGCAACAGCGCACGTTGGATTTCTTCGCCAAACATCTCGGCTGACCGAGGCGCGCGTCACCCCCGTCTCCGCGAAAGGCGGGGGACCGCGGCCCAGGATCGCGTCGTCAACCCTTATGACAAACGCTTTTCGGTGGCCTGTGTCTTGCATGGTGCCAGTCCCGCATTGTGCTACACTCACCTTGTCCACCGCCGAGAAGCCATCGCCCTCATGACCACCCCCACCGTCCCGCCGCCTGGCTTGCTCGACCCTCCCGGCCTGCTCGAAGCTTATGATGCCGGCGGCTACTACTGCGAGATGGTCGATGGCGCCGCGCGCGACCCGCGCATCGCCGAGGTGCTGCGCCGGTTACGCCATGTCGCGCCGGACGATCTGCGCCGCCGCGCCGAAATCGCCGAAGCCGAGCTTTACAATCTCGGCATCACCTTCACGGTTTACTCGGACCGCGACGCGATCGACCGCATCCTGCCGTTCGATCTGGTGCCGCGCATTCTGACCGCGCCGGAATGGGATCATATCGAACGCGGGGTAAAGCAGCGCGTCGCCGGATTGAACGCGTTCCTGTGGGACATCTATCACGACCGGGCCATCCTCAAGGACAAGGTCATTCCGGAGTCGCTGGTTCTGGGGAACGCCAACTACCGGCCGGAAATGGTCGGCCTGGACGTGCCGCACCGCACCTACGTCCACGTCTGCGGCATCGACCTGGTGCGTGACGAAAAGGGCGATTTTTTCGTCCTGGAGGACAATGCCCGCACCCCGTCGGGCGTCTCCTACGTGGTGGAAAACCGCCACATGATGGCGCGTATGTTTCCCGACCTGTTCGATGGCATCGCGGTGCGAAATGTCGGCGATTACGGGATGCGCCTGCATACGGCGCTGTCCGAGATCGCCCCTTCCGGCGACGCCGAGCCGCGCGTCGTTCTGCTGTCGCCCGGCATCTATAACTCGGCCTATTTCGAGCACATCTTCCTGGCGCGCGAGATGGGCGTGCCGCTGGTCGAAGGCCGGGACCTGATCGTCGAGGACGGCCGCGTCTGGATGCGTACCACCGCCGGGCTCGCGCCGGTACACGCGATCTATCGCCGGCTCAACGACGACTTCCTCGATCCCGACGTCTTCAATCCCGATTCCAAACTGGGCGTGCGCGGCCTGATCGACGTGTGGCGCAACGGCCGCGTCGCCATCGCCAACGCGGTCGGCACCGGAGTCGCCGACGACAAGGCGGTCTATGCCTACATGCCTCGTATCATCCGATACTACCTGTCGGAGGAACCGATCCTGCACAATGTGCAGACCAATATCTGCGCCGAGCCGGAAGGTCTGGCCTACACACTCGATCATTTGCAGGAGCTGGTGGTGAAGCCGGTGGGCGAATCGGGCGGCTACGGCATCATCATCGGACCGCGCGCCACCGCCGAGGAATGCGCCGAGTTCCGGCTGAAGTTGATCGCCGATCCGGGCAATTTCATCAGTCAGCCGGTGGTGAAATTGTCGGTTTCGCCGACGCTGATGGGCAGCAAGCTGGCGCCGCGCCATGTCGATTTGCGGCCCTTCGCGGTGACCGGAAAAAGCACCTGGGTGTTGCCCGGCGGCCTGACGCGCGTGGCGCTNNGTCAATTCGTCGCAGGGCGGCGGCTCCAAAGACACATGGGTGCTGGAATGAGCGAGCCGTTCAACGCCGGAACGACGGGGCAGTCCCAGTCGCAAGGGCAAACCTCGGGCGCCGCCGCGCAATCGCAATCGCAACAGCAGTCCGCCGATGAGGCGCGGGACCGGAACAACGGTATCAGCCGCGGCGGGCCATTTCTGCTGTCACGCTCCGCCGAATGCCTGTTCTGGCTGGCGCGGTACATGGAGCGGGTGGAAAACCTGGCGCGCATCCTGGAAGTGACGGAAACATTCGTGCGGCACGGCGCGGATCAGTCGGGTTGGCTTTCGATCGTGCAGATCAACGCGGACGAGGAACGCTTTCTGGAAAAGCACGGGAAGGCGACCCCCGAAACCGTGCTGCGTTTCTATTTGACGGACCGCGAAAACCCGAGTTCGATCTCCGCCTGCCTGTTCGCCGCGCGAGAAAACGCCCGCACGCTGCGCCCGATGATCTCCACCGAAATGTGGGCGCAGATCAACATGTTTTATAACCGCGCCCGCGAACTGATGGCCGATGAAGCCCGGCCGTCGGATGTCTCGCGGATCTGCGATTTCCTGAAGGAAGGCTGCCAGTTCCACACCGGTATCACCGAAGGAACGTTTTTCCGCGATCAGGGCTGGGCTTTTTATTCGATCGGCAAATACATGGAACGCGGCGACCAAACCTCTCGGTTGGTCGATATCAAGTATCATACGCTGCTGCCCTCAGTCCGCGATATCGGTGGCGCGC
Source organism: Acetobacteraceae bacterium (assembly GCA_003164305.1). The sequence goes on from PLSZ01000231.1 coordinate 27,348, forward strand.
AGGATGTCAATCAATGGCATGCGCTGTTGCGCGCCGCCGCCGGATATCATGCGTTTCGCCGGGTTTACCCCAGCGGCATGACGCCCGCCGCGGTCGCCGGGTTCCTGCTGTTGAACCACTCGTTCCCGCGCTCGATCGTGCTGAGCGTGCATCAGATCGAGCTGTATCTGTCGCAGCTTGGGTCAGGCTATGGTCTGCGCGGCGCCAACCGCGTTCTGGAACAGCTGGAGGATCTGCGGGCGGCGATCATGGGTCAGACGATCGAACAAATCCTCAGCCGTGGACTGCATGAGTTCCTGGATTGGGTGCAGACGCAGTTCATTGGGCTCGCCGCCACGATGGCGGACTCGTTCTGGCGTACCAAGGAAGTTGATGGGTAATACCGGCCATCCAAACCCTTG
>PLSZ01000227.1 GCA_003164305.1 Acetobacteraceae bacterium
CTGTTGACCATCATGCTGTTCCTCGGCGGCATCCAACTGATGACTCTCGGCGTCATCGGCGAATACCTTGGCCGTATCTTCAACGAAACAAAACGCCGGCCGCTGTATCTCGTGGAACGGTTCCTGCCCAGCCGGGTGCGCGTCGAGGCTGGCGAGTTAGGACGATCGTTCGGGGCTGGGAAGCGCGAGGGCTCCGCCCGCGGACCCGCCAGGGGCGCTGCCCCTGGACCCCGCCATAGGGCGAGGCCCTCTGGACTCTATCCATTGGGGGGAAATGAGGAGGGGGTGCGACCGGACCTCGCGAGGTCCGGTCGCACCCCCTCCTCATTTCCCCCCAATTAATGGGTTCCAAGGGCTATCGCCCTTGGCGGAGGTCCAGGAGGCAGAGCCTCCTGGTGGGGTCTCGGGGCAACGCCCCGAGCGCTGCTCAGACCTTAGCCACCGGGGACGCTCATGGGTTTCAACTGCGGGATTGTCGGTCTGCCGAACGTCGGCAAGTCCACCCTGTTCAACGCGCTGACCGCGACCGCCGCGGCGCAGGCGGCGAACTATCCATTTTGCACCATCGAACCGAATGTCGGCCGCGTCGCGGTGCCCGACAAGCGGCTGGACGTGCTCGCCGAGATCGGCAAATCCGTCAAAATCGTGCCGACATCGCTCGAGTTCGTCGATATCGCCGGCCTGGTGCGCGGGGCCTCGAAAGGCGAGGGTCTGGGCAATCAGTTCCTGGCGAACATCCGCGAGGTCGATGCCATCATCCACGTCCTGCGCTGCTTCGAGGATACCGACATCACGCATGTCGAAGGCTCGATCGATCCCGCCCGCGACGCCGAGGTAGTGGAGACCGAACTGATGCTGTCCGATCTGGACAGTCTGGAAAAACGCCTGCTCGCGGCTCAGAAAAAGGCGCGTGGCGGGGACAAGGAGAGTATCGCCGCGGTGGCGCTGATGGAGCCTTTGGTGGCGGCGTTGCAGGCCGGCCGGCCGGCGCGCACGGCGATCCCTTCGGGACAGGAGGAAGCGGTGCGGCGGTTGCAACTGTTGACCTCGAAACCCGTGCTGTACGTCTGCAATGTCGAGGAATCGGCCGCCGCGGCCGGTAATGCGTTCTCCGCCGCCGTCGAGGTCCGCGCGAAAAGCGAAGGCGCCCGCTGCGTCGTTGTCTCCGCTGCCATCGAGGCCGAGGTCGCGCAACTTCCTGTGGAAGAACAGGCGGAATTCCTTGAAGGTCTGGGCTTGCACGATTCCGGTCTCGACCGGGTGATCCGGGCCGGGTACGATCTGCTCGGGCTGGTAACTTATTTCACTTGCGGTCCGAAAGAGACGCGCGCCTGGACCATCACCAAGGGAACCAAGGCGCCACAGGCCGCCGCGGTCATTCACAAGGACTTCGAGCGCGGTTTCATCGCGTGCGAAACGATCGCGTACGAAGACTACGTCGCCTGTCGCGGTGAGGCGGGCGCCCGGGAAACCGGCAAGCTGCGCATCGAGGGCAAGGAGTATGTCGTCAAGGACGGCGACGTTCTGCTGTTCCGCTTCAACGTCTGAGCAGGGTCACGCGTCTCGCGGCACTGAGCGCGAACCTTGAGAGGTTTGCCGCGCGGTTCCGGAACGGGCATGCTGGGCTCAGAACAGAGGAGACGAGCCATGACCTATGAAACGATCGCGGTCGCGCCGGTCACGCCCACCATCGGCGCCGAAGTCTCCGGCATCGATCTCTCCCGTCCGTTGGGGAATCAGCAGTTCCAGGAAGTGCACGATGCGTTGATGGCGCATCAGGTACTGTTCTTCCGCGACCAGAAACTGACGCTGGATCAGCACAAGGCGTTCGGGCGCTTGTTTGGCGAACTGGCGATCCATCCGAACACCAAGGGACCGGACGGGCACCCGGAAATCCTGCCGGTTTACGCCGACGCGAACTCGAAGCGCATCGCCGGGGAGCGGTGGCATTCCGATGTGTCCTGCGATCCGGAGCCGCCGATGGGCTCGATCCTCAATTTGAAGACCATTCCGCCGACCGGCGGCGACACGCTGTTTTGCAGCATGTACGCGGCTTATGACGCGCTGTCGGCGCCAATGCGGCAGTTCCTGTCCGGGCTGACCGCGATCCATGACGGAGCACCGAATTACTCCCGCACCAACAACCTGATCGGCGACGCGACGCCGAAGACCTTTCCGAGAGCGGAACATCCGGTGATTCGCACCCACCCTGTCACCGGCAAGCAGGCGATCTTCGTCAACCCGGTGTTCACCGTCGCGATCAAGGACGTTCCGCCGGCGGAGAGCAAGGCGATCCTGGAGTTTCTGTATGAGCATTGTGCCCGTCCGCACTGGCAGGTTCGGTTTCGTTGGCAGCCCGACAGTGTCGCGTTCTGGGACAATCGTTGCGTTCAGCACATCGCCATGTGGGACTACTTCCCACAGGTTCGTTCCGGGTTCCGCGTGACCGTAAAGGGCGACAAGCCGTTCCACAGGGCGCACTGATACGGGCGGCCGGACGGCGGTGCGGGCAGGGACGATTTGTTCGCGCGCCAGGCCGCGGATAAGCCCAGGAGATTGGGCGGTGGTGACAGCACCGCGCGCGGGCGAATAAGGGGGAGCAGCGATGCCGGTTAACATTCCGCGTTTGGTTTATTTCGAGAACTTTATGAACCCGGCGGCGGTGACGATCCTCAGCGGCCGCGACGATCTGGATCTCGTACGGCTGGAATACGCGGCGCCGGTCGATGAAAACCTGACCGAGATGCGCCGCGCGCATGGTTATCAAATCCAGCCACGCACCGAATTGCGGGAGCCATGGTTCGGCGATGCCGCGTTGCTGGCGGATTGTCCAAACATGCTGGCGATCAGTTCCACCGGCGCCGGATATGATATGATCGATGTCGATGACTGCACCAAAGCGGGCGTCATCGTCCTGAACCAATCGGGCACCAACAAGGAAGGCGTCGCCGAGCACGCCCTGGGTTTGATCCTGTCGCTGTCGAAGAAGATCGCGGTTTCGGAAAAAGCGATGCGCACGATCCAGAACATGGATCGCCGGCTTTACGAAGGCAACGACATTCGCGGCAAAACACTGGGCATTATCGGGATCGGCCATATCGGCACGCGCGTGGCGGAACTGTGCCGGGGTTTGTTTCAGATGACGATCCTGGCGTACGATCCGTATCTGACCGCCGAACAAATCAGCGCACGCGGCGGGGAAAAGGTCGAGCTGGCCGATTTGTTGCGCCGTTCCGACTACGTCACGGTGCATTGTCCGCGCACCAAGGAGACCTTCGGCATGTTCGGCGCGGAGCAGTTCGGGCTGATGAAACCGACCGCGTATTTCATCAACACCGCGCGCGGCGGGATCCACGATGAGCCGGCTCTGGCCGACGCGGTTCGCTCCGGTCGCATCGCCGGCGCGGGCCTCGATGTTTTTTTGAAAGAGCCGCCGGAGCTGGATCATCCATTGTTGCATAT
>PLSZ01000375.1:0-14690 GCA_003164305.1 Acetobacteraceae bacterium
TGCCTTGTCCGCAGTACCTGTTCTATCCGTCCATCGATCCGCTGGCCGACAAGAACCGCACGCTGGAGCCGGCCTTCGTGCGGGCGGTGCTGGAGCGCTACGGGATCGACCCCGGGCGGACGCTGCTGGTGCAGATTTCCCGCTTCGACCGGCTCAAGGATCCTGTCGGAGTTGTCCGGGCTTATCGCATTGTGAAACGATACTTCGATTGCCAACNNCCGGCCTTGCAACTCGTGCTGGCCGGCGGCACGGCGGACGACGACCCCGAAGGGGCCGCGGTGCTGGAGGAAACGCGCGAGGCGGCGGCGGGCGACCCCGACATCCATCTTCTGGAATTGCCTCCCGACAGCCCGCTGGAGGTGAATGCCTTGCAGACCGCGGCCACCATAGTGATACAGAAAAGCCTGAGAGAAGGCTTTGGGCTGACGGTGGCGGAAGCGTTGTGGAAGAAGAAACCGGTGGTGGCGTCGGCCGCCGGGGGGATCCCGGCGCAAGTGGTGCACAAGCACACCGGGCTGCTGGCGCATTCGGTGGAAGGTACGGCCTACCAGGTCCGATATCTGCTAGCCCATCCGCAACTGGCGGCACGCTTGGGAGCGCAAGGTCACGAGCACGTGCGCGAAGAATTCCTGATCACGAGCAACGTGAAGCGGTACTTGTCCTTGTTTCTGCACCTGCGCGGAAAGCAATAAGGTGGATTGCCGCCCTATACCACGTCGAACAGCATCTTGAACCCGTAATCCATGTGCAACTGCTGGTGGCAGTGGAACAGCGTCAGGCCTTCCATGGCCGGGGTGACGTCCGCCTCGATCTTCTTGAAGCCCTTCAGCAGCACCACATCCTTCATCACGCCGGCCGTCGCCTTGCCGTGAACATTGGTCAGCTCGAAGCTGTTGCGGTGCAGGTGAACCGGGTGTGCGTCATCCGTCTGGTTGTCGAAAACCAGACGGTAGCGCTTGCCCTTGTGCAGCACGCGCGGTTCGGTCTGCTCCTCGTAACGTTTTCCGTTGATGGTCCAATGGTTGAAACCGCCGGTGCCGCCGTTGATCTTGCCGATGGTCAGGGGAATCGTTTCGTCGGGGTTGGGCGTGGGGCGGCTCTCGCCGAAAAGAGTATAGTCCCAGGGCTTCTTCGCCGGCTTGATCCAGCGCGGTGCGCCGCTCTTGTTGGCGTACTCCACCACGATCCCCATGCCGTTCTTGCGATCATCGTCCATGGGAGTCCCGAGGATCCACACACCCGGATTCTTCATTTCCACCACGGCATCGATGCGCTCCGCCGTGCCGAGCTCGAGAACCTCGACCGGCTGCGGCCGCGGCACGGGATTGCCATCCAGGCCTACCACCTGGAACACGTGGCCCGGCAGCGCCAATTGGATATTCTCGGTGGCGCTGCCGTTGAGGAAGTGAAACAGCACGCGCTCGCCTTCTTTGACGCGCACCGGTTCGCCGAAACCCAGGCACTTGCCGTTGATGGTGAAGCGCTGATACCCGATCTCCCACCCGTTGGGCGTCTGGTCTTTCTTCTGCGCCGCCATGCGGGCCAGTTGTTCCGCGTCGGGCTCTTCCTCCATCTCCGCCGTGGTGAAGAAGGGCTCCCATTCGTGCGTGGCCAGGAAGATCTCCCGGTCGTACTGCCCGGGGTTGCTCTTCGGCTCGACATACACGAAGCCGAACTGACCGGTGTAAGTGCCGCGGTTGACGTCCGACATCGACATCACGTGCGAGTGCACCCAGCGCGCGCCCGCGGGTGCCGGCGTCATGCGGTAGCGCAACCGTCCATGCGCCGGCACCATCATGCTCTTTTCTTCCTCCGCGCCGTCGATGTTGGACGGAACGATCAGCCCGTGCCAGTGGACCAGTTCGGGAATATCGGTGTCATTGAACAGATCCACGGTTACCGGGACACCCTCGCGCAGCCGGATCGGCGCACAGGGAACGGCGCCGTTGTATCCCACGGTGCCGATGGTGTGGTCTTTGGCAATATCCACCAGCACCGGACCGATGCGCAGAGTGACATCCGACGGACCGCTCGGGGCCAAACCCGCGGCGCCTCCCGCCTCATCCATGTGCCCGGCGCGATTGCAGCCCGCCGCCAGCGCCGCCGCTCCCATCGCCACCCCGGAAAGAAAGCCACGGCGCGTGGCCGCGGTCCGGAATTCCATGTGAGAACCCTCCCGTTCTATTGTGCACCCGCGCGGTCCGGCCCAGGTGTACGTGTGCACCTGTTGGCTGGCACGGCATCAAGAACCACTTCGGGGAAAGGAGTCTCGACGTGAACGAGGTGGAAGGGAATGTCCGCGGCGACGGGGACGTGTGACCGACGGCCCGCTTCCGGAAACCGACCAGGCGCCGGCCGCCGCGGGCCGGTTTCCGCGCGCTTAATCGTCGATGCCGCTTCGCCCCGTGGAACCGTCGTCATCCGCCGAATTCCCATAGATCGGCAGATCGTGCAGAACCGTCACCATCCCTATCAACCACAAGAGCAGCAGCACTGCGGAAACCGTCCACGGCATAAGATTCCCTTTCGGCCTGACTTTCCGGAGCGGCCCCAGGATAGCCGCGCCCCGGTCTTGGTTTTCAGAAGAACCAGATCACGTCGCCGGCCGCCATCAACTGGTGCCGCTTCAGGCCGGAATCGTACGCCGGCGCATCGTAAGCCACCTCGTAGCGGACTTCGGGACGAAACACCACCGTGCTTCCCAGCCAGTGATTCCAGGCGATTCCATGCTCGCTGTACCGGGTCTTGAAGCCGGTGCGCTGCCCCACGATGTCGTCGAAGAACTCGTTGCGGAAGATCAGGGCGTCCTTGCCGATCTGCCGGGCGACGTAGTTGACGGTGGCCCACTCCGGGGCAAAGCACGTAACCTGGCTGGCACTCTTGCACTGGGCGCCGTTGGAGTTCACGACCAGCAGCGAGGCCGCGGCCGGGTTATTGACGTTGGGCGTTTGCTTCATGTACTGATACCAGGTTTCCCAGTCCGTATGCCACTTGGTCTTCCCGAACTTGTGATACCAGGTGGTGTAATAGGCGGCCAGGTTATTGTAACTGTACTTACTGTCGTTGATGGAGTTGGCGCAGACATAGATACTGTCGCGGCCCTCGGTCCAGCTATAGGCGACGCAGAGGTTTCCCGTCACCTTGGCGTATGGAGACCACGGGGACGCTTCGCAGCCGCCCGATATCCCGGCTTGCGTGGTCCAGTGGTCGGACCACTTGATGGTGGCGTTGATTCCGGTTTGAGTATAGCAATCGTAGGTATAGGTAAGAGAGTGAGTGTAAGTGTAGTTATTGGGCGCCAACTGCGCTTCGATATCCGGCACCGAGATATAGCGCCCGGCTCTGAGCATCAGACCCTGGGCGACCCAGGGGATGTACACCTCGCCATACAGCATCGGAAAGTCGTAGCCGTTGACCGCGTTGTATTTCAGCAGCTGATAGCTCGCGAGTCCGTACGACGTCGTATAGCGGTAATTCTCACCATAAATCGCCGACAGCCTGAGACCCCAATCGATGTGGTCCTTCTGAACGGTGTCCGGGAAACGATCGAGGTAGAGCACCACCTGATCAAGTTGCGCGGTGTTCGGGATGTACGCATAGGAGACTGGCGCGTTGCCGCCTGGTTTGCGTAGGCTATTGCTGCTGAAGTTGAAGCCGGGATCGATCCAGCCATAGACCTGAAACCCGTATTCGTTCATCCAACGGCCAAGGCCGGTGTTGGCGATCGCGGTCATCAGCGGGCTATCGATCGAACCGGAGCGTGTCACGCCGATCGCCGTTGCGCCGCCATACGGCCATTCGGTGAACGGCATTGGCGGCGTGGTCTGCGGCGTTCTGGGCCAGCCATCAACCCTCGAAGGTGGCGCGTTGGGGTCGCTCGGCGGTCCCGCCTGACCCATTTCGAGCCCGTAATAGCGATAGAACCGTGTGAACGGGTTGTCGCCGAGATACGCGTCCAGACAGTTGTAATTCGCATACGGGTCCGGTGTCCCGGTGCACGGCACCGATGCTGTGGAAGCCCCGGGCGCCGGCGCGGACGTGATGGCGGGTGCTATGGAAATCGTGGGCGCGGGCGTGGTTTGCGCCACCGCCGCCATTGAAGTCGCACCCAGTACCCCCGATATAACTACGGCACTTTTCGACAGGCGATGCATAAGCATCATCTCCTCATGTTTAAGGGATCGCGATCCGATCACTCGGTCGTGGCGGATCGCACAGCCTTCTCCGTTCCCGGATTGCACCAGGTTTGGCCGAAGGAATTTGGTTGAGATGATCCGGTTTACGTCACGGACGTATGACGAGTCTCCCGATAGGGATCGCGCGCGGGACAGCATTCTTCGTCAGGCGATGCATAGACATCATCTCCTCATGGTTGATCGATCGCGATCCGATCGCTCGGTCGTGGCAGGTGAAAATGACCGCCGGCTCTTCGTCCGGCGGGAGCGCCCTGGTACTCTGCAAACCCTGGGCCAGGTGATGCGACCATGACGTTCACGGTACGGTTCCCGTTCGAAACACTGTGTATCGGTAAGTTAATATAAAATCCATCCTGGCGGCCGACACATGAAATATATTTTCATATATTCCAGTAAATATCACACGGTTTTTGATGTTTAAGTTCTGTACGGAGCGCTGATGTATTTCCCGCCAGAATGCGTGAATTCGTATCAATCCGAATTCTCGATACGCGATAACATATCCCGACAGGCCATTCCTATATGGATTCTTTATTTCAGGCGCGTTCGCGCCATCTGTGATTTATACAAGGGTGGCCGGGCCAATATATGGCCGGCGAATCTGGCCGGTCAGTAGCGCCAGATCAGGTCGGAGGACACCATCGGCAGGTCCTTCCGCCGGCCGCCGTTGAACACCGCGGCGTTGAACGCGTGGTAATGGGCAATTTCCGGCCGGACATATACGTCGTCGGAGAAATAGCGCCGCCAGCTGACCGTCGCCTCATAATAGGCGGTCTTGCAGCCGGTCCGCTGGCCGCTCATGTCGTCGTGATATTCGTTCCGAATGCCGACGGCATTGTGTTTGTCGATCTCATACACCGTGTCGTTCAGGATCGCCCATTCGCGCGACTGGCGGCGGTTGCCGGTATCGCGATACGCGCCATACGGACCGTTCACGCCATAGGAAGGAAACGCGATGCTTCCCGGCGCGTTCGGGGTCTTGTCCTGGAACAGGTCGAAACCATATATATTCTTTATGATATGAATTATATTATAAAATATATAATCATATATTGCTCAAGGCCCATGGCGTATATGGGTGTGTAAGATAACGTCAATGGGCTGGCGCGTTGGCGTTCACTCTGCCTTGTTTCATGCCACTCCTGAATTCCGGCCACGGGATCTTGCTATTTTCAAAGTACTATATAGGTTGTTTATATTAGATAGTCCGCTTCAGAGAATGGATTTTATATGTTGCTCTGCCGCATACAGGCCGAAGGTGACCAAAACTGATGCGTGAGGCCGGTTTCTACCGTGTCGATGTCGCAACGGGGGCCCACATAGGTGCGGAGCATGCGATCGCTACAACTCATATATCTCGCATTTGGTGCCTCGCGGCCCCTGATCGCGCGATGCGAAGGCGCCCGCGTGGCTCGCGGCGAAGGCGCGCCGGAGTCTGTTAATTTTCCGTACCGTTCCGGTATCGCGCCGGTTGACCGCCATGCGCGGGCGTTTGCCGATCGGGCGCCGTTCGCTGTCCGTATCGGCCGCATCGCCGCCAGACGCCGGGACGCCATGTTGAACGGCACCAGCCGGACCGGGGCCGGTCGCGCCCACCGGCCATTCGACACGGCGTTCCCGGCCGCCTGGTCGGACACCCGCGCTCCCGCCCGAACGCGGCGGCTCCCCTTGGCGTGTGAGCGAAATGCCTGACACGCACGTTCCGTCCGGGCAAGGCCGGCTCAACCTTGCAAAGTCACCGCTAAAAGGGGCATTTGCCGGCGGACGGACGGCCGATTCGCGGCTTTCTCTCGTCATGGTGGGATTGATGGGCACGCCGCCCTGGTTCAGGCCCGAAGCAAAGCGAGGCGGTTGGATCGCCAAATTCCGCTCCCTGACGCCATTCGGCCGCCATAAGGGAGACGGCCCAAACAGCCTTCGAGCCTCCCGTTGGGCGGGTTTGCCAGTCGGCGTGCTGGATTTGCGGGCCGAGGAAAAGCCTGGGCCTCGCCGTTATTTCAGCGCCGCCATGCTGGTCGCGCTGGCCGCCGGCATCTGCTGGATGTTGCGGCCTTATTTGTTGGTCGGCAGCCTGGTACTGCCTTTCCTGATCGCGATCATGCTCACCGCGATCGCCTATGGGCTGTTGCCGTCGCTGTTCGCCTGCGTCCTCGGCGTGCTGACGTTCGACTTCTTTTTCCTGCAGCCGCTCTACAGCCTCGACATCTCCGAGCCCGACGATGTCCTGCGCCTGGCGGTGTTCGCCACCGCCGCGTTGATTGTCAGCAACCTCGCCGCCTACGCGCGCGCGCAGGCGGTCACCGCCAGCGTCCGCGCGGAAGTGGCGGAGAACCTTTACCGATTCGGCCGGCAACTCGCCGGCGCCGCCACGCTGCCCGAGGTGATGGATGCGTCGGTCCCGAGGCTGAGGGCGCTCCTGCGGGCTCCGGTGCTGATCGTGCTGCCGGACGACGGTAACCTCGCGGTGTACCCGGCCGCGGCCACCGCCAATACGGCGTTGTCTGGCATGGATTTTGCCAAGGTCAAAACATGGCTGCAGACCGATCCACTTGCCGGCGCCGATGTGCCGGTACCGATTTCTTCCCAATGGCTCATGGTCCCGATGCGAACCGGTCTTGGTAAAGTGGGTGTGATGGCGGTCGGCCGCGAAGCGCTGGACAAGCTACAGGTCCCCAACACGGATGCTCTGTTCGGGACACTGGCGGATCTGCTGGCGCAGGCGGTGCACCGGATCGATCTCGCCGACGACCTGACACTGGCGACCCGCGCGGCCGAACGGGAGGAATTGCACGCCGCCCTGCTGGCCTCCCTGTCGCATGACCTGCGCACGCCTCTGTCTTCGGTGATGGCGGCCGCGGAAAGTCTCGCCGACTGGCGCGAGGTACCCGGGGAAGCCACGCAACAAGCACTGGCGCGATCCATCCAGGGCGAGGCGCGGCGGCTCGACCGCTATATCGCCAACCTGCTGGACATGACCCGGCTGGAATCCGGCCTCACGGATGCCACCGCCAGCCGTATCGATCTGATGGACTCGGTCAGCGTCGCGCTGGACCGCTGCGCCAATCTGGCGACCCATCGGGTGAATGTCGAAATCGGACCGGACCTGCCGTTGCTGGCCGGCGACGAGGTCCTGCTGGAGCACGTATTGTTCAATCTGCTCGACAATGCCGCGAAATACACGCCCGCCGGCTCGGCGATCCTGGTGCGCGCGGCACGGGATCACGACCGGGTCACGATCGAGGTGATCGACGAAGGCGATGGGATCCGCCCCGCCGAGCTGGAGCGGATCTTCGACAAGTTCTACCGCGGCCGGCGTCAGGGGCCGCAAAGCCCAGGGATTGGGCTGGGGCTGGCGATCTGCCGCGGCTATGTGGAAGCGATGGGCGGCCGGATCTCGGCGCGCAACCGGACGGACCGGGGCGGCGCGGTGTTCAGCATGAGTTTCCCCATCCCCGAAACGGAAGACCTGCCGGATCCGGAAGCGTGATCCCGGGCTCCGCCCCTTTGAAGATTCTGGTCGTGGACGATGAGCCAGCCATCGTTCGCTTCCTGCGCACCGGCCTGACCGGCCACGGCTATATCGTGCTGACCGCGGGAACCGGCCGCGCGGCGCTGGAAATCCTGGAGCGCGAATCGCCCAATCTGATGGTGCTGGACCTCGGGCTGCCAGACATGGATGGGCTCGACATCATTATCCGGTTGCGGGCGATGCGGTTGATGATCCCGATCATCGTGCTGTCCAGCCGCGGCGAGGAACGCTCGAAGGTCGAGGCACTGGAGCTTGGCGCCGACGACTATCTGGTGAAACCGTTTGCCTTCTCCGAGCTGTTGGCGCGGGNNGGCGCCGACGACTATCTGGTCAAGCCGTTCGGCATGGATGAACTGATCGCGCGCGTGCGCGTCGCGCAACGGCATCAACTGATGCGCGAGGGCGAGCGTCCGGTGTTTCAGGTCGGCGACCTGGCGGTGGATCTGGTTCGCCGCGTCGTGACCGTGCGCGGGGAAACGGTGCAGTTATCGCCGCGGCAATATGAGCTGCTGCGGTTGCTGGTGCAGCACGCGGGCAAGGTGCTGACCCGCGACTTCATTCTGCGCGAGGTCTGGCACAACGATTCAAACGTGCAGTACCTGCGCATTTACATCCGCGCGCTGCGGCAGAAGCTGGAACCGCGCCCGGAACGGCCCGAGTATATTCTGACGGAAATCGGCGTCGGGTACCGGTTGCGGGCGGCCGATTGAGCGTAATCGCCTGAGGCGGAACGGTCGGGAAGCGTGAATTGCGCTCTCGGAGTCGGTACTGACCCTCGCTGGTTCGTTCGTCCTGGCCAGGCTCGACGGGCCATCTCGCGCGACGAGCACGTTGACGCCGACAACCTGGTCAGGTCGGACCATGACGACGGCCGCTTACAAGAGTCGATACTACGACCTCCGGAATAACTCTGGATCGTAGCGTGGTCCGAAAGTTTCTGTGTGTCACTCTGGCTCAGGAATTCGCCAGGTCCGGCGGTTTGAAGGGCGGCGACGCGAGGCGCGAGGCTTTGACGCCGGAGCGGCGGGCGGAGATTGCTCGGAAAGCTGTAGAGAAACGGTGGAGGAAGAAGCAATCTCGTTCCGCGCAACGATCAGGTCAGGTCTTCCGGGAATAACCAGCCGCAAGCTTCCAGCGTGAAGTTTCTCTCGTTCCGTTTCAACATTCACCTCGACAAATCCTTCGCAGGGGATGGCCAAATTAATAAATGGCAGCACCATTTGAAGTCCTACTCGCTGTGACCAATCCTGCGCCATCCCCTGAAATCCGATCTGCTCTGGCGGTACGTCGAATCTCAATATCTCAGTCTGGCCCGGCGGGATGTTAACAGAAATAGTAAGTCTCTCAAATTTATCTTCTCGATCAGTGAGTATCCATAGGCCTATAGCAAGCTTCGGGATCAAAAGTTGAACGTCGGCGGCGGATTATCCGGAAAAGCCAAGTTCGGAGGCAGGACCCCCATATACGACATTTTGTCGCCCATCTCCTGCCGCGCGTCATCACAAAATATGCAGAACGCGGTGCGAGGTAGCATCACGCCGCAGCGCGCAATCTTATCTGCGAACCGGATGGACCTGTACCGCAAGGGTACATGGTTTCTACATTAGTTATCCTGTTTTCAACGATAAATGGCTTCGGCGAAACGGACATTGCCACGCTTTCCCCTGACTGAGTTTCAGTCTCCTTTGGCGTGGGCATGACCTTGGCGGGCCAGTCCGTCAGATGTTGATTCGAGTCATCATTTTCCTCAATGGCGGCACGGGGAGGCACAAAATTCGATAACGGCTCTCTGTTCATTGCGGTGTATGTATCGGATATGGTTCGGAGCGTGATGTTCCCTATGCCGTTCAGTCGGCGGCTCACGACACTCAAATCCACACCCAACGCATCAGCTATGGCGGTTTTTGTTAGCCCATGTGCCTCTTGTTCTTCATGATATGTCTGCTGAATAGCATTTTGGATGCGCTCCAAAAGATCTGCGTACGCACTCTCAAAGCGATCAGGCTCTATTTGAAACAACATCCGCCAACTCCTTGCTCACGATAGGTCCTGGTAGGCCTGGGGGAAGAGCATCGCGATGGTCAGCGGTCGCGTCAATGAACGGCTTGTAGAGCGTGATATCATCGTGCGGCAATCGTGCATCTTCGCCGGCATGCAGAATCGGGTAATCTTTATCCGGAAACCATCCGAATATCCGCACATCAACGGTCTTGAATTCACACACACCGCGCTCATGAGGTAGCGCGGTATGCAGGTCCTTCCATCGCATTGGAAAGCCATCGCAATAGCTTCTCAGCTTAGCCTCTGTTCGCGCTCCAGGGCTTGCCTGAGTTGTGTCAGACTTGGGAATGCGTTGACGGGGTCCCTTAGCCCAAGCCACACGTTCCGGCGTCAAAAAAACATATCTCCACATATCACCCCGCAAGCGATTGGCGCGCGGCCTGTGCTCGGTTAGCCCTGGCTTCCCGCACAACGCATGGAGACTTGCTTTGTAAGTCAAGGTTGCATTATAAGGCAAGCTTGCTCCCAACCCCATGGGGATACCCAGGTCTGACCGCGAAAGCACTCTTGCGTATAAAGATCGAATCCTATCCGCCACAACCAGCGAACAAGACCCTGCACAGTCATCAACTTTGCCTATGACTTTGCAAAGACGCAAGTTTCGCGAACGACCCGCCGCCTGAAGTTCGTTGCGCGAACATCTGTCCTGACCAGCGCGCTCCTGTTTCAGGCCGATCCCCAAACACCCTTCCCGATTTTGCCCCGTTCCCGCGATCCCGAGGCATCGGCCGCTGACGGGGCACGCCGCGCACCGCCCGACCGGCTGAATTTCTTCCTTGACGCGAATTGTTATTATATTTAACAGTCGCCGCCAACGACCCCCCACGCCAAGGCGCCCCCGATGCAACCCACTCCGGCTTTCGGCTACGAACAAATCGTCCAGGAGATGATGCGAGGCCTGCTCGACACCGTCGCCGACCGGCCGGACCTGTCGCCGCTCCGTCAGAGCTCGCTGAAGCAAACCACGGTTTGCACGGCCATGGCGTTTAACCCGCGCGATCCGCTGGAGGCGATGCTGGCGAGTCAATGCGTGGTTTACGACCACCTGATGCACGACGGCGCGAGAGATCTGCTGCGCGGCCAGGCGGAACCGGTCAAGCTGAAGGCGCGCCCGGGGATCCTCTCGGCGGGGAAAATGGTCCTGGCGGCGATGGGGATGATGCTGAGGATGCAGCAGCGGGCGGAGAAGTCCCTGGCGTTCGCCCGGCCGTTGCCCGAAGCGGAGGAAAAGCCCGCGTCGGCCGATGCGATGCATCCGGCGGCGTCTCCGCCTGACCCGGCCCCCCAGCCCGAGCCGATCGCGGCGGAACCCGGTCCAGGCCCGGACAAACCGGCGCCGGGACAGTCAGCGGACGCGGCGAACGAGGCCTTGCCCGGCATCGCCGCGATGCAAGCCGCGCCGATGCCCCCGGCCGCCGTGGTGGAGGCCGCCCGTGCGCGATCCGCCGAACCGGGCGGTGGAACCGCGGCGGCGGCGCCGCGATGGGTCGCGCCAGCCCAGATTGGCGGGCATGCGGCGCCGGATGTGGGGGCGCCGGGGGTGGATCAGATCGCGTCGGCGCTCCGTGCGGTGGGTGTGGCGTCCGGGCCGGCGATCGAGGCGACGCCGTCGGACGCGGATACCAGAAGAATGCCGCTGGATTGTCTCGATCCGGCGGAGCAGCGGGAGATCCGGGACGCGGTGGCTCGGACGCTGAAGGCGGCGGGGTGAGGGCGGGCGGGCGGATCGACGCGTTACGGCGGCGCCTGCTGTGTGATCCGATTGATAAGAATAACACGGATTACACGGAACGTGTCTGGATTGCCGGCGCTCACAAACCTCGAGGCGTGTCGCGAATGCCGTATGGGCAAGATGGGCTGCGATATAAAAAATTCCGTGAAATCCGTGGCTTTTATCTTAATCCGTGTAATCCGTGTTATTCTTGCTTTCTTGCTTGCCTGCCCAGGTCGGCGCGGGGCGTGACGGGGCGTAATGGGATTGGCGGTCCGCGCTGGAGCGACCGCGGAATATCACGACTTCTAACAGATTCGCGGCGACTGATGGCCGGGTCAAGCCCGGGGATGACGAGAGTGGAACGACGACCTGACGCGACGATTGTTGGGCGTCGCCGTAAGTCCGACAGGCTGCCAACTGAAGCGATCATGCTCTGAGCCGGCGCGCGCTACCCGGGCAGGCTGGCCTGGATGAGGGGGCTGTCGCGCTGGTCCTGCTTCCATTCCCCCGTGGCAGCAAACCCGCTGCCGGCATCGCCGGCCCAGGACTGGCGGAGCAACGCGTTGGCTTGTTGATTGTCGGTCGCGCGGCCCGTCAGATAGCCCTGGATGAAGCGGCAATCGAGCTTGCGAAGCACATTGAGTTCGCGCTCGGTTTCCACGCCCTCCGCGACCACGACGAGCTTCAGCCTCGCCGCGAGCGACAGGATCGCCTGCACGATCGCCAGCGTGACCTCGTCACTGCAAATGCCGCGAATGAACGACTTGTCGATCTTGATGCCATCGAACGGAAAGCGGCGCAGGTAGTTCATGCTGGCATAGGCAGTGCCGAAGTCGTCGAGCATGATCCGGATGCCCTGCCCCTGAAGCGTTCGGATGGTCTGCAGCACCAGTTCGGATTCGTCGAGCAGCAGCCCTTCCGTTACTTCCAGCCCGAGGCGTGAGG
The DNA here is from genome assembly GCA_003164305.1 of Acetobacteraceae bacterium. The sequence continues at coordinate 12,446 of PLSZ01000375.1, forward strand.
CGGGCAGGCCGGTTCGGCTCAACACGTCGGCGATCTGCTCGGGCAGATCCGGCTGACGAAACTGCAGCGGCGAGAGATTGACGGACAGCAACGCGGGCCGATCCCATTTCGCCGCGTCGGCGCAGGCGGTTTCCAGCACCCAACGGCCAATCTGCACGATCAGGCCGCTTTTCTCCGCCAGCGGGATGAACAGGTCGGGCTGGATCGGACCCAGCAACGGATGGCGCCAGCGCAGCAACGCCTCGAACCCCACGATGTGCAGGGATTTGGCGTCGCACACTGGCTGATACGCCAACGTGAAGTCGCCGCGGCTGATGGCGTCCCTCAGGTCTTGCTCGACCAGGAATGGGTCCTGGTTGCTGACTTCCATCTCCGGATCGAACAGGGACCAGGTTTTGCGACCAGCCTTCTTGGCGCGGTACAGCGCCTGATCCGCGTTGCGCAACAACAGGTCGGGACTTTCGCCATGGCTCGGATAGAGCGAGATGCCGACCGAAACGCCAACGAGCGCCTGCCGTCCGGCCAGTTCAAACGGCTGGGTCACGGTTTCGACCAGCCGTTTGGCCAGTGCGATCGCCTCATCGGGCTGACTGTCGATCACCTGGATGATCGCGAACTCGTCGCCGCCCATACGGGCGACCGTGTCGGTTTCTCGCACACTCTCCCGCAGGCGTTGCGCGACACCGACCAGCAGGCTGTCACCGAAGCCGTGGCCGTGGGTGTCGTTGATCAGCTTGAACCCGTCCAGGTCAAGGCAGAGCAGCGCGAAGTTTTGCTTGCCGGAGCGCGCCGCCGCGATCGCCTTGCGCAACCGTTCCTGAAACATCAGCCGGTTCCCCAACTGCGTCAGATCGTCGTGATGGGCGGCGAAGCGCATGCGCTCCTCCGTTACCTTCTGGATCAGCGCCGGCCGGATCGTATCCCCGAGAGAGGTGATGTCGCCCACCACCGATTCCAGATTGGAGTTCTCCGTGGTGAAGGCGAGCGAAATGCCGAAGCGTTGCTGCTGCGCCCAGATCGGAATGCACACGTGGCCGGTGAACCCGCTGCCATCCACATCGACGGGCTCCTCGAAGCCCTCGAACTGGGTGAAGTTGATCGCGTGCGGCTTGTTGCGCCGGATCGCGTCCGCCGTCATCTCGTTCAGGGTGATCAGCGGCTCGAGCGACTGATAGTCGTAATCTGTTTGGTGATCGTGGTGATAACGGCTGATCTCGACCAGAGGCTTATCGGGCCGGATCAACTGCCAGATCTGGCCGACCGCCGCGCCGTGGAAATGACAGAGTGCTTCCAGCAGGTTGGTGAGGGCATCGGCGCAGGACTCCGCCTCGGATACCAGGCGCAGCATGCGATCGACCCGCAGCGCGCGGTCGGCGACGTGCATGAGGTGGAGATGCCGCTGTTCCCGCTGGCGATCCGCCATCACCATGCTCGCGATGTGGCCCAGAGTCGTCACCTGCTCGCCCGTCAGTTCTGGGCGGGTGGCCTCATCGAGCAACAAGAGGAATCCGACCCGTTCCCCGCCCGGGGAGATCAGCTTCATGTGCACCAGGAAGCGGAAGCCATGCCGCTCGAACAACGGCGTGCCGGCGCCGAAGCGTTCGTCCTGGGTCAGGTCCGGGATGACCGTCAGGCTGTGGCCGCAATCGAGGACGTCCTCGATTTCCTCGATCGTGGTCATTTGCTCACGCGACAGGCCGTACGACGCATGCCTCAGGCCGAGTTCGTTGCGTCGGCCCAGTACCCCGACGATCGCCGAGGATGTACCGGCGATGTTTGTCGCCAGGCGCGCGAAGTGTTCCAAAAGCAATCCGCTGTGAGTCAGCACCGTCTGTATTCTTTCTGATCAGATCGCGGGGTCACTCCCCTGATGACGGACCGGGTCGCCTGGCTGGCGCCAATGTGATGGTTTTCCCGCGTACGTTGATGGTCAGGGCGAACATGCGGTGAATTTGCGGGACAAACCGTTCCAACTCGATTTCGCCGGCGTAATTCGGTGCGCCCCCGCCGCCGCCTGTCGCTCCCTGACCACGCTGCCGGCGGCCTCGGGTTCCCGCTCCGTGAGCCGTAACCGCCGAGGGAAGCTACCGCTGGCGAAGCGCGCGGCGGGCGATCGGAGTGGGTCGGATGAAAAAGGAGCGTCAGCGGTCCTCATTTTGACCATCGCGCGTCCCACACCATCATGCTCGGGCTTGACACGAGCATCACTCAACTCACACCTGGTGTGCTCGAAGATGGGACGGTG
>PLSZ01000375.1:14704-15154 GCA_003164305.1 Acetobacteraceae bacterium
CGTGCGATACGCCGATGACACGGTTGTCGGCTTCGAGCACGAGGCCGATGCCCATCGGTTCCTCGATGCGATGCGGGAACGTTTGGAAGAGTTCGCGCTGGCGCTGCATCCGGAGAAGACCCGCCTGATCGAGTTTGGCCGCCACGCGGCGGCCCGGCGCGATCGGTGTTGCCTGGGCAAACCGGAAACCTTCACCTTCCTGGCTTCACCTTCATCTGTGGAACGTCTCGCCAGGGCAACTTCCTTGTCAAACGGAAGACCCGGCGCGATCGGATGAAGGCCAAACTCCTGGAAGTGAAGGAGGAACTGCGGCGGCGCATGCACCAGCCAGTCCCAGAACAGGGGCGGTGGCTGAAGCAGGTCGTGAGCGGCTTCTTTAACTACCACGCCGTGCCGACCAACAGTCGCGCGCTGTAAGCCTTCCGATACCACGTCACGGTCCTTTGGCAC
>PLSZ01000112.1 GCA_003164305.1 Acetobacteraceae bacterium
GAGCGGTTGATTCCTGACAGGGCCTAAGTATATTCCGAGTCTATGGACCTGAACCCGCGGCCGCCTATGCTTGGCGTGATCGCACCCAACGCGGCGGAGCCCATGCCGGAAACAGCATCGACGACGGCTGACGCGTCCGCCGAGCTGGACGACGATCTGCTGGATCGGTTCCAACGCGCCGCATTCGGTTATTTTATAGAACAATTCAATTCCGAGAACGGTCTGGTCGCCGATACGAGCCGGGCCGGAGCACCCTCCAGCATCGCGGTCGTGGGCTTTGCTCTGTCTTGTTATCCGGTTGCCGTGGAGCGTGGTTGGATGACCCGAGCGGACGCGGCGGCACGCACNNTCTATTACCACTTCCTCGACATGAAAACCGGCAAGCGGGCCTGGAAGTCGGAACTGTCGCTGATCGACACCACGCTACTGCTCGCGGGTGTGCTGACCGCGAGCGTTTATTTCGACGCGGACACACCGGAAGAGGCGGAGATTCGCGGATGCGCCGATACGATCTACCGGCGGATCGATTGGCGGTGGGCACGCGGCGGCACGGCGACGGCGCGGCAAGGATGGAAGCCGGAAAGCGGATTTTTGCACTACGGCTGGGATGGCTATGACGAGGCGATCATTCTCTACGTTCTCGGCCTGGCATCGCCATCGCACCCTCTGCCGAACGAAAGCTTCACCGCGTGGACGGCGACCTACCAATGGGAGAATATATACGGTTACGAGTTCCTCTACGCCGGGCCACTTTTCATTCATCAGTTTTCGCATGCCTGGATCGACTTCGACGGTATTCGGGACCGCTTCATGCGAGAGAAGGACAGCGACTATTTCGCGAACAGCCGNNGTTCAACGGGAGTATGCACGGCGCAATCCTTATGAATTCAGTGGCCACGGCGAGGATTGTTGGGGCCTTACCGCGAGCGACGGGCCGGGCTTCAAAATGCTGAAAATCGATGGCAGAAACCGTCACTTTCTCGGCTATGGCGCGCGCGGCGTGCCTTATGGGCCCGATGACGGCACGATTGGTCCCGGCGCGGCGGTGGCATCGCTACCGTTCGCGCCGGAGTTGGCGTTGCGGGCGTTGCGCCATTTTCGCGCGCATTATCCGGACATGTTCCGCGACTCGAGAATGCCAGGCGGTTTCAATCCGACATTGCCGGGCGACGGCCCTTCCGGCTGGATCTCAAAGGATTGCTTTGGGCTCGACCAGGGTATCCTCGTTCTGATGATCGAGAACTATCGCTCGGGGCTGATCTGGAAGCTGATGCGGCGGTGTCCTTATATCCAAACGGGTCTGCGCCGCGCCGGATTCACCGGCGGCTGGTTGTCATGACGGATGCCTCGGTGCCGCGAGACCGCGCCGCGGGTCACGATGAACCGCCGCCTGGCGATCGCGTCCGTCGCGCGTTGATGGACGACGTTCGCCCGCCCGATTGGCACACCCCCAGACCCAGGGACAGATATGATCTCGTTGTCATCGGCGCGGGCCCAGCTGGTCTGATCGCGGCGCGCGGAGCGGCGATGCGGGGCGCGAAGGTGGCCCTTGTGGAGCGCGCGTTGATCGGCGGCGATTCGCTGAACGTCGGGAGCATACCGTCGAAGGCCTTGATCCGAACCGCGCGTATTTATGCCGATATGCGCGGCACGGCGAGTTTCGGCAGTCGGACGCCGGACACGATCGCCATCGACTTTCCAGCCGCGATGGACCGCATGCGGAGGGTACGGGCCCGGCTCGGCAGGGCCGTTTCGGCACGTCGAATAAGCGAGGCCGGCATCGACGTGTATTTTGGCGAGGCTCGCTTCGCGGGCTCCGACACCATCGCGGTGGCGGATAACGTACTACGTTTCAAAAAGGCGCTGATCGCGACGGGGGCGAGGGCGCTGATCACGCCGATTCCCGGGCTTCAGGACACCGGCTATCTGACCAACGAAACTGTCTTCGATCTGGCCGACTGTCCGAGGCGCTTGCTGGTGATGGGCGGCGGCCCTCTGGGCTGCGAACTGGCGCAGGCATTTTGCCGCTTCGGATCCTACGTCGTCATAGCGCAGGACGACCCAATGTTTCTGCCCAGGGAGGAGCGCGACGCGGCCCAGATTCTGTCGGAGGCCCTGGCACGGGATGGCGTTGAGATCCACCTCAACACGACGGTGGTCGCGGTTCGCGGGGAGGGCACACAAAAAGTTGTCGACATGGTATGCGCCGGCGAACGGTTCAGCGTCTCCGTCGATGAAATCCTGGTCGGCATTGGTCGCGCGCCCAATGTCGAACGCTTGAGTCTTGAGGCTGCCGGCATCTTGTACGACACCGAAGCCGGGATCCATATCGACGACTTCCTGCGAACCAGCAACCCAAGGATATACGCGGCGGGCGATGTATGCCTCGAGCACAAATTCACTCATGCCGCCGAGGCCTCCGCGCGTATCGCGATGACGAATGCCCTGTTCCGGGGCCGCGGCAGACTGAGTGCGATGACGATCCCGTGGTGCACCTACACCGATCCGGAAATCGCTCATGTCGGTCTTTACGTGCGAGAGGCGTGGGAGAAATCCATACCGGTGGAGACCTTCACGGTTCTGATGCATGACGTCGATCGCGCGGTGACCGACGGCGAAGAAGAAGGATTCGTGAAGATCCATGTGAAACAGGGCACCGATCGAATTCTGGGCGCCACCGTGGTCGCGCGCCATGCCGGAGAGATGATCGGCGGACTTTCGCTCGCGATCAGCACCGGGGTCGGCTTACGTGCGCTCGCACGGGTCATTCATGCCTATCCGACGCAGGCCGAGGCAATCAAAATGGCGGCGGATGCTTATCGCCGCGCGCGTCTGACGACAGTCCGCGGCACTTTGGCAATGAGGACATCGCCGTAGTCATGCGGCGGCGAGCCGGAATCTTACGCCAGGCTGAGCAGGACCAGTGCGAGGTTTGGGTGCGGAGTTCGCAAAAGACACCGCCACGCGCCACACTGCATCCAATAGGCGGATCCAAACCGCGCCGCGTCGATGACCTTCAACGTGGTGCCGCCGGCTGAGCGATGGAGAGCAATCAGAGTACCGAGTCGGGAGCGGTGATCCCTACATGGATGCCGACCGTCAGTGCGCGAGCAACCGTTGGACTACCGAACCACGCGTCAGTAGGATACGACGTTGCTTTGGTCCTTCAGACTACGGCGGTGGGCCCGGATGCCGATCAGCGCCCCGTTGCCCACGCTGCGCGAACCGCCTCTTCCGTGGTGGTGTTTCCCGCCAGCGCGGCCGGAACTCCGTTCTCGAATATGGACACCATGCCCGCCATGATCGTGGCACGCTCGATCTCCCGATCGCGGACGCGCTCAACCATCATGCGGCCCAACCTCTCATCCGGCCGCGGGAACCCGGCGACCGCGAGGCGTCCTCGGAAGCCGGTGTCACGACAACACGGGCAGCCCGGCGGACGCCGCGGCACGATCAGCTCGTTGCCGGCGAAGCGCCGGACGGAGATCGAACCGCTCGACCGTTGCCGCCCACGCCTCGTCGGGGCGGCACCACTGTTCACAGGGCCGTCTTGCCAGCCGTTGCGCCAGCGCGCCGCGCAGGACGGCCGCCAGCAAGTAGTCCTCGATCCCCGGGTCCCGCGGTCGGTTGCTTTTAGAAGCCGCGGAGTTGGCGGTGCAGCGTCGATCGTACCGGTCGCCCGACCAGAGCCGCCTGGAACGCCGTCTGCGCCGCCTCCCGCTCGGTGGCGACTTTTCCCTTCGAACAGGCGCGGGACATCCTCGCCAACGATGCGTTCGGCCGTCTGTGTTACCCACCGTAGCTTGTTAGCCGGAAACCAATTTGAAAATGTTGATTAAATTCTTGTTTTCATTGGTGAGCCCGGTGGGACTCGAACCCACGGCCCCAAGATTAAAAGTCTCGTGCTCTACCAACTGAGCTACGGGCTCACTCCGGCGGGTTGAACGACAGGTTGGGCGGCGGGTCAAGTCATCATCCGCGTCCGGCTTTCATCCCCGATGCGGCGCCCCTTGCGGCCGGACCCGATCCGGCCGCGCTTGACAGGCCCGGACGGCGCGCCGAACGATCTCCCTATGACGCACGAAACGACATGACGCACGAAACGACCGGTTTGCTCGACGCGGCCCATGCTTTGATCCCCGCTCTGGCTGGCCGGGAGGCGGCCACCGTGGCGGAGCGCCGCGTGCCCGAGGCGACGATCGCCGACTACCACCGCGCCGGCATCCTGCGCGTCATGCAGCCGCGCCGCTTCGGCGGTCATCAGGCAAGCTTCGGCGTGTTCTCCCGCGTCATCGAAACCCTCGCCGAGGGCTGTGCCGCCAGCGCCTGGGTTTACGCGGTCCTCGCAGAGCATCAGTGGATCATCACCTGCATGCCGGAGCAGGCGCAAATCGACGTCTGGGGCGAGGATCCGTTGGCCGTCGCCTCGTCCTCGCTGGCGCCCAGGGAAACGGCGCGTGCGGTGGAGGGGGGATGGCGGCTGAGTGGGCGGTTCCCGTTCTCCTCCGGGTGCCTGCACGCGCGATGGGCCATCGTCGGGGCGCGCTGCGAGGACGGCGCCGGCAACACGCCGACGCGCTATGTGCTGGTGCCGATGCGCCAGATCGAGATCGTCGATGACTGGGAGGTGCTCGGGCTGCGCGGCACCGGCAGCCGGTCGCTGGTGCTGAACGACGTGTTCATCCCCACCCACCGGAGCGTTTTGTTGCGCGACCTGTACGACGGCACGACGCCGGGCGCGCTGGTGCATCCCGATTACACGCTGCCGCGGGCGCCGCGCGGTTTGCTGGTGCCGTTCTCCTTGCCGGGCGTGGCCTTCACCCTGGCACGACGCGCGTTGCGCCTGGTGGCGGCTTCGCTGCTCGGCCGGGTCTCGCGCGGCACCCATGCCGTCGGCGCCTCCGAGGTTGTGCAACAGCAACTGGGAGAGGCATCGGCCGAGATCGAAACCGCTGCCCTGATCATGCGGGCGCGCCGGGATGAGACCCTGGCGCTGGTCAACTCTGGTGCCGCCATTTCGCCCGAGGCGGTAGCGCGGAACCGCCGCGACATCGCCTTCGCCGTATGGCAGGCGAGGCGAGGGGTGGAACGGCTGGCGGAACTCGCCGGCGCGCGCACCGTCTACAATACGGATCCGCTGCAAAGCCTGTGGCGCGACATGGTGACGATCAGCACGCATACGGTCGTCTCGCGGCATCTGGGGATGGTGCCGTATGGCAGGATGCTGCTCGGGCTGCCGCCCACGGCCGGCGAGGCGTGATCGTCAATCGAACCACGTCTCAACTGTAGCATCCGCGCCAATCGTCCCGCGTTTCACTTCGGCCCTTGAATTTTAACGCAAAAATACCGCCCGATTCCCTGGTTCCTGACCAGAACGGCGCAGCGTTCAATTGCCACGCACGCGCTCATCGCGTGCCAAACGTTAAGAAATGGCGAACGCATCCAGGCGAAGCAGTCATGAACGCTGTCATGGAGTTCCCGATCGTTCTGAGGCCTTCGGGTTCGGGGCGCCCGTGCGCGACCTGTGGAGTACGCCGGGCGAGCGTTTGCGACGCCATTCCGGAAGCGCACCTCGCGCGGTTGGGCGCCGTCGCGATCGGTGGCGTCGCGCGGCCGGGCACGCTGTTCATCGAGGAAGCGGACGACGCCACCGCGTTCTTCAACATCGTCAGCGGCACCGCGCGATTGTACAAGTTACTGCCGGATGGACGCCGTCAGATCACCGGTTTCGCCAACGGCGGCAGCTTTCTGGGCCTCGCGGTCTCCGACTTTTACGCGTTCAGCGCCGAAGCGATCGACACCGTGCGGTATTGCCGCTTTCCGCGCATCGCGTTGCGCGCGCTGATGCGCGATTTCCCGCGGATGGAGGAACGTTTGTTAAAAGTCGCCTCCACCGAACTGGTCGCCGCGCAGGAACAAATGCTGCTTCTGGGCCGCAAAAGCGCGCGCGAGCGGGTGGCGTCGTTTTTAATGGCGCGCGCCAGGTTGGCCCCTGGGCATCCGCCCGTGGTTCCCAATGGGCATCCTGATGGAGATGAGCGCGCGCCGCGCGGTTTTGTTTTGCCGATGACCCGCGGCGACATCGCCGACTATCTGGGCATGACGATCGAAACGGTGGTGCGCACGCTGAAAAAACTGCGCGACGAGCGACTCATCGAAGTCACCAATACGCAGGACGTGGTGATCAAGGATGTGACGGGACTGCGCTCGCTGGCCGAAGGCTCGCATCGCGTCTGACAGATAGGCGCCTGGATAGCATGGCGAGCAGCGGGTTGCCGCACATCCCCCGTCATGGTCCGGCCGAGCGGACCATGACGTTTAATCAACGGTGCCTTTTCATCGGCGCCCGTGGAGGCTGATCGAGGCGCCGGCACGCCAATCGCGGTCCGGCCTCATGGCGGATCGTTCTGGCCAATGCGCGCCAGGGCCGCTTCCAGGCGCGCGGCGTCGGCCTGAAACGCTGTCAGGCGCTCACGATTTTCTTCCACCACCTCGGGCTTCGCGCGCGCCACGAAGTCGGCGTTCTCCAGTTTGCGCACGACCTTCTCCGCTTCCGCGAGCGCTTTGTCGCGCGCGCCGCCCAACCGCTTCCGTTCCGCGACGAGGTCGATCAGGCCGGCCAGAGGCAGCACGACGGTCGCCTCATCCAGCACCGCCTGCGCCGAGTCCGGTGGAATCGCGCCGTCCAGCGCCCGCACCTCGGAGGCCCGGGCCAGGCGACGGATCGCTTCCATCCACCGTTCCGCGCGCGTCATGGATAAACGGGACGCATCGCGCAGCAGCACCGGCGCCAGCGCCGACGGCGGCACATTCATTTCAGTGCGCACCGAGCGGACCAGGCCAATCAGCCGTACCACCCAATCCAGTTCCGCCCGCGCCGCTTCGGCGTCCGCCACCGGCACCGATGACGGCCAGGCCTCACGTATCAAGGTGAACTCCGCGCCGTATCCGAAACGATGCCACAACTCTTCCGTGACGAACGGAATGGCGGGATGCAGCAGCCGCAGTATGACGCCGAACACATGCGCCGCCGTCGCGCGCGTTTCCGCCGCCTGATCCGGGTCGCCGGCGAAGGCGGGCTTGGCGAACTCCAGGAACCAATCGCAGAACGTGTTCCAGACGAAACGATATCCCGCCTGCGCGTATTCATCCAGCCGGTATGCCTCCAGCGCACCGGTGCCCTCCGCGACCGCCGCGTTCGCCGCGTCGAGGATCCAACGGCACAATGGCGACCGAACGGCAACCGGATCGAACGCCGGATCGACGCGTACGTCATTCATTTCCAGAAAGCGCGCGGCGTTCCAGAGTTTGGTGATGAAACCTCGAAAGTCCTTTACCCGCGACTCGCCCAGTTTGACGTCGCGTCCTGGGCCGGTGAGGGCGCAGATGGTGAAGCGCAGCGCGTCGGCTCCGTAACGATCGATCAGTTCCAGCGGATCCATCGCGTTGCCCTTGGACTTCGACATTTTCTGGCCGCGCTCGTCGCGCACCAGGCCGTGGATGTAGACCGTNNACGGCCACAGGCCGGAGCTGAACCATGTGTCCAGCACGTCCTCGTCCTGGGTCAGCGGCTCGACGCGACCGTAATGAATCAACCCCAAAGCGGATGCCTCGTCGCCATCTTTCGCGACGAACACCGAGCCATCGGGCCCGTACCACGCGGGAATGCGATGTCCCCACCATAACTGTCGCGATATGCACCAGGGCTGAATGTCGCGCATCCAGGCGAAAAAGGTATTTTCCCACTGTTTTGGCACAAAGACGGTCTTGCCGGTTTCCACCGCCTCGATCGCCGGTTTCGCCAGTTCCGCCGCGTTGCAATACCACTGCGTCGTCAGCAGCGGCTCGATCGGCACGCCGCCGCGATCGCCGTGCGGTACCTGGTGCGTGTGCGGCTCGATTTTCTCGACCAGTTCCAGGCGTTCCAGTTCCGCCACGATCGCCTTGCGCGCGGCGAAACGGTCCTTGCCGTCCAGGCTTCGCACGAATTCCGGATCGGCCACTCCCTCGATCGCCACCAAAGCGTCGGCGATTTCCGCCAGCGTTATGTGCGCGGTTTTGTCCAGCACGGAGGGCATCGGCAGGTCGTGCCGCCGCCCGACCTCGAAGTCGTTGAAATCGTGCGCCGGCGTGATCTTCACCGCGCCGGTGCCTTTTTCCGGGTCGGCGTACTCATCTGCGACGATCGGAATGGCGCGGCCGACCAGGGGCAAGATGGCGAATTTGCCGATCAGGCCGGCCATGGTTGGATGCGATGGATGCACCGCGACGGCGGTATCGCCCAACATCGTCTCGGGCCGCGTGGTGGCGACGATGATGAACTGACCCGGTTCGCCCGCGATGGGGTAGCGCAGGTACCACAGCGAACTCCGGACTTCCTGGTTTTCTACCTCAAGATCCGAGATCGCCGTTTGGAGTTTTGGGTCCCAGTTGACCAGGCGGCGGTCGCGATAGATCAGCCCCTCGCGATACAGCGTGACGAACACTTCCTTCACCGCGGCGGACAGTCCGTCGTCCATGGTGAAGCGCTCGCGCGGCCAGTCCAGCGAGGCACCCAGCCGGCGCAACTGCGTGGTGATGGTGCCGCCGGATTCCGCCTTCCATTGCCACACCCGCTCCAGGAATTTGTCGCGGCCCAGGGCGCGGCGGTCGATGCCTTCGGAGGCGAGCAGGCGTTCGACGACCATTTGAGTCGCGATGCCGGCGTGATCCGTGCCCGGTTGCCACAGCACGTCGCGTCCGGTCATGCGGCGATAACGGACCAGCGCGTCCTGCACCGTGATGGTCAGCGCGTGCCCCATGTGCAGGGAGCCGGTGACGTTCGGCGGCGGGATCATGATGGTGAAGGGGACCGCGTTCGAGTTGGGATCGCAGGCGAACGCGCCCTCACGTTCCCACCCCTCATACAGGGCCGGCTCCACTTCGTTGGCCGCGAACGTCTTGTCGAGTGGCATGGTGGTCTCCCGCGTCCCCGGCGATGAGCGGGGGAACCTTACGGATGCCGCGGGAGACGGCTCAGAGCAAGCGGCTCGGGCGCGGGGCAGGTCCGCCGTGGTGGCTGCTCGCGGTGAGGCCGCGGGGATGCGTCATGGCGCGGCTCGACCCCATAGGCACCAGGATAAGACCGGCGAAGGGAAAACCTTCCCCCCGAACGTCATCCTCGGGCTCGCGAACGTCATCCTTGGGCTCGACCCGAGGATCGGCCGGCCCAGACACCTTGTTCGACGTTTGAATTCCTTGGCGTGTCGAGAGATCCTCGGGTCGAGCCCAAGGATGACGGGGAGAGGCGCGTTTTCCTCTCGCGGCGCTTATCTTGAAGCCCACGGGGCTCGACCGTGCCATTGGTCGACGCGGGATGTGGCCTGGCTGGTCCCCCGGTCGAGCCGGGGGATGACGGGCGGTGGTCAGACCGAGGCGCGGGAAATCACCCGTTCGATCTCCGCCCGCACCAGCCGCTCCACCAGCGGCGGCAGGTTGTTGTCGAGCCATGCCTTCAGCATCGGCCGCATTTCCTCGCGCACGAGGTCGGCGATGGTGGGACCGCCGCTGAACACCTGGGTGCCGCGATCGGAGGTCAGGGCGCGGACGAGGTTGGTGACCGACCCGGCCGCCGCGTTGGCGGTCTCAACCGAGGCGAGGCCGGCGATGGAAGCGCTCATGGAAGAAGTCTCCGATTGGGGGGGCGTGGCGGTCTGGTTTGGTGATGTAGTTTCGGTCACGGGCAACCGCGCGACGGACCCGGCGGTCAATGGCGCGGAAGCCGAGGGAGCAGAAGAAGGCTCGGGGGGCGCCTGGGCGGCGGGTTCTGCTGGCGCGAAGCGGCTGGGCGGGGGCGGCAGCGGGGATTCCCGGGTCGCCGACATAGGTCTCCGGATCAAGGGCGGCGCCTGACCGGGTCGTGGCACCGGCACCAGCACGGGCGACGCCGGCAGCCGGCCCACGAGGGAAGGTAGGCCGGCGGTGGACGGCCTCGCCGACATCTGGCCTTCCGGCTCCAACGGGACACGTTCCATCGGCGAGCGGAGCGATGCCATCGACCCTACCGCCAGCGCCGGGATGGCCTCCGCCGGCATGGGCGGTTCGGTTTTGACCAACACCGCGGGTGCGAACTCGGGCGCCGGCGGCGTCCGGGATTCGGTTTTCATCGGCACCGGACGCGCGGTATCCGGCGCCGCCGGGAGTGGTACGGGATCCGTCTGAATGGGCGGTTCGGACCAGCCTGGCTTCGGATGGGCCGCGATTCCGGGTTCGCGCGCCGCGTGGAAAACCGGGACCTTAGAGGTGGCGGAAATCTGCTCCGATTGGGGCTCCGGTCGCGGCTCCTGGGGCTGAGCGAGCATCTCGGGCGCCGGTTCCGCGGGTGTTGGCGCGTGGGGCGGTCCCACCAGAACCTTGTCGGCTGGCTCCGGTTCCAGCATCGGCGCGATGACCGCCGGCGGCACCCGCATGGCCGGAGGCGCGGGTTCGGCCGGCGTAACCTCAGGCGCTTCAGGGGGCGGCGGCGGTTCCGGTTCGGCGGGATGAAGCATTGCCTCCGTCATCTCCGGCGGGATCAGCAGGGGCGGCGCCGGCGGCGGGGCGGAGCGGGCGATGATCGGGTGCGAGGCGGCATGGCTCCGCTCGGGGATGTGCCGCTCCGGCTGGTCGGGCACCAGCATCGAGGCGTCCAACAGCAGCACGTCCGGCTCCTGTTCGACGGGCGGTGCCGGCGGCGGCGCTTTGTCCTCGGGCAGGTCCTCCTCGCTGAGGATCCGCCGGATGGACGCCAGGATGTCCTCCATGGATGGGTCGGCGCCTCCGCCGGCCGCCGGTGCTCCGCTCTGTTGCAACTGTGATCCGCTCATCGACCTCTTGCTCCGCGGTCCCGTCAGCGCCCAGGTTGGTTGGTCGCGTAGTCCCCGAGGCCACCCCACTTGTCGCGGACGGCGTTGTAATAGGCTGTCTCGTCATACAGCGGCACGGGCAGGTGCATGTCCCGCGCGGTCAAACGGCCCACCGCCGCCGCGACCGCGTAGGACGCGTTCACCAATTGCGCCAGGTTTTGCACCAGCGTCGTCCGTGAGTTCAGCAGCAGTTGCTGCGCGTTCAGGACATCCAGGGTGGTACGACTCCCGACGATCGCTTCGCGCTCCACACCTTCCAGCGCGATTTCATTGGCGCGAATTTGGGAGCGGGTGCTGTCCGCCGCGGCGCGCGCGGCTGACAGCGTCTCCCACGCCTGCACCGCGTTCTGTACAGCCGTGCGCCGCGCGTCATCGACCATACGTTGGGTCTGCTGCTGTTGTTGCTTCGCCTGCCGCACCCCGGCGTATTCCGAGCCCCCCTGATACAGCGGCACCGCGAGGTTGGCGGTCACCTGGTAGCCGTTGGCCGCGGTCGCCTGGGACGATGTGTTGTTTTGCTGGAACGCCTGCGCCTGCAAGGTGATTGTCGGCAGCAACTGCGCGAACGCCACGTCGATCGCGTCCTTGGCGGCTGAGTCGTTGAACTGGGCCGCGATCACCTGCGGGTTGTTGGTCGCTGCCTGGGCAATCGCCTCGGTCTCGTTTTTCAATCCCAGAGCGAGCGGTTGAGGGGGAATGAGATCGGCCGGCGGCAGGACACCGATCACCTGCTGGAAGGTGCCGCGCGCTGACTCCAACTGGCCTTCCGAGGTTTGCCGTTGCGCCTGCGCGCCGGCCAGCGCGGCCTCCGCCTGCGCCACGTCGGTACGAGTGATTTCACCGACCCGGAAGCGGTCGTTGGTGGCCTGCAACTGCTTGGTCAATACGATTTCGTTGTTGCGATTCAGGTCCAACTGTTGCTGTGCCTGGATCACGCCGACATAAGCGTTCACCGCGTTGGTGAAGCTGGTTTGTTCCTGGGCGATCAGGGTCGCGCGCTCGGCCCTCACCTGGTTTTTCGACCGGTTGATGTTCGCCTGGGTCTTGCCACCGTTGTAAAGCGTTTCCTGCGCCTGAAACGCACCCGAGGCGATGTCGCGTTGCGCCGGCGTGTTGATATAGCGTCCTGGGGTCGATGCGTAGCTGTACGACCGGGTGAGGCCGTTGCCATAGCCGGCGACGCCGCTGAGCTGCACCGTGGGCCGCCAGCCCGCCAGCGCCGCGGGGACCGTTTCATCGGTGGCCCGCAGCTTCGCCCGCTCGGCCTGCAACGCGGGCTGGTAGGAGTAGGTCAGCGCCAGCGCTTCCGCGAGCGTGTGCGGAATCATGTTGCTGGGTTGCGAATGGGCCGAGCCGGGGACAGCCAGAATCGACGCGGTGCGCGAAATCGTCCGGGTCGTGGTTGGCGGCGGAGCCGGCATCGTGCCCGGTTGCGTGGGCAACGTCGGGGCTTCGGGTGTTGCCTCAGTGGTCGGGTTCGACGGCGGTGGCATCGGCGCGGCTGCCCTGGGCCCCGCGGCCGAATTCGTCGGTGCGCTGACCGTGGGCGGCGTTGGAAGGTTGATGGGCGGCGGCGCGACCATGCCGGGCACCGGCGGCGTCGGGGTCAGTTGGATTGGTCCCGGCTGCTGGACCTGAGCGAGCGCCGGCCCGGTCATCAGCACGGCGAACAAGGGGAGAGACAAACCGTAACGCGGACTCATGCGACACCCTCATTCAGAAGCAACGGCACTCGGCGGCCAACGCACTCAGAGGCAGCTTCGGTGAATCGGCTGCTGTCCGCCACCGCTCACTCCCCCGTTTAATCCCACAGGCCAAGCTGTGCCACAAACCGTGGCCTCACGCCATTGATGATATACGCTGAGATGATACACGCCTGCACCGTGGCGCCTACCGGTGTCCTCGGTTATCGGCCATCCGTGTTACAGATCGATTAACGCGCGGCGGGTTTCGCGGGTGGATGGCCGGGCGCGTTCGAAGCGTTCGGCGGCGCCGCCGGTTCAGAATTCGAACGCGGGCGCCGGCGCGAAGCCTGGCAGTACCGGGCCGATGCAATCGAACAGCGCGCGGACGGACACGCCCACCGGCGTCGGCTCGGCCAGGATCGCGTGGCCGGTGCGATCGCCCTCATTGATGATGGCGAGCAGACGCCCGGTCTCGCGCTTCAGTTGGCTGGAGATGACGGTGGGAACCGCGGGGACCGCGCCGTCGATCAGGATGAGGTCGTAGGGCGCTCCGGCCGTCCAGCCGGATGGCAACGGGCCGCTGACCAGCGTGACCGCGGAGGGGACGACGGCCAGAGCCTGCTTCGCGAGATCCAGCAAGGGCGCCGATTCCTCCAGCGCCGTGACCGTGCAGCCACAGACTGCGAGCAAAGCGGCGGAATAGCCGGTGCCGGCACCGACCACCAACGCGGTTTCGCCGGCCAGCGGGGCGGCGACCTGGATCAGCCGCGCCAGCACCATGGGTTGCAACAGGACGCGGCCGCCGCAGAGGGGCACGGTCTGGTCGGCGTAGGCCAGCGCGCGGAGCCGGACCGGCAGGAAACGCTCCCGCGGCAGATGCCGCATGGCGTCGAGAATACGCGGGTCTGACACTTTGTTGGGGCGGAGCTGGCTGTCCACCATCCGCTGGCGGGCATCGGTCAGGAAGGGGTCGTTCATGGTCGTGGGGGCCATCACCGGCTGTCTCTGTCTGGGTCGGCGGCCTTATACAGGGATGCCGCGGCGAAGGCGAGGCGGGATGCGCGGTGGCGGAATGATTTGGTGGCTCTTGACCCGGTGGGCCTCGACGCACGATATACGGCCGCGCCGCCCGGGGGTCCGGTGGCAGAGTGGTGATGCATCGGACTGCAAATCCGCGTATGCCGGTTCGATTCCGGCCCGGACCTCCAGCTTTTTCAATGGGTTTGGTTGGCAATCTGGTGTTTCTTCAAGCCGCCTCCTGATTTCTTCAACCCGGAGCGGCTCGATGCAGTGCTGGCATTTCGTGAGGACGTCGAGGACTGCGCGTTGCGACGGACGACCCACCGAGGTGATTTGGGCGGGGCTGGCCTGTTCGTAACGGCGACCCTGTTCGAGGGCCAGAACGACGGCGGAAAACAACTCTGGACTCCGGTGGCACAGCGTCTGCATGGCGCACGCAAGTCCTACCGTAACGATAAGCGAAAAAGGGGTGTTGGGCATGCCGAATTTCCGAAACGAACGCCCGGCGATTAGCCCAAGCATCCAGAAATCTGATCCGGCGACGCGCCTTAGGATGGCACATGGTTTCGGTGGCTACGATTTGCAAGGACATTCTCCGGCATCGGTTAGTACCGGTCATGGCGATTTCGGGACTGGGTGGCTTGCGAAGGTTTCTCGGCTCTGGCCTGGCGGATGCCGTTATCGTCATCCTACCGCGCTGAACTATCGGCTTACTCATGCCTCACACATGTCGCGTTACTTCCCGCCGCAGCATCTACGGCAACCTGCTGGTTCCAGTCGGTTTCATCATATTCGGTTCGATTCTCATTGGCTGGGGATTGGAAAGTCGGGTGCGTGGGAGGGCAACGGCGACTGGAAAACCGAGATATTCGCGGGCATTTGTCTGGCTGCCCTCGGTCTCTAACTTCTCTTCGCCGCGTATCGTGATTACGTTGATATTGTTGTCCAACGAGAACGGGAAATGTTCGAACGGCTTGGATTCAAAGAGGATGCGGACCAAGAGTAGCAGGTGTTTCATCACCTGTTACCATTTCCTGAGAAAAGATCAGTGCAGCACCATGACAGAAATCGTGGCGAGGGCAGTCTCCGCGAGCCGCCACTTATGCAACTAACCCCTCCGATCGCACGGTAACGATGCATTCGAAAGGTCTCGTGAACTCCACGTCGAAGGCGTCGCCATGGCGCCAGGCGCCGACCACCGCGCCTCGCGCGCCCGCGGGCAACTCCCGTGCGATCGCGGTCACATAGATGGGCGCGGCCAACGCCACGCCGTCGAGTTCTTTGAACGGGGACCGCCGGGATTTGACGGAATCGTCCGAAGCGCGGGTCCGATCCATGGGAGTATTCACCAGTTTGTTACGTGTGCCGATATGTCTCCGGGTCACCCTAATGATCCCCGCGCGCGGCGGCCAGCTTAGGTCGCGACGCGGATACCGTGAAGCAAGTAAGTATTTATAAGCATGAGACGCAGAGGCGCAGAGGACGCTGAGATCCTGGACTGGTGTACGGCGTGCCATTAATTCCGATTCACAGCGTTCCGTAACGTTCAAACATGATAAACTCAACCCACGACAAAGCTCAGCGTCCTCTGCGTCTCCCACGTTAATTCTTTCTTTGGGAGTCACGGACCGATCCGATCGCATGCGATGGACGACCGAGAACCGACCCCATCACTACCGCGAGGGCATGCGCTATTGAAACGATCCGACACCGCCAGGGGATTCGAGGTTCCACCGAAACGATGAGTCGTCGAACGAAGTTTTGGGCCGTCTTCCAGGTTTCTCACGCTCAGGCCGGCCATCGCGTCCTGATGCCATCGTTGCTGTCGATGATGGCGCGGCGTGGAAGAGGCCGCAACCAAATCTGGTCACCGGTGGGATGGCGCATGACTCGGCCGCCATTCGATGATACCATAAGACGCGTTCCGATACCATCGGTCGCTTCCGATGAGAGGAACACTCAGTGTGAACCGGCTGCTCGATCGAATCTCCATCGATCCGGACATTTGCGGCGGCCGGCCCTGCATCAAGGGCACCCGCGTTTGGGTCGCTCTGGTTCTGGATTTCCTGGCGGATGGGATGTCGGAAGCGGAATTACTGACCGAATATCCGCAACTCACCCACGAGGACGTCATGGCCGCGATCGCGTACGGCGCCGAGATGTCGCGCGAACGCGTCTTGCCGATTCCGCTCGGGCACGTGGCATGAATGAAGATCAAGCTGGATGAGAACATCGGCCGGCGCGGTGTCGAATGACTAACTTCCGCCGGCCACGATGTTCTGACGGTGCGTGATCAGGGTCTTCAGGGAGCGCCGGGCGAACGTCTCTTCAAGGTCTGTGCCGAAGAAGGCCGCGTCCTGATCACGTTGGACCATGACTTTGGTCAGGTCCTTAGATTTCCTCCCGAGCAAAGCGCCGGCCTGGTAATTCTGGAGTTCGGAGGGAGGTTAACTCCGCCATCACTGTCGCAACGGCTTCAGGAATTCCTGGTGTTGGCTAAAGTTCGATCTCCGGTGGGTGCATTGTGGATCATTGAGCCCGGCAGAATTCGGATTCACCTGAGACAGGAGGAATGACGCAACGCCGGCATCGATGACGAAAGCCGTCACCGCTCCTCGCTGCCCTCGCGTAACAGTACTTCGGCCGGTGTATGGCGCCGCCCCGAGGTCAACGCGCGCAACTGCGCCGCCAGGTCTTCAAAGCCCAGATCCGCCTCAGCGCTGAGCGCCTGCGCCAAAATGTAACGCGCTTCCGCCTCAGCGGAGCGGCCATGCCGCACGGCCCGGCGCTTAAGTTTCGCCAGCACGTCGTCATCCAGGTTCCACACGCTCAGGCTGGCCATCGTGTCCTCATGCCATCGTTGCTGGCGATGATGGCGCGGCGCGGAAGGGGACGGCAACCAAATTTGGTCAGACCCGTAGGCCGGTAGCGCGTTCACCGCCGCCATGCCACGCTCCCGTCCATCGCAAGGGAGCAGACAACATGCGCATCGTCGCGTTGGAAGAACACTACACGGTCCCCAAAATCGTCGCCGGCATCGATCCCGCCGCAGTCGCGCTCCGCGGCTTTCCCGGCCCCGACTTTCCCTGGGCGCAAACCATCAAACGTAACGAACTCGCCGATCTGGGCCACGCGCGGCTCGCGGACATGGACGCCAGCGGGATCACCGTGCAAGTGCTTTCGGTCGCCGGGCCGGGGGCCGATCTCGTGCCGGGACAGGCGGGGATCGATCTGGCGCGCGCTTACAACGACGCGCTCGCCGAAGCCTGCGCGCGGCACCCGGATCGTTACCGCGGCTTCGCGCACCTGCCGATGCTCGCGCCCGAGGCGGCGGCGATCGAACTGGAACGCTCGGTCAAGCAGCTCGGCTTCCACGGTGTGCTGGTGAACGGAGCCACCGATGGACTGTTCCTCGACCATCCGTCGTTCGATCCGATCCTGGAACGGGCCGCCGCGCTCGATCTGCCGATCTATATTCACCCCGGCATTCCGGTGGAGCCGGTGCGCAACGCTTACTACGACGGACTGCCCGGCAACTTCAGCTTCACCATGGCACTGTCGGCCTGGGGCTGGCACGCGGAGACCGCGATCCACACGCTCCGCCTTGTCCTCAGCGGTGCGCTGGACCGCCATCCGGGACTGAAGATCGTCATCGGCCACATGGGCGAGGCGTTGCCGTTCATGCTGGACCGGATCGACGAAACAACGGCCGCGCAGGCGAAGACGCTGCTGAAACGATCGGTCAAACAAACGATCGTCGATCAGGTGTGGATCACGACCAGCGGTTTCTTCACGTTGGCTCCGTTCATGGCGGCGCTGGTGACGTTTGGCGCGGACCGGATCATGTTCTCGGTCGATTACCCGTTCGCGTCGAACGCGCGGGCGCGCGCGTTCCTCGACGCGCTGCCGGTGTCGCCGGCGGATCGTCAGAAGATCGCGCACGGCAACGCGGACAAGCTGCTGCGGCTGCCGGTGTGACGTCAGGCCGGCACTGGCTCGGCCGCGTATTTCTCCAGCTCCGCCTCGTCGATCACCGTGGTCATCGCGAACTGGAACAGCGCCGCGCCGACCAGCGTGATCGCGGCGCCAATGCCCAGAGCCACGACGAAGGAGCCGGTGACGTCGACGATGAACCCGGTCAGGATCGGCGACAGCGTGCCGCCCAGAAATCCGGCGAAATTCTGATTGCTGGCGGCCGAGGCGGTGTAGGCCTGAGGCGTCACCGCCGTCACCAGGATCCACTTACAGGTGATACCGAACTGCATGCAGAACATCGACACCGAGATGCAGGCGACCGCCATGCCGGCACTGGTGGCGACCGCGGCCAGGCCGGTGAACACCGCCGAGCCGAGCAGTCCGAGCACCAGAGGCAGACGGCGGCTGGCGATCACGCCCATGCCGCCCCGGACCAGCCGGTCGGACAACCATCCGCCGCACAACGCGCCGAAAAACGCGCACAGCAACGGCACCGAGGCCAGGAACCCGGTCTTGGCGATGCTGATGTGCTGCTGCATCTCCAGATAGGCCGGCAACCAGGTCTGATACATCCAGGTGATGTACCCCGTGCAAAACGCGCCAAGCATCAGCACCCACATCGCGCGAAACCGGAACAGCGACGACCATTGGCGTAACGTGACCGAGGATTTCCCGGTGCGGTTCGCGCGCAAATATTCTTCGTCCTGGGGCTGCAGTACCTGCGTCCTCGGGTCGCGGTAGACCAGGAACCAGATCACGGCCCCGGCGATGCCGGCCAGGCCCATGACGATGAACATGACCCGCCAGTCGAACGCCAGCATCAGGCCGGTCAGGATCGGCGGCGCCAGCGTCGGACCGATATATGCGCCCGAGGTATAGACTCCACTGGGCGTGCCGCGGTCCTTGGTAGCGAACCAGTCGCTGACCGAACGGGTCGCCGAGGGAAAGCACGGTGCCTCGGTCGCGCCGAGCCCGATCCGCGACAGCATCAGCAGAAAGTAACTGCTGGCGAGACCGCCCGCCGCCTGGCACAGCGACCACACGATCATGGCCGCGCCGACCAGGAATTTCGGCCCGATACGGTCCAGCAAGTATCCTGATGGTAACTGCGCGATGCCGTAGGTCAGAGCCCAGGCGGAGCCGAGCGCGCCGATGGCGGTGGCGTTGAGGCCGAATTCCTGGCGGATTTTCAGGTTGCCGATCGCCAGTGTGGATCGGTCCATGTAGTTCATTGCGATCGCGGCGGTGACCAGGATGATCGCCACCCATTGCATGCGCCGAAGTTGTCGAGATGGTCCGGTTTCGGACATGGAAGCCTCCCATTTTTTACTGGCACGGCGTTGGGCCGGGCACGATTGGGGCGACGGTAACCTGGCGTGGCAGGGAGGGGAAGCGGTTTACGCGGGCGGAATGTTCGCTGCTACTGGATGAGTTGCTTCAGGCGAACCGCGGTTCGGAGCATCACCTGCCGCGTCGCGGATGATCGGTGGCCGAAAGAAAGGCAAAATTTACCACGGAGAACACGGAGAACACGGAGAACCACGGAGATGCACTGAGAAGGTCAGGATAGCGCTTCGCGCGGTGTCGGATCGCACGCCCGCGCGAAGCGCTGTTTTTCCTTCTCAGTGGCCCTCAGTGGTCCTCGGTGTTCTCCGTGGTGAAGTCTTGCTTTGCCTGATCAGATCCGGACCAGATGCATTAGGGGCGCTGTCGGACCCGGTCTCCAATGACCGAGGCCGAGCGGAAAACTCCGGCCGGAATCAAAAACGCCCGGACCATCCCGGTCCGGGCGTTCTTCATCTCGTTGGCGACAGGGAAGATCAGGCCGTCTTGCCGAACGTCTCAACCGCGGCGGTCACGCGCGCGGTGATCGGGGCCAGCGTTTGCTCAGTCAGCTTGATCGAGGCGTCGGCCATCTTGTTGGACTCGGCGACCGCTTTCTCGAACGCGGTCTTCGCGAAGCCGCTCTGTAGTTCGATCGCTTCCTTGATCGACTTCACGGTGCTGAGCGCCTTGAACGTCGCGACGGACTCTTCGAACGAGGCCTTGGCGGTGGCGGCGAACTGCTTCGTCAGGTCCTGCACGCCGGCAGCCCAGATCTGGCCGGCCTTGGTGAAGGCTTCGAGGTTGCCTTTGTTGAACGCGACGAGGCCTTCGGCATTGTTGAACATGTTTTTGGTTCCTTGGGTTTGGTTCGAGTCTGAAGTGAGTTGGGGGGCGGTCGTGGTGAGCATCCGGACCACCTTGGCCCCCGTCTCATCGACCATGACGCCGCTGTCCTTGCCCGGGCGGGCGCGGTCAGAAGCGATCGGTTTACGGATCATCGTATCTCTCCTTACGGTGGAAAAAAGGCCCGTTTAGGCACCTGAACTCCACCTTGGGTATCGGCCAGCGACTTTGCTGCACCGCACAAACGAGGATATGGACCCGCCGGCAGGACGGGTCAAGAAAAAAATGGTGCGGCGCACAAAATTCGTGAAACCAGGCTTTTCCCGGCCCGACACGCGAATGTTACGAGGCGTTCGATACATCGGGCCGCCGTCACACCCGGAGGACGCGCCGTGCCGGATGCCGCCATCATCGCGACCGAAGCCGCGGCAGCGCCGCTGGCGCTGGAGATCAGCTGCCTGACCAAACGGTTCGACCGCCCGGCGGTGGACGGGCTGGACCTGACCGTCGTCGCCGGAGAGTTTTTCACGCTGCTGGGACCGAACGGCGCCGGCAAGACGACCACATTGCGCATGGTGACCGGCCTGCTGCGGCCGGACGCGGGCCAGATCTCGGTCTTCGGGATCGACGCGCTGGCCGATCCCGTCGGCGCGAGGCGGATCATGGCCTGGGTGTCCGACGAGCCGATGATCTATGAAAAACTGACGCCGCTGGAATACCTCAGCTTCGTCTGTGGACTCTGGGCCGTCGATGGCGCGCCGGGACGCTCGCGCGAGCTGCTGCTGCGTCTCGGATTGGGCCCGCAGGCCGAGGAACGTTGCGAACGCCTGTCCAAAGGCATGCGGCAGAAGGTGGCGCTGGCGGGCGCGCTGGTGCACGAGCCGAAGCTGATCATCCTGGATGAACCGTTGACCGGCCTCGACGCGGGCTCCTCGCGCGCGGTGAAGGAGGTGCTGCGCGAACGGGTCGCGGCAGGCTGCGCCGTGATCATGACCACGCATATTCTGGATGTCGCCGAGCGCATGGCGGACCGCATCGGTGTCATCGCCAATGGCAAGCTGATCGCGGGCGGTACCCTCGACGAGTTGCGTCGCCACGCCGGGTCCGGGCACGCCAGTCTGGAGGACACCTTTCTGACGCTTGTCGCCCAGGATGCGGGCCAGGACGCCGGGGAGTTGGTGGCGGCGTGATGGAGGCGGGCTCGATCGGCTGGTTCGCGGCGCACGAGGCGCGATTGGCGTGGCGCGATTTGTTGTCGCTGATGACCGCCGGCCGGCGCCGGAGTATCCGCACC
>PLSZ01000463.1 GCA_003164305.1 Acetobacteraceae bacterium
AGCGCGGTCAGATGCGGAAACACCGCCGAGATCTGGAAACTCCGCACCAGACCGAGCCGCGCGACCATCGCCGGCTTCATCCCGGTGATGTCACGGCCTTTGAAGTGAATGGTGCCGCGGGTCGGCTGCAGAAACGAAGTCAGCAGATTGAAGCAGGTGGTTTTGCCCGCGCCGTTGGGTCCGATCAGCGCGTGGATCTGGCCGGTTTTGACGCGCAAATCGACGCCGTCAACAGCGACGAAGCCGCTGAATTCCCGTGTCAGTCCGGCGGTCTCCAGGATGGTGTCGCTCACCTTCCGGGCGTCTCCCTGTCGTGTTTGCCTGGTATCCGGGCGTGTTGCTCAGTATGCGGGCGGCGTGTCGCACAACGGCAATCAGGGCGCAAGCGGGTGACGCGTGAGAATTCGAGACGGGTCGATGACGCGTCGGCACGGCTGTCCGGGAGCAGCTTTTCGTTCCCGCCGAGCGTGAACGGAGAAAATTCGGTTGTGTCCCTTGGAGGGCCGAAAGTCGTGGCATCAGGTCAGTTCGCGTCAGATGGTTTGTGCTCTTCCTGGGCGCGGCGTCACGCGTCTTCGCGGGCGAAGGTGGAGGGCAGCCCTCGTCCGAACGGCAATGGCCCGATCCGGATCGGCGGGCGTTTGCTTCGCCAGGGATCTGGCTCGGGGACACACCGATCCTCCCACGGTTACCCCCACTGCATCCCCCACCTGAGCGCGGCCGATTCGGCGTGTTATGAGACCGCTCGGCGTTGAGGGTGACTCCGCGTCCTTTTCCGGGAGATCGGCCCATGCGGCGCGATCGCCATGGCGCGGCCCTCCGCCAGACGATCTGGCCGGGCCGCGCGGGAAACGGACGGCCATGGATCATTCGCCATCGCTGGCAGGCATGAGGCGATGGAATTCCGATTGGCAAACCGGACACGACATATCTCACGACGCACTTTCGGCGAGGCCGCCCTCGGCCTGGCGATTCTGTGCCTGGCGGATTGCGGCCGTTCGGGCGAGCAGGCGGACGCGAGCCTGGACATTCCCGCCGCGTACCGCGCCAGTCCCGCGACGGCGGCCGCGGCCTGGCCGGCGGAGGACTGGTGGACCGGCTTCGGATCTCCCGAACTGAACGCGCTGATCGATCAGGCGCGTGTTCAGAACTTCGACATTCAGGCGGCCATCGCCCGGGTGCGGCAGGCCGACGCGCAGGTGCGGATCGCGGGCGCGCCGTTGCTGCCCACGCTGAACGGCACCGCGTCGGCCGGCTGGCAGCATCTGGGTGTCGGAACCGACACCACCAGCGCGCGCGGTGGCGCGGGAAGCAACGCCAGCGCCGATTTCCGGAGTTATTCCGTCGGGTTAAGCGCGGCGTATCAGATCGACTTCTGGGGTCACAACCTGGCGCGCCGGCGGTCGGCGATTGCCTCCGCGGAGTTCAGCCGCTTCGACCAGCGCACCGTGGCGCTGACCGTGATCACCAATGTCGCCAATACCTGGTTCACCGCGTTGGCTTTGGCCGACCGGTTGGCGGTGGCCAAACGCAACGTCGCGGATGGGGAACAAACTCTGGCGGTGATTCGCGGCCGTTTGCAGGCCGGCACCGCCAGCGCGCTGGACGTCGCCAACCAGGCAACGCTGGTGTCCGGCGAGCAGGCGAATATTCCAGGTTTCCAGAGCCAGTTGGAGCAAGCGATCATCAGCCTCGGGATCCTGGTGGGAGAACCGCCGGAACGCATTGTTGTCCGGCCTGGAACCCTGACCGCGCTGAGCCTGCCGGTGGTGGCGCCGGGTTTGCCGTCGGCGTTGCTGGAACGGCGGCCCGACGTCGCCTCGGCGGAGGCGCAGTTGATCGCCTCGGGCTTCGACGTGACGACGGCGCGAACGGCGTTTTATCCGGCGGTCAACCTGACGGGATCGGCCGGCTACCAGGCGGCGGCGTTGAACGCGCTGATCAGTCCGGGCGGGTTCATCGCCAACCTGGCCGCCGGCCTGACCGCGCCGCTGTTTGATGGCGGCGCGTTGCGTGGCGCGCTGGAGCAGGCGAGGGGACGTCAGGCCGAATTGCTCGCGGATTACCGCAAGTCGGTGGTGCAGGCTTTCACCGACGTGGACATCGCGCTGACCGCCTGGCGCTATGGCTCCGAGCAGGAGCGGCTGCAGCGGATCGCGGTGGAGAATTCGCGCCAGGCCTCGATGATCGCGCGGCAGCAAATGTTGGCCGGAACCGCGGACGTGACAGCCGTGCTGACGGCGGAAGCGGCGCAGTTCACCGCCGAGGACACGTTGGCCCAGGTGCGGCTGACGCGGGTGCAGGCGTTGTTGAATTTGTATAAGGCGCTTGGGGGCGGCTGGAAAAAATCCGACGCGGAGAAATTTCCTGGCCTGTCGCCGGGTATGATAGAAGGCGGGGTCGCGTTGCCGGTGGGCGGCAATCGATGACTGCCCGTCATGGTTCTTCCCGACATGATCGGGTTACAGACACAATGGCATAGGGAGTACGAATGGACGCTGTCACCCGGGAGCCTGTGCTCGCGCCGCCGCTCCGTCGCACGCGGCGACGGATGCTGGCGTTGCTTTGCGTTCTGGCGACCGCCGGGTTGGGCACGGCGATCTGGCTCTGGCCGGCCGCGCCGCCGGTGGAAAAGTCGGCGCGCGAACTCAATCCGGTCATTCCGGTGGTCGCCACCGAGGCCGTGACGCGCGACATGCCGGTGTGGCTGGACGGTCTTGGCACCGTGCAGGCATTCCAGACGGTGACCGTGAAGACCATGGTCGATGGGCCGTTGGTCTCGGTCGCGTTCAAGGAAGGCCAGCACGTGCGCGTCGGCGACGTGTTGGCGCGGATCGATCCTCGGGTCTACCAGGCGGCGCTGGACAACGCGGTGGCGAAGAAGGCGCTGGATGAGGCGACGCTGGCCAACGCGCGGCTGGACCTCGCGCGCTATCAGAAGTTGGTGGTGACGAATTACGCGACGCAACAGCAGGCCGATACCGCGAAGGCGACGGTGGCGCAGACCGAGGCGCTGGCGCGGCAGGATCAGGCGCAGATCGATACGGCGCAGGCGCAGTTGAGCTATACGACGATCGCCTCGCCGCTGGATGGGATCGTTGGAATTCGGCAGGTGGACGCGGGGAACATCGTGCATGCCGCTGACTCGACCGGGTTGGTGGTGATCACGCAGTTGCAGCCGATTTCCGTGGTGTTCAGCCTGCCGCAGCAAAGCCTGGCTCGGGTGGCGGCGGCGCAAATGGGGAACTCCGGACCGGAGGTGGTGGCCTATGCGCAGGGGACGGAGGCCGGGCGCGGCAAGCCGCTGGATCAGGGCACGCTGACGGTGCTGGATAATCAGATCGACCCCACGACGGGCACGATCAAACTCAAGGCGACGTTTCCGAACAAGGCGGGGACGCTGTGGCCCGGTGGGTTCGTCGGGGTTCGCCTGCGGGTCGATACCGTGGCCAACGCGACGGTGGTGCCGCAGGCCGCCGTCCAGCGTGGGCCGCGGCAGAGCTTTGTTTATGTCGTCGATCAGGACAACGTCGCCCATCGCACCAACGTCGCCGTCGGCTACGAGGATGACCTGGGCGCGGTCATCACCAGTGGCGTCAATCCGGGCGATCGCGTGGTGATCGACGGTTCCTCGCGGCTGACGGATGGGGCGAAGGTTTCCATCGTCTCGCCGGACACGGCGGCCCCGTCCGGCGGCACTCGCCCCGCCGCGCCCGGGACACGGCCGCGTGGTGGCTGATCGGAGGAAGGGTCGGGGCTCCGTCCAGAGACCCGCCAGGGGGCTTTGTCCCGGACGTCATGCTCGACCTCCCGAACGTCATCCTCGGGCTCGACCCGAGGATTGGTCGGCCCAGACACGGTGTCCGGCTTCTGACTTCCTTGGCGCGTCGAGAGATCCTCCGGTCGAGCCCGAGGATGACGGGAAGAGGCGAACATTGTTCTCTTCGGTGGCTTATCCTGATGGCTATGGGGCGACGCCCCGGCGCTGCCTCCGATGAGCATCTCCGCGCCGTTTATCGCGAGGCCGATCGCGACCTGGCTGTTGGCGTTGGCGATTTTGTTGTCGGGCGGCCTCGGCTATCACTGGCTACCGGTTTCGGCGTTGCCTGAGGTGGACTTTCCCACCATTCAGGTGGTCACGCAGTTACCCGGCGCCGGGCCGGAAACGGTGGAGACGCTGATCACGGCGTCGCTGGAGCGGCAGTTCGGGCAGATCCCGGGTCTGGCGACCATGACCTCGCAGAGCGCCGAGGGCACCAGTCAGATCACGCTGCAGTTCCAGCTTGGACGCTCGATGGATTCGGCGGCGCAGGACGTGCAGGCGGCGATCAACGCGGCGGCCGGGACGTTGCCCACGGGCCTGCCGTATCCGCCGACCTATTCCAAGGTGAACCCGGCCGACGCGCCGATCCTGACGCTGGCGCTGACCTCGGACTCGCGCCCGGTGGACGTGATGTCGGACGCCGCGGACACCATGTTGCAGCCGAAATTGGCCGAGATCACAGGCGTGGGCCGGGTCACCGTGCAGGGCACCATGCGTCCCGCGGTGCGGATCAGGATCGATCCGGCCAGGCTGGCCGCGTATGGCCTGTCGATGGAGGACGTGCGCACCGCCATCTCTAACGCCAACGTGAACGGCGCGAAGGGCGGTTTCGACGGTCCGCGGCTGGCGTTTTCGCTGGGAGCCAACGATCAACTGGCGGATGCCGCGGCGTATAAGGATCTGGTGATCGCGTGGCGCAGCAGTGCCTCGGCCACTCCGGGCAACGGCACCGTGGCGTCGGGTCTGACCGCGGGCACCGCGAGCGCGGCGATGTCGGCGGTCGGCACGGGTAGCGGCGCCCCGGTGCGGCTGTCGGCGATCGGCTCCGTCATCGCCGGCATCGAGAACGCCCGCGTCGCCGCCACCTTCGACGGCAAGCCCGCCGTCGTGCTGGACATTCAGCGCCAGCCTGGCGCCAACATCGTGCAGACGGTCGAGGCGGTGAAGCAACAACTGCCCAGGTTGCGCCGCGCCATGCCGAACGGGATCCGGCTGACGATCGTCAGCGACCGAACCGAGACGATCCGCGCCTCGGTCGCCGACGTGCAATTTACCCTGATCCTGTCAGTGATCCTGGTCGTCGGGGTGATTTTCGTGTTTCTGCGGTCGTTGCGGGCGACCATCATTCCGGCGATCGCTCTGCCGTTGTCGCTGATCGGCACCTTCGGCGTGATGGACCTCCTTGGCTTTGGCCTCGACAATCTGTCGCTGATGGCGCTGACCGTCGCGACCGGCTTCGTCGTCGANNGTCGATGACGCCATCGTCATGATCGAGAACGTCGTGCGCCACATCGAACTGGGCGAGACTCCGTTGCGCGCCGCGTTCCGCGGCGCGTCGCAGATCGGCTTCACCATCGTGTCTTTGACGGTATCGCTGATCGCGGTGTTCATTCCGTTGCTGTTCATGACCGGCGTGGTCGGTCGTTTGTTCAATGAGTTCGCGGTCACGTTGTCGGTTTCGGTCATCGTGTCCGCCGTGGTGTCGTTGACCCTGACGCCGATGATGTGTGGGCGGTTGCTACGCCCGGTGGCGGAGCAACGGCCGGGCTCGTTCGCGCGCTGGACCGAGCGCGGATTTCAAAGGGTGTTGGACGGCTATCGGCATTCGCTGGATTGGTCGTTACGGCATCAGCGGTTCGTGCTGCTGGTCGGCGCGGCGACTCTGGTGGGCACGACGTGGTTGTATATCATAGTGCCAAAGGGGTTTCTGCCGCGTCAGGATACCGGCGTGCTGGTCGCCGTGACCGAAGCGGCGCAAAGCATCTCGATCCCGAAACTGGATACGCTGCAGACCGAGATGGCGCGGATCATCCGGGAAGATCCCGCCGTCACCGGTGTGGTGTCGTTCGTCGGCGCTGGAACGATCAATGCCACGCCCAACACCGGGCGGTTGACGATCGCGCTGAAATCGCCGGACCACCGCGACAAGGCGGATGTGGTCATTGCCCGCCTGCAACGGGCGATCGGCGGACTGCCCGGGATCGTGGCGTATATCCAACCGGTGCAGGACATCCAGATCGGCTCTCGTCTTAGTCGCACGCAATTTCAATACACGCTGATGGATACGGACGCCGACGTGCTCGCGCTGTGGGCGCCTCGGCTGCGGGCAAAGCTGGCGAGCCTGCCGGAAATGCGCGAGGTGGCGTCGGATCAGCAGGATGAGGGTTATCGTACCAATATCGTGGTCGATCGCGACGCGGCGATGCGACTGGGCGTGCCGATGCAGGCGGTCGAGGACACGCTGTATGACTCGTTTGGCCAGCGTCAGGTCTCGACGATCTTCGGTCAGGCCAACCAGTACCGCGTGATTCTGGAGGCCGATCCGGCCTGGCAACAAAATCCGGATTTTCTCAATTTGATGCGCGTTCCCGCGACCAACGGTACCGCGGACACGCAGGTGCCGCTATCGGCGATCGCGCGGATCGAGAAAACCGTCGCACCTTTGGTTGTCACGCATCAGGAGCAATTCCCCGCCGTCACGCTGAGTTTCAATCTGGCTCGCGGGTACTCTTTGGGCGATGCCGTCGATGCCGTCGCTCGGGCGGAGCACGACATCGGCATGCCCGAAACGATCAGCGGCATCTGGTCCGGCGACGCGGCCGAATTTCGTCGTTCCCTGGCATCCGAGCCGTGGCTGATCCTGGCGGCCGTTGTCGTGATCTACATCGTGCTGGGAGTGCTGTACGAAAGCTGGATCCATCCGGTGACGATCATTTCGACGTTGCCGTCGGCGGGCATCGGCGCGCTGGCGGCGCTGATGATCTGTGGCATCGATTTGTCGCTGGTGGCGCTGGTCGGGATCGTGCTGTTGATGGGCATCGTCAAGAAGAACG